>NZ_JBVJLS010000024.1:0-142975 GCF_055584605.1 Nocardia sp. NPDC102475 | reverse complement strand
ACTGGGGCCGCGCTCTGTGGGCACTCGGCTCCGTCGTCGCCCGCAAACCCGACCTGGCACAGGTCGCGGTGGCGCACTTCACCATTGGGGCGCGAGGGCGGTCCCCATTCCCTCGGGCAATGGCCTTCGCCGCACTCGGCGCGGCCGAGGTGCTGCGCGTCCAGCCAGGAAACATCCAAGCCCGTGAACTACTGGCCGCCGCTACCGCCGCGATCGGCCCGCCGGCCCGCCGTCTGGACTGGCGCTGGCCCGAGCCGCGATTGCACTATGCCAACGCGGTGCTCGCCGAAGCGTTGCTCGCGGTCGGCACGATGCTGCCCGGCCAGGGCCGCGTCTATGCCGACGGGCTCGCGATGCTGCGCTGGCTACTAGAGATCGAAACCTCGGGTGACCACTTATCGGTCACCCCGGTCGACGGCTGGGCGACCGGCGAAACCCGGCCCGGTTTCGACCAACAACCCATCGAGGTCGCGACCCTGGCGGACGCTTGTGCCCGCGCCTATGACGACACCGGCGACCAGCACTGGAAGGATGCGGTACTGCTGTGTGAAGCGTGGTTCCGCGGCACGAACGATGTCGACACTGCCCTGATCGACCCGGTCAGCGGCGGCTGCTGCGACGGACTCGAGCACACCGGCCGCAACGAGAACCAGGGCGCCGAGTCGACACTCGCGCTGATCTCCACCCAACAGCAGGCGCGCCGACTCACGCTTGCCGGGTAGTGGCCAACTCCGCCAATCCCGTCGATCTCGTCCGGCGCAGTACCGTGGTGCTGCTGCCGGATGCCCGCAGAGTCTCGGCCAGGCTATTTCTGCCCGGCCAAGAGATTCTCGGACAAGGGATCTCGCGCGCCGAGGCCATCATCGACCGGGTGCTCGCACTCACCGATGCGGACATTCTGGCCGGCCTGGCTTCCGTGCGCCGTCGGTTCGGCGACCGCCACCGCGATATCGAGGCGACGTTCACCACGCACGCGGCGCTCGTCGAGCATCTGCTGCCGCGGAGGGGGACACTGACGCCCGCGCACAGACAGCTCATCGGCGCGTACTTCACCCAGGAGTACGCGGTCGAAGCCGCGGCGCTGTTCAATCCGTCGATCGTCGCGCACCCGGACCAAACCGGTCTGGCCGCAGGCGAACTGCGGTTCGTCATGAGCGTGCGCGCACTCGGCGAGGGGCACCTTTCGAGCATCGAATTCCGGACTGGCACAGTCGCACAACATGATTCGGTTCGCCTCGACAAGCCGTCGCCCTTTCTGGACACCGGCCGGGTCGCCGCCTCGGTGGCAGGCAACTAC
Source organism: Nocardia sp. NPDC102475 (assembly GCF_055584605.1). NCBI lineage: Bacteria > Bacillati > Actinomycetota > Actinomycetes > Mycobacteriales > Nocardiaceae > Nocardia > Nocardia sp. NPDC102475. The sequence goes on along the minus strand of NZ_JBVJLS010000024.1, from coordinate 141,678 downwards.
ACCGTGAACTTCCCCGCTGATCGTCCGCTATCGGAGCGGGTGCTCTTTCCCGAGAGCCCCGACGAGAGCCGCGGCATCGAGGACGTGAGGCTGACCCGGTTCGCCGAGCGGGATGGGACGGTCGCTTACTACGGCACCTACACCGCCTTCGACGGCAGCCACATCGCGCCACGGCTGTTGCGCACCGACGATTTCGGCACGTTCGTCAGCACTCGGCTGGCCGGGTCCGGCGCCGAAGACAAAGGGATGGCACTGTTTCCGCGACGCATCGACGACCGCTACCTGATGCTCTCGCGGTGGGACCGGGAAAACATCAGTGTGGTCAGCTCGTTCGACACCCGTGTGTGGCGTGCGCCGGCCACCGTCTATCGACCGACCCAACCCTGGGAGCTGATCCAACTCGGCAACTGCGGTCCACCGATCGAGACACCCGACGGCTGGCTGGTGTTGACCCACGGCGTCGGTCCGATGCGCACGTACGGCATCGGCGCGATCCTGCTCGATCTCGACGACCCGACTCGACTCATCGGCGCACTCCGCGAGCCGCTGCTGACCCCGAACGAAGACGAACGCGACGGCTACGTTCCCAACGTCGTGTACTCGTGCGGCGCGCTCGTACACCGGAACACCCTGGTGCTGCCCTACGGTTGCGGCGACTCCGCTATCAGGTTCGTATTCGTCGACCTGTCCGCTCTGCGCCGACAGCTCATCGCTTAGATCTGTCGGCGCCGGGATCTGGGGTGGCCGATCTCGACAGGCACAAGGAGTGTAGTTCGTCAGCCCGCGCTCGATTTGCGGAAGAACAGGACGTTGTCGCCGTAGTCCGCGAGGGGAATGGCCAGGGCCGCTTGCCGAATGCCGCTGGCGGGCAGGTGGGTGAGTTTCGCGAACATATCGGTGTTGCCGAAGGCGGCGCGGACCTGGGTTTCGGACGCGTAGTCCGCGCCGTAGTCGGCCAGCGCCGCGAAGTCCAGGGGTGCCAATGGGGCATCGAGCGGGGCTTGTCCACTCGGGCGGCCGAGTGCGGCGTATTGGGTGGCCACACCGTCCTCGTATCGGCACAGCTCGTAGGACATCTTCTCGTTCGCGGTAACGCTGATCACCGGCCAGCGCGCGGAAAGGTGCTGTGCCAGTGGGTGTTTGGCGACCGGTGCGATCTCCCAGTTCAGGCTCATGACGACAACCGAACCGCCGTAGGGCTGTTCGATCAGCACTACGTCATCGCCGAGGGATTCGACCGAATTCAGCTCGGGATCGAAGGTATGCCAGTGGGTTTCGTGTGCGCCGCGTACGGCCGAGCGATCAACCTGGCGCGCGTTGTCGGTGGCGTAGGCCGCGATGATCGCGGCGCGAACCTGGGCGACGGCGTCGCGTGCGCTGCAGCGGACACTCAATGCGCCGAAGGTCGCACCGATTTCCACCGGCCGAGACGGCGGATCGGGGAGGGCGCCCGCGGCCAGCGGCTTCAGGCCGACCAAAGCGAGCTTCCAGTTGATCTCCTCGATCGTGGCGAGATCGCCGGAGGTTTGGTACAGAATCTGCTGCTGCGTCAGATGTCCCGCGCGCTGCAAGGTCCGGGCTTCGAGTTTGGTCAGCGCGGTGAAGGTCTTGTTGGTGAGATCGATGTCCTCGATCCGGGTTTCGCGCAGCCGCGCCGTCATCTCCGGTGAGGTCAGTGCGGCATATCGCTCGCGGTACATCGCCACGGCCTGTTTGCGCTGGCGGCCGACCATCAGCGTGCGCAGCAGCATGTTCAGACTGGCGAGATATTTTCCGGACTGCTCCGGATTCGCCGCGAACAGCGCGCTGCGGATGCGCACGGCGTCCTCGCTGGCGGCGACGGCGGCCTTCGGGTCCAGGCGGCACAACCAGACGCCGCATTTCGAGAGCCCGTCCGCGCAGACCGCGGCCACCTGCGGATGCGTCCGCGACACTTGGCGATAGGTATGGCAGGCATTGCGGATGGTGCTCGCCGCCAGCTCCCGATGGCCGATGTGCCGGGTCGCCTGCTCGAAGACGCGTAGCGCATCCTGGACTTCGCCCGCGAACTCGGCGGTCACGCGACCGGCGGCGAGCCAGTGCAGCCGGATGCCGACGGACTCCTGCGATGGCGCCAGCGCCTCGGCGGTCCGGTCCCTGCCGGGGCCGTTCTTGGTCGCGACCAGGCCTTTTGCGAGGTCACACAACGACGATGCCAGACGCAATTCGTTCTCGACCGTCCGGTCGATCGCTGCTCGGCGATCCTCGGCTACCCGACGCTCGAGTGCACTCAGATCCATCGCGACCTCAACTCCCGCTTCACCTTCCGCGTCACGGTCGTCGAGCGGCCGCATTCTGCTCGACCGAGTTTGCCATAGAAATGGCCGGAATGAGCAGGCAATCAACCGGCGACCGGTGCCGCCGCGATCGACCTGTTGACAGCCATGGCAACCGCGCTTGCGGACGCGATGGCTGTTCCGCGTGGTTGTTGAGTGTAGCCGAGCGAACCAGCGGTGCGCGAAGTTGTCAGGGGTGGTTGCACTCGGGCGGTTGTGTTCAGCCCTCCAGCAGCAGTGTCACGGGACCATCGTTGACGAGTTCGACATGCATATGCGCGCCGAACCGTCCGGTGGCGACGGTTGCGCCCAGCTCACGCAGTGCTTGCGCGAAGGTCTCGACCAGCGGTTCGGCGATGGGGCCGGGCGCGGCGGCGGACCAGGACGGCCGCCGCCCCTTGGCGGTATCGGCGTAGAGGGTGAACTGGCTGACCACGAGAATGGGCGCATCCAGATCCGCGGCCGCGCGTTCCCCCTCCAGGATTCGCAACCGCCACACCTTGTCCGCTAATGCCTTCGCGGTGGATTCCGTGTCCTCATGCGTCACTCCGACCAGGGTGACCAGGCCCTGCGGGTTCGGTTCGATCCGGCCCACGGTCTGTCCGTCGACGGTCACTTGGGCGGCGGATACGCGCTGCACCAGTACTCGCATGCGTCGATCCTTGCACCCGGGTGATTGCGGGTGCACCGGCCGCCCTCAGGTCTCGTCCGGGTCGTCCGGCGTCTCGGCTTCGGCGATCGGGCGTGCTTCTTCGGTGTGTGAGGACGCCACGTCGCGCAAGATCGCCGGGTCGATCGCGAGGTCATCCGGCGGCGTGCGATCCATCGACGGGATCGGCGTATCACGAACTGCCAGAAAGGTATCGAGGAGGGCCAGTGCGTCGGGCGTGAGGCCGGGACCGGCGGACGACAGTTCGTCCTGCAGGATTTCCAGCCCGGATGCCGCCTCGATACCGGGCGATGTGGGATCGACCCGCCGCCAGTGCACCGCGACCGTCCAGGACGGGTCACCACAGGTCCACGCCCAGATGACATCGCGAACGACCTTGTGCCGCAGCGTGTATACGCGAAAGTGCTCCGACGCGGATCCGGCCCGGTGCTCGATTTCATAGACCCATTCGTGGCGGCGCGTTTGGATGTAGGTCTCGTCCGCGCGTGCGACGACCAGGAACGGGTCATCCGGGTCGGCGGCGGCGACCACGAAGTCCTCGAGCAGTGCGGGGGTGAGGTAGGGCAGTGATCGGCTGTCACCGACGGTCACGCGGACGTCGATGTGGCCGCGCGGGTCGTAGAGGTGGCCCGTCTCGACGTCCAGCACGGCGAGGTCGCGATCCTTGGTGAGTTCCAGTACGGCGAGCAGGTGCCGACCCCGGTTCGGTCCCCAGGTGCGCAATACCGCTCCGCGCGAATCCGCAACGGCGGCAACGAATCCGACCGCGCCGCCGTTGCGGTCGATCTCGGCGACGAGGTCGTCGACGGCGGGTGGGGTCGCACTGCCGTCCGGGGCGGTGCACATGTGCCGGTACTGCTCCATCGCATCGAGCGCGGTATCGACCGCGTCGGCGGGCACCACCGCGAACTCACAGGTCACCGCGAGGCTGGTCAGTAGTGCCTCGAACTCGGGGGTCGGGCGCACCTCGACATTGTGATCGGGATCGATCTCGGTGATGGCGGCCAAGCCGATCTCCCCGTCCCGCCACCAGTAGACCGCCGGGCTGATCGGCTGCGGTTCGCTGCGGTAGGTGTTGGCGGCTACCTTGCCCAGCAGAATCATCGCCGTCAGCGCATTGGGCCCGACAATGGGATGCGCGTAGATGTTGCCCTCGTGCGAGATGACGAAAAGTGCTCCGTACGTGCCGATCACCGGATAGTCGCCGAGCCACTTCGAGTGGGCGCTCGCGGAGTCCGACCCGCTCAGAATGGCGAAATGCGCATCGTTGTAGTTCCGCCATTCGATCGCCAGGCGGTCGGCGGCACGAGTGTTCGCCTCGGCCAGTCCGAAGAGCTCGGTGGTGTCGATCTGCCAGTGGGCGAGCTGGTCGGAAGTGACGGCCTCGGCGGTGCGGAGTTGCTCGATCACCACCACTTGAATGATGCCCGGCGCGACGTAGTGCCCGACAATGTCGATACCCGCGATGGTGTCCGACGACGCGAACCGTGTCTTGAGAAATCCGCGCACTGTTGTGAATTCGTCGGTATCGAGCGGATCGGTGTAATCCAGATCGACTTGCGCCAGGAACGTTTCGACATGATCCGCGATGAGCGCGGGCCACTGATCGAATGGCTTCTCGTTCAGCCTGCGCCGCAAGTTGTCAAGCCACAGGAAATGTGGTCCGTCCCCGCGTGGGCCCACCAACTGCACCTCGTCGGGTTCAGTTGCCCGACACGAATACCCCATATGTTCAGCCGCCACGGTCACCAGCGAAATCAATGGGTCCGAAGGCAAGTCGGCCACGACATCTCCTGAAATCGGCGTCTCCTCGACCCTAGGCGAGCGCCTCGTTCCCGTTGTTGCCGTCCGTGGGAGGCCTACCTGCTCGGGTCGTGAGTTGCGTCGCAATCTTCCCAGTAGTGGGCACGGTTCGGGACGGTAGACTCGAGGTTGTCGATAGGGTCGGGATCACGGCGCAGTGAGGGTTGCTTCGAGCAACCGAAAGTCAAAGCAGTGCACCAATTCTCTTAGAAGACACGGGGATATGACTAAGGGTTACGATGAGAGGCCGGTCACGCTGGCTCCTATTTTCCTAGCCAGTTTCGTACTGTGGGCCGGTCGGAGTGTTCGCGATGTACTGAATCGGTCGACGGGTGGGCAGCAAGGGCTGGTCGTACCCGATCGGGATTTCCAACTCGAGGCCGTCTTCGATAAACAGACTCCGGTTGTATTCCGCGGTGTCGCAACAACTTGGCCGGTATTCGAGGATTTTCAGCCGGAAGCGCTGCGCGAGAAATACGGCGACCAGAAGGTCGCCGCGCTGACCAGTGCGACCAACGTGTTCACACAGGAGACGTCGCCGGTCGAGGTGCTCGAATACCGCGATGTCATGGCAGCGGTTTTCGACGAGCCGAAGCCGGGCAAGAACTACTACTCGCGTGCCGCCGCCGACCCACAGCCGCTCGCTGATCAGCTGCCCGCGCGGGTCGGCACCCGGCAGCAGAGCCCGGCGGCGAGCAGTGTGTGGATCGGCCAGCAGGGCAATCTGACTCCGCTGCACAATGATCCATGGCACGGCCTGCTGATTCAGCTGCACGGCCGCAAGCGGGTCCGGCTGTTTCCGCCGAATGAGTACAGCAATGTGTACGGCCGGATTCCGATGAAGGTTTCGGACCCCTACACCGGACTCCCCGACGAGTTCGACCCGGATGTGAGCAGCTTCGAGAAGCTGCGGGACGCGTCCTGCTACGACGTGGTCCTCGAGACCGGCGACATCCTCTACATCCCGATGTTCTGGTGGCACCAGGTCGAATCCGTGGATCCCGCGATTTCGTATGTCGCGCGGTACAACCCGAGCTACTTCGAGTTCATGAAGGCGGCCTTCTTCCCGATGGCGGTGCGCGGTGTGCTGCGCATCGTCGACGGCATCGTGGGCAGGTTCCGCAAGCCGAAGTGACCGCGAACCGCGGTCGGTGGGCGCTGTAACTGGCGCGGCACTTGCCGTTCATGTTCGAGCTACTGGTGAGTTGCCAAGCGCTGTCATCGTCGAATCAGAGGATCCGATGGTGATGGGTGCGGGTAACCGCTGGAGCTCGAGGAGTACGCGATGTCGGACAAGTTGAGGCACGACGCGGATCTGTTCGAGAAGGCCGCGGAGCGGACCAGCGCCGTTCGGGATCGAGTGAATGGCGTGCTCAGCACGTTGGATGCCGCGCTCGCCGGCCGCGGTGCGCCGTGGGGGAACGACAAACTGGGACGCCAGTTCGCCGAGGGCCCCGACGGATACAAGGTCGCGCGCGACCAGATGACCGGGAATATCAAGACCACGGCAACGAATTTCGACAACTTCTACACCGGTCAGACCAAGACCGCCAAGGAACTGCGGCGGATGGACCAGTCCAACGGCGACGGCTTCCGGTGAGTTGTAGCTCATGACAAACGAATTCGCCAAGGCCGAGATGGCGGCAGTGCTCGATGAAGTCCAGCAACAGTTCCGGGCGATCGCACAGGTGCAGCAGCAACGTGCCGAACTGACCGCGAGCGCCACCGTGCGCAAGCGGATCACGGTCACCGTGAATGCCGACGGCACCATTATCGAAACCAAATTCGGCTCCGGCATCGACGAATTGAGCTACGTCGAGATCGCGAAGGCGGTGACCGAAGCGGCGCAGAAGGCGACCGCCGAGGTGATGCGCAAGGCGCAGGAGCTGATGACGCCCCTGCACGACCGTCGTGCGCGACTGCCGAAACTGTCGGACCTGATCGAGGGCATGCCCGACCTGAGCGCCGAAATGCCGAAAGCGCCGAAGGTTTCGCTTGCGCCGCCGAATTCCGAAGAGCGCCAATCGGTTTCCGACGATAGCGTGCCGATGGAATTCAGCAATGTCGAGGTCGTCTCGCGTCAATCGGCCACGGACCGCGGAGTCACCGATTCCAGCTGGTGACCGAGGGTGAGCGCAGATGGCTGAGCTGCCGGGTTATCTCAAATGGCTGGAATGGGTCGCCGGATCCGACTGGCCTGCGGGCGATCCCGATGGCATGTGGGGGCTGGCCGACGACTGGCGCGCAGCGGCCGCCGGACTGCGCGACATTCTGCCCGATATCCTTGATGCGAAAACGGCGTCGCTGAAGGCATATCAGGACGGCGACGGCATCGAGGCGATCATCGCCAACTTCGACAGTTATCTCGAAGGTCCACAATCACTCGAGATGCTGGCCCGCGATTTCGAGAAGCTGGCCGATTCGGCGACCAGCGTCGGCACCGAAATCGAATACGGCCAGCTCATGCTGATCACCTCCCTCGCGCTGCTTGCGGCCGAGATCGCGATCGCATGGATCTTTCCGCCGACCGCGCCCGCGGAGGAGGCGCTGGCGATTGCCGGAACACGGGTCGCAATCCGGATAATCGCCAAGCGGATCATGGACAAGATCGTCGAGATCGTGGCCAAATTCCTCGGGCGTCGACTGGCGAATTTCCTGGTCCGTCACATTGCCATCGACACGGTTCTCGGCACCGTCCAGGACTGGGGAATTCAGCAGTACCAGGTGAATTCGGGACATCGCAAGGAGGTCAACTGGGAGCAGGTCGCCATCACCGCGATCAGTTCCGCGGTTGGCGCCGGTGTCGCGAGCCCGATCGGCGAGCGTCTCGGCGAGAAGCTCGCCGAGACCGAAATGAAGGCCTGGCTGCGTGGACTGCTCACCGGCGCGACGGCGGGCACAGTCGGTGCCATCGCCGGATTCGGCGGCAGCGTCGGTGCGCAGTTCGCGTTCACCTGGGCGAAGTCCGGACCGGAAGGCGGCTGGGACAAGGCAGTCGAAGGTCTGAAGAAGACCGAATTCGACCTGCGCATGCTGACGGCAGGCGCCTCGAACGGCGCGATGTCCGGTGCGAATCGTGCGGCGGCCGAGCAGTTCTATCACAATCGGCATCCCGATTGGTACCGGCCGAGCGGTTCGCGGGTAAACCCGGATGATCTGTCCCGCATCGGTTTTCGCCCCGATGCCGGTTCGGTTGGTGCCGATGCCGGTGGACGTGCTGGTGCTGATTCGGGAACCGGGCAGACCGGCGCGGGTGCGCCGAATGCGGGGCATACGGGAGAGCCCGTTGCTGGTCGTGGCGGTGGGGACGGTGCGGCCGACGGTTCGACAGCGCATGCCGTGGACGACGGGTCGGCGGCGGGAGCTGATGGTTCGTCGAATAGTCACGGTGCGGGCGATGATTCGGCGCAGGCGCATGGTGCTGACGACGGTATGTCGAAGGCGGGGGCTGCCGAGGATGGTTCTAATGCTCGCGCTGGTGCTGACGGTTCGACTGCGCGTGCTGGTGATGACGGTTCGACTGCGCGTGCTGGTGACGATGGTTCGACTGCGCGTGCTGGTGATGACGGTTCGACTGCGCGTGCTGGTGACGATGGTTCGACTGCGCGTGCTGGTGACGATGGTTCGACTGCGCGTGCTGGTGACGATGGTTCGACTGCGCGTGCTGGTGATGACGGTTCGACCGCCCATGCTGGTGACGATGGTGTTACCGCCCACGCGGGTGATGACGGTGCGACTGCGCATGCTGGTGACGATGGCGCGGCCGCGCGTGCGGGCGATGACGGTTCTAATGCGCGCGCCGGTGACGATGGTGCGACGGCGCGTGCCGGTGACGACGGTTCGACCGCGCGTGCTGGCGATGACGGCGCGGTCACGCGTGCGGGCGATGACGGTTCTAATGCGCGCGCCGGTGACGATGGTGCGACCGTGCGTGCGGGGGATGACAGTTCCTCGACTGCGCGGGCCGACGCGGATGGTTCCACGAACACGCAGCGCGTCGGCGATGGAGCGGCGGATGGTGGAGTCGACCAGTCGAGTACGCGGAATTCGGAGGCGGGAACCGGATCGGACGGTGCCGTCCGGCCCGCAGGAGAAGCCGCGACTCATTCGGATCTGTCTGCGGTACAGGCGAATTCGAATGCCGAGTCCAACGGTGCTGGCGACCGTCCGGGGTCGGCCGACCACGCGGGAGCGTCGGCGCGCGAGGGGCAGAGCCGCCTCGATGCCGGTACCCGGGCCGACCTGACCCCCGCAGGCGCGGAACGCACTTCGAACGCGACCGCCGATGGTTCGCGCGTCTCCGGCGACAACACGGCCGCGCAAGCAGGCGCCGCAGCATCGACCCCACTCCAAACCGGCACTGCCCCTGCACATCCCGGAACCGCGCCAACCCACGCCGCACCCGAAGCACGCACCGGCGCAACACCATCCACAACGCGTACGCCCTCAACCGCCGACATGCGCCCCGGCGCAACCTCCAATGCCGAAACCCCACGCGGCGAACAGGCCCGCCCACAACCGACCGCCGAACCCCGCACCACAGACCCACGTTCCACAGACCCACGTTCCGCAACCCCATCCACTGCCGATACCCGCACCACCACCACCGACGACCGCCCCGGCCCGGACCAATCCCGTACCGGCACGGGCGACACGTCCTCCGAATCCGAATCCCGCCGCACCACACCCGAAAACCGCGCGGGCGCAGCCCAATCCACACCCCACCACCCCACCGCCGAACCCATAGCAGGCCTCCAGGCAGCACCCGCCCCCATCCACGCCGAGACCCACTCCGACGGCAATGCCACCGTCCGCCCCAACAGCGAGCCCGCCGCACACGCAGACAGTGCCGGTGCCTTGCGGCCCAATGGGGATACCGCTGGGCGCTCCGATACTGACGGTGCCGTGCCTCCTGTCAGCGACAGTGTGGTGCGCCCCGACAATGACAGAGCGGCACGTCCGGACAGCGACAGTGTGGTGCGCCCCGACAGCACCAATTCACTGCGGCCCGAGGGCGAGAGCCCGGTGCTGCCCGACAGCGACGGCGGTGCGCTGTCGGCGAGCGACGGTGCCACGCGGCCCGACGGTGACGGTGCCGCTCGTCCCGACGGCGATGGCCACGAGCCCAACCGTGCCGCACGTCCCCAGGCTGACGCCGCCGTGCGGCCTGATAATGCTGAGCGCGACAGTGACGGTGCCGTAGAGCCCGAGGGCGACAGTGCAGTGCGGCCTGACGGCAGCGATGTTGTGCGACCTCACGGAGAAGGCGCCGTACGGCCTGACGGCGACCCCGCCGCGCTGCACGATGGTGATAGTGCTCCCCGGCACGAAGGCGACGACGTGGTTCGCCCTGACGGCGATGGTGCTGTGCGTCGTGAGGCCGACAGTGGTGTTCGGTCTGAGGGTGAGGGTGCCGTACGTCCCGAGGTCGAGCGTGCCGTGCGCACTGACGGTGATGATGCGGTGCGTCCCGGCAATGAGGGCGAGGGTGCAGTGCACCTCAGCGACGAGGGCATCACGCGCGCCGACGACACTCCGGTGCGCTCCGAACCTTCCGACGTCCGGCATGCGACGGATCCGGCGGCGCGGGAGGACGGGGCGCATCGGGGGGCGGATATCGAGCCTGCCGAGTCGCATCGTGCCGATGATTCGGCGCGGCGGGAGGAGGTCGAGGCGCGGCGGGAGGCGGCGCGACAGCGGGCTGAATCGCTTGATCCTGCAACGGCTTTCGTGCCGCAGCCAGTGGCCGAACCGCATGCGCATCGGAACACGGGGGACGCGCCTGCGGACAGGTCACGCGACGGGGCGGATGTTCAGCAGCGGCAAGGGAGCGATGAGCCTCGGATTCCGGAGCGGAATCGTGGTCGGTGCGCGGAGTTGTCGCTGCGGTTGATCAAGGCGCTCACCGGGAGTTCGGCGATCAGGTTGCCGGAGCGGGTGATCGGGCTGGACGGTATGACGGCCGCGGAGGTGCAGACGGCGGCGGGAGGGCAGTTGCGATCGTATGAGGGTCATGCCGAGATCGCGCGGTTGTTGCTTTCTATGCCGGAGGGGTCTTCGGCGCTGGTTGTCGATGAATACAGCGGTGCGGTCGACAGGTACAACGTCGGCGCGCACGCGTATGTGCTGGTGCACGAGAACGGCGGGATCGTGGTGCGCGATCCGGGGGCGGGCCGGGTGGAGGGCTTCCCACCGACGGTGCCGCGCGAACTCCGTGGCACGTATGCCATCGCCTTCGACCCGGCCGGAAATCCGTTGCACCCGCTCGGCTCCGAGCATCCGCTTGCCACCGATCCTGGGGCCCGCATCGGCCGCTCGCTCGATGCGCAGCCCGATCAGGTCCGTGAACTGTTGCGTCAGACCGAGACCGGGCGGCGGATCGCGGCTAGCTTCGACAACAGTCCCGTTCGCGACGGATTCGAGCCATCCGCGGGTGACGGCCGATCCGGTGTATTCCGGCGAGGCGAGCTGGCCGCCGTCGCCTTCACCTCGGGTGCCGATCATGTCCAGCAGGCGCTCACCCTGGCGCATGAATCCGTGCACGCCGAACGGTACGTCCAGGGCCGAACCGGTGACGTCCGGGGGATGGCACGCGACGAATTCGTGCGCACCATGGTCGACGAGGAGGCCGCGGCAACGGGCCGACGCTTCCAATTGGCCCAGGAATTCCGGGATCTCGGCCACGACATCGCCGTGCATCCGCTCGAGGAGACCTACACCGCCGCCTATGACCGCGCCGCCGCCGATCTGTCGGCAAGCGATTCGTCGCTCACCCCGGCCGAGGTCCGCCAGGCCGCACATGATGTCGCCGTCGACGCGCTACGCCGAGAAATCGCCACCCACGAGTGGCAAAACGGCAAGAACTACACCGATTACTACGGCGACGCCTGGGATCGCGTGCATGCGGCCAGTGCCGAACTCCCGTCGGGCGCGCGCATGCATGACACACCTGCGGATATCGCAGAAAGCCTGCGTACTGCGGCGCTGGACCGCGAGTCGGCCTTCCGCGACCTGCGCGACACCTCGGAAGAACTCACCAGGCGCGCGATCGCCCTCGGTCTCGATCCCACTCTCGCCCGACAGCCGCTGCAACGCCAGATCACCGACCCCCTGCAGCGCATCACGAATGAGCTTGCCGGACTGGATGTTCCGCCTGAGCGGCAGGCCGAACTGCGTACCGAACAACACGATCTGCGCACCCTCGCAGACCTGGCCGACCAGCGTCAGCATGCTCAGGCGACCTACGACCACCGCGCCGATCAGGTGGCAAATGCGGCGATCGAAGAGGTTCTCACCCGACACGTACGTGAGAACCCGAATGCGCGAATGCTCAACGAACACATCGTGCATATCCCCGGCGAGCCCGACCGGCTGGTCATCGCGTCAGGTACCGATGACCACCAGCGCGTCCTGCGCGATGCCCGGCAGCACCCGGAAATCCGCGAACTGCTCGACCGGCCCGAGGTCGTGCGCGAGCACCTGAACGTCGAAACCGACCAGGTCGGCCGCATCAGGGTCGAGCCCATCGACGAGCCGTCACCCAACCAATTCGATCGCGCCACCGATCTCACGCCACTGGACCGTGCGGGTCAGGCGGCCCAGGAACGCATTGCCCGGATTCGAGAACAGCTGCGGAAGACCGAAGTCGGCCGCTGGGCCGACGAGGTGCTCACCCGCCACGACGTCGATATCGTGCACGAGTCGAGCGCCGACGACCGCTACTACCCGAGCCGCCGCACCCTCGCCCTGGATGTCGGCGCCTCCGATGCGGCACAGATGGCCGCCCTGGTGCACGGCGCCATTCACGTCGAATTGGCACATACCCGTGAGACTCCAGGCGGTGCGCAGGAACGCATGCGCCTGCCGCGCGAGGAATACATCGCGCGCATGCTCGACGAGGAAGCCCGCGCGCACGCGTTGGAAATCGTTGCGGCGAAACAACTCAGGGTGGCCGGACACGATCTCGTGGAAACTCCGCTGGAGCGCGCCTACACCGCGGCTTACGACGAAGCCCGAGCCCGAGCGCACGAAGAGGATCCCGAAGCGCCCGCATCAGACCTCGATCGAATCGCCAATGATGCGGGCTTGGACGCCATTCGCCCCGAGGTGGCTCGGCATCGTCCCGAGCATTCGACCGAAACCCATGCCGAGTTCTACGGCCACGCGTGGGATGACGCGCACGGCATCCGCTCGTTCGACGATATCGTCCGCTCCGCCATCGCGTCCGGCGAGCGTTCGGTCACGGTGCTCAGCGAGGGTTCCTCGGTGCATGCCGCCAGGAAGGTGGAGCTGGTCACCTTCAACGATGGCACCGAACTGATCCGCAAGACCGTCATGAATCCGCGCCACGCCGTCGCCGAGCGATTGGCGTCGCTGCTCGCTCGTACTGTCGGTGCGAATGTGCCCGAGGTGTTCCACGCCAAATCCAATGTCGTGTACATGGAAAATCTGGCGGGACATGTTGCGGCCGAACGGCATCCGCAGTTCATTGATGTGCACGAGCTCGGTTACGCCGATACGGTCGCGGGCCGTGCGCTCGGTCTGCTGGACGCGCTGATCCGGATTCCGGACCGCGACGGACAGGGCTGGATGATCGGCCCGCAGGGCGAGGTGCTCGGTATCGACCACAGTCGTGGTTTCGAGGAAAGCGACGCCGCGCGAAATGCGTTGAGCCCGTTCGCCGAACACTTCCTGCGTCGCAATGGCGACAGCATCGAGGTCATCGACCATCATCTGCCCCGCGCGGTGGTCGACGCGATCACCGACCGCGTCGCCGCGTTGCGACCGGAGTTCGACAAGCATGGTCGGGGCAAGTGGCACGACACGGTGATGGCGCGACTGGCCGAAATCCGCGCGCACGCCACCGATCTGCCGTCCGAACACGGCGATAACGCAGTGCGGCCGGAGGACTCGAGCAGGCACGACGAGGATTTCGGCTACCGCCCGAACGCCTACACCAACCGGTACGGCGGCGACAACCAGCACGGCATCCACGGTTGGGTCGACGCCGACGGCGTACTGCGCGCAACGGTGCGTGTCGGTGACGGCACGCCGGCCGGACGCGAAATGTTCCGGGACATGATGCGTGAACTCGGGCATAAGGTGACCGAGATCCGTGCCGAATGGAAAGCCGACGACCGGGTCCGGGACAACCTCGACACCTTCAATGCCGGTGTGCAGGAGCTGTACCTGACTCCGGAAGAGGCGGCGCGCAACACCTTCACCGGCAAACTGGCCGTCGAACTCGGCTTCACCGAAGTGAGCTTCGATCACGGTGCGATGCTCGGTCGGCCGGGCGAGTACGAGAGGGTCGTCGCGCATTTCAGCAGGCCGGAGGCCTCGGTCCGACCCGAGGCGCCGGGCGACGTGGCGGATTCGCCCGAGTTCCGGCCGGTGGACGACGGTGCCGAACCGGACGCCGGGGCCTGGCAGGTCCGGCCGCGGGATATGACCGGTGGTCCGGTGTGGGAACTGCTGGGACGCAGCGAAACCGGACGCGAGGCGGCCGACGCGCTGCGGGCCGCCGGTGTCGCGGTGCGCTTCGAAGATGGCCGGCCGGATTCGTTCAACGGCCGGACCATGGACGCGTCCGTCGATACCCGTGACCGCGGCCAGCCCGCCCAGGCGGAGGCGCTGGTACGTGCGGCGGTACTCGCGGACGCCGTGCTGTCCGGGCGGGTCGAGGTGGATCCGGCCCGCATCCGCGCCACCGATCGCGCGGATTATGTTGACGCACAGCTGCGTACGGAAGCGGAGGTGCTCGGCAGGCAGGCTGAGCTCCGCCGTGAGCTGGGTGCGGCCGGATATCCGGAACCGGCCCCGACCACACACGATGTTGCGGATTCGGCCTACACCCACGCCTTGCACGAGCGGTATCTGACCGCCCGCGACGCGGCCGTGGCCGCTGCGGATCCGGGCCTGGGCGAGCACGAACTGCGCCGAATCGGTCGCGCGGCGGGCATCGAGGCGCTGCTGTCCGGCGATATGTTCGACTCGCCGCTGTATCCGAGCGAGGGCGCGAGTCTGCGGGATACCCACGGCGGCATCTGGGATGCCCATCAGCATCCGGATGGCATGCACGAGCCGACCTCCCCGGAATCGGCACGGGAACTGCAGCGCTTGGTACGCGAACATGCGGCGCTCACCCGGGAACTGCGTGCGGTCGAGGGCGATTGGGATCGTGCGGTCCGACGGTTCGGCGCCTTCGACCCCGAAACCCACCGCGGCGACCGGGAGCTTTTCGAGCGCGGACGACAGGCGGTGGCGGACGACAGAATCCGGCCAGTGGGCGCACTGAATTCCGAGCGCCCCGCCCAGGTGCGAGCGCTGGTCGAGGCCACCCGTCGACATGCCGAGGTGGAGGCGCGGCGTAACCATCTGCTCGATGAGATCGCGGCACGCGTCGGTCAGGACGTGCTCGGTCCGGAAGTCCCCGACGGGCATTGGGTCAACGACCGCGTCGCGGTGCTGCCGGGTGAGCCACTGCGGGTGATCGTGGTCGATGCTCGCGGTGATCATGCCGCGATATCGCGTGCGGCGGCGGATCGAGGCAGCGATCTGCATCGCGCCATCCGCTACGGCGATGCCGTCGCGGAACGGATCCGCGTCAGCGTCGACGATTCCGGGGCCGTCCAGGTGCGCCGGGAGCCGGTGGATCTGCGCGCCGCCTGGGTCGACGCTGCCGCAGCGGACGTGCGTGCGGAGGTAGACCACCTGGTGGCACCGCGACCGCCGGACGAACCCGCCGCGGCATTGCCGGACCAGTCGATGGTCGACACCGCGCAGGTGGCATCGGACCGGCTGCAGCGCATCCTCAGGGGCAACGAACTCGGACGGTGGGCGACCGAGGTACTGGCCAGGCACGGGGTGGAGATCCGTTTCGGCCTCGACGTGGATTCCAGCCGCTACGACGGCAGACAGCAGCGCGGCATCGATGCCGGATACGATCCGGCCTCGAATACCGTGCTGCTCGGCCTGACCGATCCACCGTCCCAGCATGCGGCGGAAGCGATTCGGGCGGCATACCTGGCCGAACAGCTCGGCGACGGTCCGCTCGAGCGATTCACGCTCGGGCGTGACGAATATGTCGATCTGATGCTGGATCGGGAGGCGGTTGCGCAGGCAAGAGCCTTCGAATTCGATAGGTGGCGGCAGTTCGGGACGGAAGCATCACCGGCTCCGGAAACGTTGCTGTCCAAGGCATATAAGGACGCCTTCGAACAGGCGGAGCAGCAAGCCTTGCGGGCCTACCGCGACAACCGTGAGGTCGCGGACAGCATGATCGATGCGGCCGCACACCATGCCGGTGCCCGCGAGGTGCGAAATCGGCTGGTGGAGTTGGGCCCGCGTGTCGACGGCGGCGACCTCGCCGCGTTCTACCGGGCGCAGTGGGACAGCGCGCACGGAATCACCCGTGCGCCTGGCGATGGGCCGCCGACGCGCCACACCGACTCCCCGGCGATCCGGGATCAGCGCAGCCGTCAATATGCGGCGGAAATCGAATCCCTTCGGCTGCTGCGTGATTCGGGCCGCTTCGTGCCGGTCGGTCCGGCCGAACGCGCCTACACCGACGCCTACGACCGCGCCTATCAGCGTGCGGAGCGGGCCGCGGCTCGCTCGAATGATCCGGCGATCCGGCCGGAGCGGGCGGGTTACGAGGCCGGGCGCGAAGCGCTGCGCAAGTACATCGACAAGGTCGGTCTGGAACCCGCCGAGGTCGCGTTCGATGTCGCTCGGCACGCCGACGACAACGTCGACGACTACCGCCCGTGGTCGGATACGGCCGAGCCGGAAACCGGGCGTCCGGCCGATCAGGACGCATCGCCACGCTCGATGAGTTCCGAGGAAGCAGCGGACCGTGTAAGTCGCGCTCTCGACGATGAACTGGCGCGGGATCCGGGGGGCGCCCGGCGCACCGACCGGGTTGCCCAATTTCCGGGCGACCAGCCGGTGGGACGCGGACGTCTGGTTGTGGTGGCACCCGAAGGCCAGCACATGGACGCGCTGCGCGAACTGGCCGCGACGCATCCGGAATACACCAGCGTGCTGTGGGACGGCACGCAACGGATCGAGTATCTGCAAGTGGGGCCGGGTTCCGATGGTCTGCACGATGCCCGGTTCATCGACGCCGACGCTGCCGAGGGCCCCTACCGTCACCCGACCGAAGACGAGGCGGCCACCGAACTACTCGCGCACTACCTGCGCTACCGCGCCGCCGGACAGACGGATCTCGGGTTCGATGCCTGGGTGCGCCAGCTCGGCCCGGATGCCTTCAATACCAAGGAAAATGCGTCTCCGAACCTCGAGGGCAGTCTGCGTCTGGACTTCATGGCCCGCGGTTACGAACTGGCCGAAGCGGATCCGTCGATCGGCGAGCCGCATCCGGCGGAGGTGGCGCGTCGTCTGCTGACGCGGCAGCTGGCCATGCCGGAATCCGCCGATGTGGCGGGTCGGGAACGTCGCTGGCCGCAGTTCACTCGAACCGAGGTGAAGACCCGGGCGTGGGACTTTCCGGTCATACTGCAGTCCGATGGCAATGGCGGCTGGCGGGTGGCGCCGCCCACCGGAGATGGCAGTGCGGGCGATGTGCTGGCCAGACAGTTCCAGGGCATGTCCGATACCGATACCGGGCGGCTCGGGGAACGGATAACCCGAATCCTGCTCGACGGTGCGGCCGATCTGCACGACCACAGTGCGCCGAAGGGCCTGCTGCGCAGAATCACCGACCGGCTGTCGTTCGGAAACCGATCGGATCAGGGCGATTCCGCGCCGCGACCGATCGATCGCCCACGGCCCGGCGACGATTCGTTCGACGCACCGGAGTTCCCACCGGCACATCCGGACGACGGCGCACAGGAGCGACAGGCCCAGCAGCAGCGACAAGACGTGCTGGATCGGTTGACGGCCGAGAATGCGGCGGCGGTGCGCGAGCGCGACGAGGCAAGGGCCGCAGGCGATCCGGAGCGCATCGCGCGGGCCGAGGAGCGGGTCGCACGGCTCGACGAGGCGATGGCGATCGCACGGCAGCGCGACGCGTTGTTGCGGGCCGGCGCGATTCCGGTGACCGATCGGGTCGGTGTGGTGCCGGGTGAGCCTGCGCGCGTGTTCGTGGTCGGCTGGGGCGACGGTGATCCGGTTCGCGTGCTGGACGATGCGGCCGCTCAACATCCGCAGCTCGCGGAGTTGCGTGCCGAACCCGGCACGATCGTGCGCGAGCTGCGGATCGGTGCACAGGGCGAGACACGAGTGCTACGCGTCGATGATCCGGCGGCGCGGCAGGAGGTCGAGCGGCCCGCCGAGGCTGGTGGCGGCGGAAAGAAGCCGCCGTCCGAGCCTCCCGTCCCTGCCGGGACGCCCGACGATCCGGATCATTCGCGAAACGAAAACTCCGGCAACGAATCCGAGGGTTCGTCGGCGGGACGGCCGTTCGCTCCGGCGAATCCGGACGAGCCGCGCCGCATCGTCATCGATGCCAATGGCGAAGAGGTGCCGCTACAGGTGCGGCCCGACGACGAAGGGCACTGGCGGGTCGAAGCTCCCGAAGAAGCCGGAACACCCGCTCGCCCAGCCGATTCCGAGCCGCCCGAGAAGAAGTCCCCGCTGCGCCGAGCGTTGGAGCGGATTCGGGAGAAGATGCGCGTGCGTGGTTACGTGGGCGACTACCCGAAGTACCCATCGGGTTCGGGTGAGGATCGCCGCGGCCAGAACGCGCTGAAGGATGGCGTCGAGCATGCGCAGGACCTCTTCGAATCGCATCCGAATACGCCCCATCCGCCGCAGGCGACACCAGGGCATGAAACCGTTGCTCGACCGGCCCCGGAGAGTGAAGGCGGGGGCCTCAATATGGCCCGAATCGCCAAGGAAGGCTGGACCGCCTGGCGCAACCGGGAGCATCTGCCGATCCTGAACAGGTTCTCCGGTCGGACCCGGGATGTGGCAGGCGATTTCGTGGTGCCACGCACGCCCGATGGCGAGGAATACCGGTTCTGGGTCAGCGATGCCGATCCGGATCTGGTGCGCCAGACCGTCACCGAACTGCTCGAGGTCGAGGCCATCGCGCCGGAAGAGGCGCGGGCGGTGCTGGAAGAGGCACTGGCCGTTGCCGATCCGGAACAGCGGCAGCGGATCATCGATGACCTGGAGAACTTCGGTCTGATCTCCGACGAGGAGGCCAGGGCACTCGAGCAGGAGCCGACGCATCCGGAGCCGACTACCGAACTCGACGGTCCGCCACCGGAAGACGAATCACTCACCGATAAGGCACACCGGCTCGGTTTCGACCTGCCCGACGAAAGTCCGGAGACCATTCGCCGGGTACTCGACGAGCAGGAATACCGGACGATGCGTGAGGCGGCCGCGATCGCGGGCCTCGCGGAAGCGGCCGATCGCTTCAACGAGGAGGTCACGCGTCCGTACGTCGATGCCGACCTGCTGGGCGACTCGGCTCCCGAACTGCACGGTCGACAGCCGGTGGCGGGGGAGATCGAGGATCCCGATGCGCGGCGGGTCGATGAGGACGAGGACTACTACGACGAGGACGAACCGACCAGTGAGTCCGGTCCCGAATTGGGCGCGCCGGATGCGTCGGGCCGTCCGGTGCCGCTGGCCGATCAGGTCAGCATTTTCGACGACAACCCGATGGGCCGCTTCCTCAAGGAACTGATCAGCGCCTTCGGCGGCGATCCCGGTCTGCAGAACTTCCGGCCCGTCGGCAATGGCGCCGACCCGCTGCGCGAATGGGGCGATATCGGGGACGGCCAGGAACTGGGCCGCGACCAGGGGCCCAGGGTGTACTTCGAGCATGCCCTGCGCCGCGACCAACTGCGCGACGAGGCGTCCACGTGGGCGCAGATGTTCGGATTGGACCTCAACGATGTGAACCCGCGCAATCTCGATGCCACGCTGCGCAGGTTGTGGGCCGAGAACGATGCGCGTGCCGCCAGGGTCGCCGAATTCGCCGACGCCGCCGAACCGCATCTGCGTGCCGGAGAGCAGGAGCCGGTCGGGGAGATCCACGGCGATCAGGTCGCGCGGGTGCCTGTCGGGGAGGGCGCGCCGGACCGGCTGGTGGTGATCAACGGACCGCTGGATCGCGCGGATGCGCTGGCCAGGGCGCTCGCCGATGATCCGTCCCTGGCCGATGCGCTCAATCGTGGTGAGGTCGAACTCGATTACCGGAACGCGCGCACGGATCGCGTGGGGCAGATTCATCTGGATCCGGTCGAAACACCCGAGGTGTACCACTATCGGGAGACGATCGATGGCCGCGAGCTGGTCGTCACGATGGTGCGTGACAACGACGGTCGGTGGCGCGCCGTGCAGGCACCCGTCGAGGAGCCGGCGAGCCATTCGTCCGGCCACGAGAGCGATGCGCCGCCGCGTACTCGCGCAGAGCTGGTCGCCGAAATCGTCCATCTGGCAAACGAACTCGGCCTCGGCCCGGAAGTGCTGCACCCGGATCGGCTGGCGCAGACCATTGCGGAACTGAAGCTGGCCAATGCTCTGCGCGCCGGTCAGGTCGAGGCGCTGGCCGACTTCGCGCGCACGATGAACGAGATCGAGAACTTCAACGATATCGGCGATGCGCGTGGCCAACTCGCGCACCGGCTCGATATTCCGGAGTCGGAGCTCACGCCTCGGCGGGTTGCCGAGGCGCTGGCCGATCCGGAATGGCGCAGCGCGCGGCGCGAACAGCAGTTCAAGGATCTGGCCGATTACGCCAAGCAACTGCGGGATATCGATCTGGGCGCGGTCAATGCCGCACGTGATCGCTTGGCCGCACAGCTCGGCCTGACCAGCCCGGAATCGTTGCAGCCACCCAAGATTCGGATCGCCGATGACGGTGAGATCCTGCGCGGACTGGATGCGAACGGACTTGATCCGGCGAAGCTGCGCAAGGTGATCGCGGGCCTCGAGGATGACGGTAAGCACGATCAGGTGGTGGACGCGCTCACCGAATATATGCGTGCGCTGATCGATGTCGACCCGTACTCCGATGTGCCGCGGGGCGACCTGTCCGCCGATCCGCGGGCCGCTGGCGAACCGCCTGTCCATGAACTGGCTTGCGTGCAGGCATTGCGTGAACTACTCACTGAGGCAATGCAATCCGGTGATCCGCTCGTTCTCGGAAGTGTGCTTGCGGACCATCCGGGTCGCGCCGACGGCGCATCCGGCGAGGGGCGAGGGCGGCCCGAACCGAATCGCGACTGGGCCCGGCTCGTCGGTGTCGATATCGCGGGTGCGGACGATGCGACCTTCCGCAAGGTGTACGAGGCCTACCGCGACGGAAAGATCGAGAAGCACGAAGGTCTCAGCCCCGCCGAACTGACCGCGGAACTCGGCCGCATGCGCGCGGAGATCCAGACTCGTGCCGAACAGATCAGAAATCTCGCGGCGCTCCTCGACGAGTTCTACGACGCTCCGAGTGAGTTGGCTGGCGCGCCCCGCGGGTTGGGTGGGCCGGACGAGGGCGGACCCGGGCCAAAGCCCGTCGGCCCGGAGGACCCGGGATCGGGCGGTGTGGTCGATCCGTCTGTCCGGCCTGGGGGCGATGAGTCTGAACCTGGTGCCCAGCAGGAATCCGGATCGGGTGGTGTGGCCGATCCGCCGGTCAGGCCCGGGGGCGATGAGTCGGGCGCGTCCGAGCTTGATTCTCGATCGGACTGGAAGCGGCAGATGGATGCCGAACAGGCCGAGTGGAACGCGCGCATGCATGCGGAACTCGATGAATGGGTCGCCAAGATGGGTGGGGGCGAGGATTCGGCGGATCCACGGTCGCGGATCGAAGCGGCGTTGGCGCGTGAGCAGGCTGCCGCCGAGGAGGCGTTCCGGCGTCGTGATGAGGAGGCCGAGGCCAAGCACAAGGAGTTGATGGATCACCTCGATGAGGTGGCGCGTCGGCTGGAGGAAATTGCCGACGAGCCGGAAGGCGCTGCAGCGGAGCAAGATTCGGCGGATCCACGGTCGCGGATCGATGACGCGTTGGCGCGTGAGTCGGCCGCCGCGGAAGCGGAGTTTCGGCGTCGTGATGAGGAAGCTGAGGCCAAGCATCAGGAGTTGATGGGTCATCTGGACGAGTTGTCCCGTCGGCTCGAGGAGCGGTTCGGAGATCTCGATGACCCGCAAAACGCTGTGCCGGAGGCCGATCCGCCGTCGCGGATCGAAGCAGCATTGGCGCGTGAGCAGGCTGATGCCGAGGAGGAATTCCGGCGTCGCGATGAGCAGGCCGAGGCCGAGCATCAGGAGTTGATGGATCACCTCGATGAGGTGGCGCATCGACTCGAGCAGGCGGCCGACGAATTCCGACAGTTGGATGAAAGACCGGATGAGGACGGCCCCGATCCCGCCGCCACACCGCCCGCCCCGCCGCACGACCCACCGGACAGCGCCGCCTCCGGCGCGAAGCCGATCCCCGTCCCGGATGAGGCGGACGGCGCTCGTGATACGAATACCGATGGGGGAGAGCCGAAGTCGTCGGCCGACCCGGCCGAACATCCGTCCGTGCCGGTCGAACTGTGGCCCGGCGGATCCGGCGATGTCTCGCACCATATTTCGGAGCCACCATCCGAGCCGCCCCGCGCCGAGGCGGGGAAGCAGCCTGATCCGGTTAGCACCGACGAGGCTTCGAACGGTTTGGAGCCTGTGCGTCCGGAGCCGGATTCGGCTGATTCCGAGCCGCCTGCCGATGAGGCGTCGACCCGTGATTCGAGGGATGGCGAGGAGTCGGTCCATCAGGATGAAGACGCCGAGTATCGAGCGTTGGTAAACGAACTCGATGAGATGGTGCGGCGTCTCGAGGGCGGTTCTGAGGAACCGCCGCGGTCGGATGAGGATGGTCCTGAGCCGACGGCGTCGCTGTCGGGACCGCCGCACGATCCGTCGGACAGTCCGGCCTCTGGTGCCAAACCGATCCCGGAGTCGTCCGAGCCGTCGCGCGCCGAGGAGCCTGTGCTGGTTCGTTTCGACGATTCGGATGGTGTGGAGCCGGTTCGTCCGGAAGAGGCGGGTCCGGATGAGGCCGAACCGGTCGCCGAAGCCGGTGGCGGGTCTAAGAAGCCACCCGCCGACCCGCCCGCCCGGCCGACGTCCGAGCCGGAGGAACCGTCGGGTGGGAACGAGGATGGTGAAGAGCGCGGCGCGGATAACCGGCGGGATGACCCGCCTGCCCCGCTGGTGTCCGAGTGGGATGAACCGTCGGGTGGGAACCAGGATGGTGAACAGAGCAACGCGGAGAACCGGCGGGATGACACCGAAGCCGGGAACTCGGAGCCAGGGGCCGAAGCCCGGACCGGACCGGAGCATGAGGAGGCGGTGCGGGCGCATACGGATGCCCTCGCGCGGCGGGATGCGCTGGCGGCCCGGATCGCGGAGCTGGCCGACCGACTTCCGGCACAGGAGGATGCGGATGCGTGGACGCCGCGCCGAATTCGGGCGACCGTCGCCGAATTCGCGGGACGGCGATTGCTTTCGGATGCCGATCGTGCCGTTGTAGCCGAATTGGAGCGGCTCGCACCGGAATTCGCACGGGTGGATGCGGAGGTCGGCGAGCTCGCGGCACGCATCGGACTGGTCGGCGAGTACGACCAGCTGCTGCAGGAGCGACGAGATCTGGTGCGCGAGCGCGAGTTCGTCCGCGCCAAGGCCAATGAGCGCGCCGCCAATTTGGGTCTGGACGATTCGACCGAATGGGTGCGCCGGGACCCGGATGCGCGCGACGAGGCGATTCAAGCACTGCATGCCCACGCACGGACCGATGTCGTCGACGTGCTGGGTGGCCTCGAGGAGGCGAACCGGCAGGTGCGCAGCCCGGTCGAGCCCGGCGAGCAGGGACGGCGCGAAGACGCACTGCGCAAACTCATTGCGGCGACGGAGGACTTCGAATCCCTCGACGATCAGGTCCGACGCGTGGATCAGCGGCTGTCCGAGTTGGAGGACCAGGGCGTCGCGCGGCACCGCCCGCCGTCGGAGGAGGGTGCTGCCGAGATCGATCGGATGGCGCGGGAGCGGGCGGAGGAGCTCCGGCAGATCAAGCCGCGGCGCACCATGCGCGACGATCTGGCCGTCCGGCTCGGTGTGGTCGATGAGTCGGGCAATCCGAATGAGGCCGCGCTGCAACCGGATCAGCTGCGCAGAACGATCACCAACCTGCGATTCGATGCGGATGACGAGGTGCGCGATGGCACGCTGTCTGCGGATGAGGCAGACGCTCGCCATCGTGAGATCGACGGACTCTTCCACGCCGCCGACGATGTGAACCAGGCGCACAATCGGATCGGCCGGCTCCAGGACGAAATGGCCGGAGCCGCGGGCGTATGGCGGCAGCAGGTCGAAGCCGACGGCGGCCGGATGGTCACCGACCGGGTCGGCATCGTGGAGGGCGAGCGACCCCGCATCATCGTGTACGGTCCGCGGCTCGATCCGGCGGCACCGCGCGCGGATCATGATCGGGCCCTCGCCGATGCGCTGCGCCGCGATCCTGCGGTCGCTCAGGCGATGGTGCGTCCGGAAACCCGCGTCGAATACCGCCAGGTGCTCGCGGATCGCGAGGGCAATACCCGGACGTTGCGAATGCCGCCACCCGAGATTCGACGACTGAGCACGGGCTGGCACAACGGCAGACGTATGGATATGACGTCGTGGGTCGACTCCGAAGGCACCGTGCACCACATCGATCCGACGCGCCCGGATTGGGTTGGCAATCGCGATGCCGGGACCGTGCCGAAGAAGTTCACGCCCAAGGATCCGCCGGACGGTGTCAGCGGCTGGGCCATGGAGGATGTCGTCAACGACATCACGCTGCCGACCGATCATGTGCCGCCGGGTGAGATCGCGGAGAGCACGCTGCCGGTCAATATGCCGCAGGCGCCGTCACGCTACGACACGTCGTCCGTGCCGCCGGGGACACCGATCTTCGAACAGCATTGGGGCGGCGACGCTTACAACATCACCCGGCTGATCCTGATGGCCGCGCAGACGCCGAAGCATCCGGCGGTGAAGGCCTGGATCCAGGCGCATCCGGAGATCGGTGAGTGGGTGCAGGCCCGGCCGTGGCTGCAGAAGATTCCGCCGTTCGGCACCGTCTTCCGCAACTACGAGTGGTTCGCGGGGCCGGAGCGCAATATTCAGCCCATGCATCGGCCCTGGGATCCGGCCGAACACGGCGATCCCGCGGATCGGGTGGAGATTTCCGAAGGGCTGCAACGGGAATGGGATCGCGACGTCGCGAACTGGCGTCGCGTGCAGGACTGGGCCGATGCCGAGTACGAGCGGTTCCTCGCCGATGACAGCGATATCGATCGGATCATGGACGGGCTCGACGCCCACCGCCGTGCCCAGCAGGTGGCTGCGGCACGGGATGTGGTCGGGACCGTGCAGGACAGGCTGGTGACCGCGGATCGAGGTATCGATCCGACCCACGATGTCGATGCACAGTTGCTGCGGATGCAGGACAAAAACAACCGTGTCGCAGACGATTTGGCGAATCGATTCGGGGTCGATGATCCAGACGCGGTGCGCGACACCATCGCCGACATTCGCGAGCTCTTGCGCGCGGGCGCGGATCCGGACGCCATTGCCCAGATCCTGGCCCAGCACATGCGCCACGACGTACCGGATTTCACGCGCGCCGAGATAGCGCAGATCAAGAACCACTTCATGGTCGACGAGCATCTGGTGCGCGATTACAGCGATCCCAATGGCGCGTATGTCCGTCGCCCGATGGACCGCCTCGCCGATGTCACCGAGGCATGGAACCGGTTGATGGCTGGCGAACCGCTGCCCCAAGACTTGGTCCTGCTGCAGGATGCGCGCGCCGAATCCGACTTCCTGCGCGCCAATCCCGGTGCCACCTGGCGCGCCGCCAACACCCACGCCATCGGCCTCGGCTTCCACTGGGACGCGGACCGCCCGCCGCTCACCGACTGGCGTGCGGGCATTCCGTACGCCGTCGACATCGTCGCGCCTGATCCGTCCTGGTCACCGCCCGACCAACACGCCGGCCCCGAACTGCCACCGCCGCCGGATGTGCCGCAGTTGGGTGCCAACCCGCCGGATCGGCCGAGCTCCGGTGGAAGTACGCGACCCGGTGCGGAGCCGGAATCCGTGCCGGAGGTTCAACCGGAAGGCGCTGCGCCGGGGCGTGATCCCGATGCGGCCGCTCGACAGTCGGAAATCGGGCGCATCGCGAACGAATGGGCGGCTGCTTTCGTCGCCCGCGAAGACGCGCGCACCGCCCTCGACGAGGCTATGGCCGACCCGAGCCTGGAACACGCGGACGCACAACAGGCCGCCGCACGCCGATTGGACCAGGCCGATGCAGAACTGACGCGGCTGAACGAGGAACTGAGCCGTGCGGTCGCCCACGACATCGTGGAAACTGAAGCGAACCACCATGATTCGGCGGATGGGCGTACACGGCACGGTGATTCGGGTACTGATACCTCGCCCGAAGCGACTGGTGAGGGTGGTTCACGACGTCCACCCCAAGATCCCCCCACCCCGGCATCTCCGGACGAACCCACCGACCCGGTGCAAGGAATCGAGCGGACCCGCCACCGCGCCGAGGCCGGTTTCGATGAGTTGCAGCGCCGCATCGACGCCTGGCATGCGGAAGCGTTGCGGGAAAACGAGCGCCGCTATGAGGAGGCCATCAACTCGCTGAGTGCGCCGGAGCCGCCGGTGTGGCGCGACAATTCATCGACTCCGGTGCGGGAAGCGTCGCTCTCGGACGGCGTCGAGCAACCTGATTCTGCGACTTCGCAACCTCCGGATGTGGTCAGCTCTGAACCGGTGCGGCGACTTGAGGAAACGTGGCAGCGCGCCGAGGCAGGATTCGATGAGCTACAGCAGTGGATCGATGCATGGCATGCGGAGGCGTTGGCAGAGAACGGGCGTCGCTTCGACGAGGCCATGCGTGCCTTGGCTGATCCCGGCCCGCCGACGAGTTCTGACCCGCCAGCTGCGGATCCTGTTGCACGGCAGAGTGATCCGGTGCGTGAGATCGAAGAGATCCGCCAACGCACCGCCGCTGGCTTCGATGAGTTGCAGCGGCGAATCGATACGTGGCATGCGGAGGCGCTGGCGGCTAACCAGCGGAGGCATGAAGAAGCCCTCCGGGCACTGGCTGAGCGGCCGCGACCGGACGATGGCGCCGAGCAGAGCGATTTACTGCGCAGGATCGACGAGCTTCGCCAGCGTGCCCAGGCCGGGCTGGATGAGTTGCAGCAGCGGATCGATGCCTGGCACGAACAGGCTTTGGCGGCGAATCAACGCAGGTTCGACGAGTTCAACCGTTGGTTGAATGCGACAGTGCTGGAGGGGCATAACTCCGACGCGAGTGGTCGTGCTCTGGAGCGCGGCCAGCCCGATTCGGGTCCGGCGGCGGCCCAGGAACAGCACGCGGGGCAGTCCGGTGATTCGGCGTTGCCGCTGGACGGTGAATCGTCAGCGGGGAGGCAGGGTTCCGCCTCGGCAGCGGATGAGGGGTCGTCTACTGGGCGACGAGGTGATTCGGCCTTGGGTGTCGGCGAGGAGTCGTCGGCATCACGGCGGGATTCGGTGTCGGAGGTGAGGGAGGAGGCGAGCGGGCGGCGCGGTGGTGAGCCCGGGGACGTGCGGGTTCGGCCACTCGGTGGGCAGGAGGGAGCGGGTGCGCCGGAGGCTGGTGGTGATGGGGGATCGCAGCATCCGCCGCAGGAGCCGCCCAGTCCGGGGCAACCGGAGCCGGGGGAGTCGGGTTCGGGCGGTTGGCCGCAGGATGGGCCCGCGCGGGTACACGAGCCTGTCACACCGGAATTGCGTGATGCGTTGCCAGGTTTGGCCGCGCGGATTGCGGAGACTGCGGCTACCCGCCATGCAATGGAACCGGGCATTGCCGAAGGTGCCAGGCGCCTCGGAATAAACCCTGACCGTTTGAGCCCGCACGAGATACAGCGTGCCGTCAACGATTTGGTGGGCGCGGCAGAGGATCAGGCTGCCGCGATACGGGATCGTGAAAACGTCCCGAGCCATGAGATGGTGCAGCATTTCGCGGATCTCCGGGCCGCCGAGCAACATGCCGCCCAGGTCAGGGATGCGGCCAGTGCATATCAGGCCGAACTGCGCCGCTACATCCACGCGATGGGCGAGGAGAACGTGGCCCGGCAGCGAGCCGCCGTGCTCGCGTCTCGTGACGTGCTCGCCGGGGAACAGGCGCATATGGTCGCCGAGGGCGTCGGGATCGCACCTGATGGGCAGCGCGTGGTGGTCGCGTCGCCGTCGTCGGCACCCGAACAGGTCATGCCCACCGAGCTTCGCCGACAGCTGGCCGATCAGCGCGTCCAGGTCGACTATCTGCACGTCGTGGTCGATGAATCCGGAGTCGTCACTGTCACCCCGATCCGCCCGCCCGACGAAGGAGCGGTACGGGCCCGCCCGACAGGTCCGCCGGAGACACCGGGTTCGGGTTCTGTGGCGTCACCGGAACGCGCTGCGGCACAATCGGATCCGACGCAGACATCGCCCGAGACGCCACGCGCCGATACATATGGTTCTGATCCGACGCGATCCAGGCCGCAGGGTCCCGCCGCGGACAGTTCGGATCCGACACGGTCAGCGCCCAAGACCCGGGCCGATGCGAATGGTTCGGATCCAAGGCGATCCGCGCCCGAAACACGGGGCACTGATCCGGGTGGTTCGGATCCGATGCGATCTGGGCCCGAGTCGCGGGGTACCGCTGCGGACGGTTCGGATCCGACGCGATCTGCGCCCACGACACTGGACGCCGCTGCGGATACCTCGGATCCGACGCGACCTTCGCAGGAAACACGGACCACCGACGCGGACGGTTCGGATCCCACGCGCTCCACGCCCGAACCACGAGACCCTGGCGGCTCGGAGCCGGATCCTGGAACCGCGCCCGACACTGCGCCGCATTCGGACGCTCTGACCCCCGAGGTCCGAGCCGATCTCGAGCGGCTGCGTGCGGAGCGTGCCGTGGCCGTCGCCGATCGCGAGGAATTGCGCGATATCCGTCGACTTCGTGCCGAAGGACTACCGGTCGATGTCGAGCAGGGGCTGCGGCCAGGCCTGCCGCTGGAGACGACCCTCGAAGAGTTGCGTAACCAGACCATGTTGGTCCATGAGCAGGCCGAGCGGCATGCGCGGATCGACGCACTCGAGCGTGCGGCCGACGAATTCAACCGTGCCGATGCCGAAGTTGCCCGGTTCGACGAGGCGATCGCGACGCTCGAACTGTCTGGAACACCGGAGGCCGTGCACGCCGCATTGGTGCGGGAACGTGCCGCAATGGCGGCCGAATGCGAGTTCTGGCGGGCCAAGCGCAATGACCGCGCCGAACGCTTCGATATTCGTGATCCCGATCGCGCCCTGAACCAGGACAACCTGGAGCCGACCCTGCGGCAGCTCAGTGGCGATATCGTCGGCAGCAGGGACATCGCGGGCACCGGCGACGAAACATCGCGGCCGGAACCGGAATTGGTGGGCTCGGCCGAACGCACTCAGCGTGAGAACAACATCTTCAAGCTGCAAGACGCGGCGGAACGATTCAACGAAGCCGATTCCGCCCTCGCCGAACTGGATCGTCGCATTGCCGCGTTGGAGGGCGCTGATGTCATCGCGCACCAGCCGCTTTCGGCAGAAGCACGCGCTGAGCTCGACCGGCTCGGTGCCGAGCGCGCCACCGAGGTGCTTGCCAGTAAGCCATGGCGCGGAATGTGCGACGACCTCGCAGACCGCCTCGGCGTGAACCGAGACGCATTGGGCCCTGATGAGATCGACCAGACCCTGCGCGATGCGGCGAACCGTTTCGCGCCTACCGAGGAGAACACCAGGCAACTGCAACTGCTGCGTGCAGCCGCCGACCGAGTCAACCAGGCGGACAACAGGATCGGCCGCATTCAGGATCAGATGGCCGAACTGGCCGGAGCGTGTCGCGACGTCTTCGCCGCCGAGGGAGCCAGGCCGATCACCGATCGCGTCGGCCTCGTCGAAGGCGAAGATCCGCGGATCATCGTGGTGGCCCCACGCGGCACATTGGAGCATCCGCGCGCGGGCCACGACGCGGCGCTCGCCGATGCGATCCGACGCAATTCCGCAGTGGCACAGGCGATGACAAGACCTGAGACGCGAATCGAATATCGCGTGATCGTCGCCGAGCGCGAGATGCCGGTGCGCATCGAGGAACTCGCACCACCGCTTCGCGACTATCTCACCGCGGGCTGGCGCGAGGGCTCGCCGGGTATCCACCTCACCCGGTGGCAGGACGCCAATGGTGACTGGCATCCGGTCAATCCGACCCGCCCGGACTGGACAACCAACCGCCAAGGTCCCAGGGTGCCGAAAGCATTCGAGCCGCGCGTACTTCCGGAAGGCGTCAGTGGTTGGGCGGTCGATCCGTTCCAGTCGTCCATAGTCGATCCGTTCCTGGATCCGCCACCCGGCGCGATCGATGAGGAACTGCTGCCCCGGATCCCTGGCATGGACCCACTCGATCCGGGTGTGCCAACCTTCGAACCGCCGATGGCAGGTGTGTTCTACAACACCATGCGCATCATCCTCGAATCGGCGAAGCTGTCCGGATTCACCTGGTACAGCGATAAGGACCATCCGGGCCGAATCAGTCCGGGATTCAAGGGACATCCCTATTTCCGTCCGCGCGCGGCCGATGTGCAGCCGATGGCGCGTGAATGGGATCCGCAGGATCGAGTGCCAGATCGCGGCGAGTTGTCGGAGGAATTCAAACAGCGCCAACGGGATCAGGAAGCGGCGTGGGCGCGCGTGCAGGACTGGGCCGACACCGAATACCAGCGGTTCCGCGCCGACGACAGCGATATCGCCAGCATCGTCGATCATCTCGCCGCGCATCCGGATGCCGAAGGCGCGGCACGTGCCGTGCGGGCGGCGGAGATCGTCGATCAGATCGCCCGCAGACTCGACAGCTCCGGCGACCTCGACCCGATCGTCGACGCGCTCACCGGCCAGCTGCGGGGCGAACAGCCCGGTGACGCAAGACGATTGGTCGACAATCTTTGCGATCAGCTCGGCAACCTGGGTGCCGACCGCGCCGAATTGATCAGGTTGGTCGCCGACCGACTCGACAACTCGACCCCGGCCTTCACCCACGCCGAGATCGAGCAGATCAAGAACCACCTCATGCGCGATCCGCATCTGGTGCACGACCCGAACGACGGCATCCTCCGTCGCCGCCCACTCGACGCCGTCGCCGATGTCGCCGAAGCCTGGAACCGCCTGATCGCGGGCATCCCACTGCCACAAGACATCCTGCTCCTACAGGACGCCCTCGCCGAATCGAACTATCTGCAGCAAAACCCGATCGCCGCCTGGCACGACGCCAACCAACACGCCATCCGCATCGGCTTCGACTGGAACGCCAACCGCCCACCCCGCACCGGCTGGCGCACCAAAATCCCCTACGCCCCACCCCGAGTAGACCACCAACCCCAACTTCCCCCCGCACTCCCGAACCCGGACGCCCCCCTCGCTCTCCCCCCGACCCCAACCAACGAACTCCCACAACCAGCACCGGTCGAAACCCCTGTACCGCCTTCGTCCTCCGACGGCGCTGAGCCGCCGCTGACAACGGAAGTGCCTGCGGTTCGCGAAGATTCGGAGCCGACACAGCCGCTGACCACAGACGAGAGCTCGGCCACCGATCCGGGTCCGCAACACGGTCACGATCTGCCGGACACCGCAGACAGCCGCGATCACACCGACTCGTCCGATGCCACGGCTCATGGTGATCGCGACGGCGAATCGTCCGCGCCCGAGATGCCGCAGGTCCGCGAAGGTTCGGAACCCGGTGAGCTGTGGGGCACAGACGATCAGTCGGCCACGGATCCGGGCACGCAGCAGGGCCAGGATCTGCCTCAGGGTGCGGGTCGTCGTGATTCTGCGAGTGATGAGCCCTCCGACGGCGCAGCGCATCGCGACGGTGACGATGAATCGGATGCCGGTGCGACGCTTGGTGATCATGTCGGCGCGGAGGAATCGTCCGACGGTGCGGCGGGTCGTGGCAGGGCGGGTGATGAATCATCTGAAGGGACAACGCGTCCCGAGCAGGTAGATGATGGGGAGTCGTCTGCGGGGCAGGCGCGGCACGGGCGTGCTGGTGAGGGGGAATCGTCCGGCGGTGCCTCGCGTGGTCGCGCGGGCGATGGGGAGTCGGCAGGGGAGGGCGGGAGTCGTGGCCGTGATGGGGGTTCGGGTGAGGGGGGCGCTCGGTCGAATCGGGGTGGCGGGCAAGAGCCGCCGGAGGGGCGGTCGGATTCGGGTGATTCGGAGCCGCCGCCGCTGCCCGGCTCGGTGCTGCGTTCCCATATCCCGCATCCGCCGAGGCTGAACCACGAGTACGAGATGCCCGATCCGCCGAGCCGGGCACCGTTCGATCCGACGTGGCCGCTGCCGAAGCACCCGCCGGAACCCCCGAAGCCGCCGCGCCCACCAACGCCGCCGCACCCACCGAAGCCTCCGGTGCCGCCGCAGCCACCTGTGCCGCCAGAGCCGAAGCCTCCGGTGCCACCGAAACCGCCTGTGCCGCCACATGAGCCGAAGCCGCCCAAACCGCCGGTCCCCCCGAAGCCGTCGGTTCCACCTGTGCCACCTACCCCTCCGATTCCGCCGCCAACGCCGCCGGTTCCGCCTTTCCCACCGACACCGCCGACGCCCCCGACCACGCCGGTGCCGCCTTTCCCGCCGCCGCCGGTACCTCCGGTGCCACCAACGCCGCCGGTGCCGCCAGTTCCGCCTTTCCCGCCGACAACGCCGGTACCTCCGGTGCCGCCGACGACACCGGTGCCCCCGTTCCCTCCGACCACGCCGGAACCCCCGCAACCCCCAACGTTCCTACCCCACGACCCGACCACACCCCCACACGACCGGGTACACCCACCGTCATCAGGTCACCCGTCGGAACCCCCGTACCGCCCGGGTACACCCATGCCTTCGGATCCACCCGACCAGCACCACTCCGGTGCCCCACAGTCTCCCGGCTGGCCCGACGCATCCCACCAACCGATCAATCCCGTCGCACCGCAACAAGACCCGACAACTCAATCAACTCCACCGCCGATGACACCCCCGCCCATCGGCGCATCACCACCCACCCGAAACCGCCAAGGCTCCAACGGCCACCGCCATCGCCCATCCCAGAACGGCAACAGCGCAACCCTTTTCGTCCAACCCTTCTCCGGCTTCGGCGTGCCCGCACACTTCGACCCGGAAACCGGCGCACTCCAAGCCGTCGGCGGCGGAATCGGCCCGCAACTCGGCGTATACGGCGATCTCGGTGACACACCGGTCGTCTTCTACCGTGACCCCTCCGGCCTCGCCCTACGCATCGGCGACAACACCATCAACCTTGACACCCCCCTCGTGGCAATCGAATGGGAACCCGTAGAGAACCGCCAAACCCGCTTCGCTGTCACCGCCTCCGGCACCCTAGTCTGCCAACTCCTGTATCGCTCGCTCCCGCCCGAACTCGACCTGGGCCGCCTGATCCACGACGTCTGCACCTCCCCCACCCGCCGCACCCAAATCTTCACCCGTTAACCCGCCGCACTGATCGAACACGGGTACTTGCCCAGACTCGCTCAGATCGTTCCCTGTGAATGCTTCTGCGGGACACGGAGTTCAGACCAGTACGCATGGCGTACCGCATCCCATAGCCGCGACAGTTTCGGGAACTGCTCGCGCATCTGAACCAGGTCCGGCGCAGTGGCTGAATCAGCGGTAGACATCATCGTAGTTGCCTCAAATATATTGCTTACCAACATTATTCGAATGCGTTGGTCATCGAGTCGCCAGATTGCCTGCCAGCCGTCCATCTCGGTCCGATGTTCGCTCATCACGGACTCCCGGATCGCCTATACGTGGTCGCTGTCAACATCTGTACTTGGGACCGGTAGGCCCAGCTCAGTGAGTTTGTTCAGCACCTCATGCAAAGTTTGCACCGTCGGCCCGCCTTCCGCGCATACCCCGCGCTCCAGCGGCGGGAACCCGAGCCCCCGTGCCGCGGCCCGCTCACGCGGTGTCAATGATTGCGGTGCCAGCCGACCCGCATCGACCAGCGTGTAATAAGCCGCCGCCTTCCACGCGCACCGACCGATCCGACAGGTGCGATGCGCGCGCATCTGCTCATGCGCCAACTCGACATCGGCATTGCCGCAGACCTTCGGCGGCGTCACGATCGTGCCCTCGTTCATCATGCCACCCTCGTTTTGGCCGGAACCGGGGCCGCGACTCTCACCCATGTGGTTGCAGGACAGACGGTTTCGAGATCGAACTCCTCACACAATCGCGTCGGCTGATCGTCGACCTGAGTCAGGTCGTAGACAATAATCGCGGCCACATCGAGCCCGACCGCGATGTCGAGGACATACCCGATCGGATCGGGGACACCCTGGGAAGGCCGGACCATGTGTACGCACTGATAGCCCAACAACCGGGCGTGCCGCTGCACCGCGACCTCGTGCCGGGGTGCCGCTGGTCCTGACACATCACCCCGAACGAAGCCGACGGCTTTAGAACCAATAGAGCGCTCATCGAACCCCGTACCCCCGACCAGGCTACTCGTCATTCCGCGAATTTTGGTCGGTGCCAACCGAATCCTGCTGTGCCACATGGGATCAGGCCGTCCTTTCGTGAGTAGGTGTGTATTCAATGGAACAGGCTGGTCTCGTAGATTGCATCCGTTCGAGCAGGTGCGTTAAGTGCCGTTGGTGCCTACCGGATTCTGTCGGCCACCTTCGGCACCGAGGGCAACTAGACTGAGGTCTACTCTGTCTGCCCAGATGGAAGGCCGGTTGCGGAATGCGCCCAGCAGGCAACGAGACTCTGCGCACGCTGTTAGCCAAAGCCCACTGGAGTGCCGAGGTGTTGGCGAGGCGGCTCAATGCCACGGCAACCGAAATGGGCCGCGCCGATTTCGTAGATCCGAAGACGCCGTACAAATGGCTACGGGGAGTGCATCCACGCGCGCCGTGGCCGTCGCTTGTGGTGATGTTGCTTTCCCACGAGTTGGGTGAACAGATCACGCTCGATGACCTGGGCTGGCGGAGCGATGAATTGGTGATGTTTGTCCCTGCCGACTCCGGTCTTTCCCTGCCTTGGACCGTTGATGGCACATTTGTCGCAGTACGCGAGGTATCGGAGGTAAGCCTGGTGGATCGGCGTTCTTTTCTTTTGATATCCGGCGCTTCGCTCACTGCACCCGCTCACGAATGGCTGATAGCCCGACCAGCCGCAAATGTAGTCGGTCTGACTGGGCGTGCCCTGACAGCCGATGTAGTCGTCCACCTCGATGAAATTACCGGCCGACTCAGGCAGATGGATGATAAGCTCGGCGGCGGCTCACTCGTCGACCTTGTGCGTGCGCAAATCAACTACGTTGTCCACCTCCTACGTGAGTCACGATATAACGAGTCAATAGGTCGACGGCTTCATGCGACAGTCGCGGAGCTTCTTCGCTTGGCAGGCTGGATATCCTTTGATAATGGACGGCATGTGGATGCTCAGCGGTTCTTCATTGCCGCGCTACATGCCGCTCACACAGCCAAAGACCATGCCCTTGGTGCAAATATCCTTGGGTTTATGAGTTGTCAGGCAAAGGACCTCGGCCGCTACTCCGAGGCTGCGAAGTTTGCCGAGACGGCTCTAGCGGGTTACCGCGGAGGGAGTCCATCAGTCACGGCCATTTTGCACATGCGAGCCGCGCAGGCATATGCCAACTCGCGAGATGTTCTTGAATGCCGACAAGCAATCGACTGGGCTTACGAGGCGCTCAATGGTCAGCCGCCGCAGCATGGTCAGCCCGACTGGTGCTATTGGTTTGACGAGGCGCAGCTGAATGAACAGATTGGTTACTGCTACCTCAAGTTAGAGGATTGGTCGAAGGCGCGTGCGCATATGCGGCAGGCGGTCGAACTCCATACAGAGCCGGAGAGCCGAGAGGGCGCGCTTCGTCTGGTATTTCTGGCCGACACCTTTGCTCGCCAAGGTGAGGTTGAACAAGCATCCTCGGTTGGCGCACGGGCCGTTGAAATCCTTACAAGCCAAGTTGATTCCGCGCGATGCGTTGGGCATATTCGGGGTCTTGTCGAGACCCTGACCCCTTACCGGCGTATGGCAGCCGTGCGTGAATTCACGGCGCACGTGCAGGCCGAGTTCGCGAGCCAGTGGAATCCATAACTGAATCCCACTGGCAGGAATTCGACACTAGACAGGGTGCTTCGACCATAAGACACCGCGTGATCGATTATGGGGAGTCGGTCCCGGCTCGGGCCAGTGGTCCGTGTCGTGCTGCTCCATCACGTTGGAGATCGACGCTGAGTGCGGCGTCCATCGTGCATGGCGATTTCGTGCAGCTTCTGGAATGCGTCGTCGTAGACGGCGAGTTCGGATTGGAACATCTTTACCCATAACCAGCAATCCCGATGTCCTGTTTCGCGCGTCTACGGGCAAGCTGGGCGGCAATACGACCGTCCGCAGGCTAGATCAATTACCTGCCCGTATTTCTAACGCCTTGCGGATTAGGCTACGCGCAGCGTCACCGGTCACGGACTGACCGGCTAGCACGTCGAATGTCCGGCCGTACACGGCAGTCTCTCTAGGCTGGGTAATGGTCAACTCCGCCGCTGCGGTTTCCACCATCACCGTTTTGTCGTCAAACATGACAAAGTTAGTAACCTGCATCGGTAATTCTGCCGTCGCCGGAATAACGCAGAAAGCTACGCGAGGTAATCCGATAGCGGCAAGTAGCCGATCCAACTGCCCCAGCATGACGCCATCACCCCCGACAGTTGTGTATAACGCTTGCTCTGCCACGAGAATATGAAACCGACGTTCACCCCGGTATAGAAGTTGCTGTCTTTCCAGCCGCTTCGCTACACCGGCTTCTAAGTCGTCCGGTATCCGGTGAAACTCTATCGAGCGTTTCAGGATCGCTTGCGCGTATTCGGCCGTCTGCAAGATTCCAGGTATCAACGTCGGCTGATAAATCCGCATGAGTTTTGTTTTCTCAGCGAGTTGTACCGACATGTGCTGCCGTCGCTTGGTTCCCGCATTAAGCACCCGACGCCATTCGAGATATGCGGAGGCAATGTTTCTCGCTGTAG
Organism: Nocardia sp. NPDC102475; assembly: GCF_055584605.1. Classification (NCBI taxonomy): domain Bacteria; kingdom Bacillati; phylum Actinomycetota; class Actinomycetes; order Mycobacteriales; family Nocardiaceae; genus Nocardia; species Nocardia sp. NPDC102475. The sequence goes on along the minus strand of NZ_JBVJLS010000024.1, from coordinate 104,764 downwards.
CGATTAGGTCAGGTACTTGATCCTGTGCGTCGGTGAGTTCGCACCATAGACGAATGTCCGGCTCAGACGGTTTTGTCTTGCCGTATTCGATTTTCGGGACACGGGTTTGATGCCAACCGGCCCTACGGGCTAGTTCGCTGCCGCTGAGCCCAGCACTGAGGCGCAGCTCTCTGAGCTGCGCCCCTAGCGCCTCCTGCTGTTGTTGAACCGAGTTTGTCACTGCCCGACGTTCACTGCCGAACTGATGTATTGACGATACGGAATCGACTGTTCCCACAACCGAGCTTGCACGGTTACGAGCGAGTCTGCGATACGAGGATCGGTAGTTACCGCTGCCCCGGCAGGCTTCCCGCTCTGATCAACCAGGTTGAATGCAATTTTCTGGCTGTCGAATATCCAGAAATCATCGGTAGGTACCTCTGTTGAATCGACCAGATGACGAGGTAGATATCGAATGTCTTCGCCAGCGTCTACGTTGGTTCCGGTTATGGATAGCAACCACCGGTGATAGTCGCTGTGCGGAACAGTGACAACCCTTACCCGGCTCACTGATACACCGCGCGCTGCGGTTTCTTCGACAAGATCGGTCCAAGCCCGTTTGCTGTACTCCTGCGGCGGCTCCCCGGCGAGAAATCTCCGGAACGGCTCCGATTCGCTTGGAACGGCGTAAGCGTCCCTCACTTCAAGGTGGAAAGCGGATTTCCGAGCTTGCCGAAATAGTTCGGGCCATGGGGTAGTTTTAATCAACTCCACCGTAGTAAGTCCTCCGTTTCTTCGGAACCTCGATAGCGGTTTCATCTTGCGCCAAGGTGAGTTGCGAGAGTACGTCTGGCTCGGTCACTGGCCGACCGCTGAGCCGGAATGTTCCCCGACCGGTGTCGCCCATGGCCGCACCGATGAAGGTATCGGGTTCGGCAAACCCGGTCAGTAAGTGCGGAATCTCCACTGTCCCAACGGTTTTGGTTTCCCAGCCTTGCACTAGGTACGTGTCTTGGTCGGTGGCGTACAACGTCGGGCAGTCTCCGTCGCCCGATCCACCCTTGCCCAGGAACCTTAGCCGCATGGTTTGGCCTCCTATTCGTGTTAGGCGCAACTATGCTCGCGCCGATACTCATGATGCCTGTACTTGGTGCGAGGGACCAGGCAAAGGCCGATTTCGGCATAGTTCGGCATAGTCATAGACGAGCTTGGTAGCCGGTTCGTAGCGTCTGAGCTGGCCCCCGTGGCATGTGACGCCAACCGGTCACGGGGTGCCTACCAACATCGGACTACAGGAGTCGAGATGGACAGGCGCACACGACTGTTCGTGTTCCCAGGTGGGTTGTTGGAGGTCTACGACAACGGGGACGACACCGACGACGGGTCGCTGTACCTCGAGTTGTTCCTATCTGACACTGAACAAGCCGCCGACCCCGAGGCTTCGTAATGCTCGGTTGGCATATCGGATTGGTCGTGGCGATCTGTATCCCGCTGGGCGTATTCGCCGTGGCGGTGTTCTGGCCTCAGCGGATACCGAAAGACAAGTCTGTACGAGCGGTCCGGGAACGGATCGAACGTGAAGACGCGGGGTTGTAGATGACTGAGGAAGACCTTCCGGAGCGTGATCCCGGTGCGAGATCGGGTCTGTTTTCTTCTCTCTGGCTTTGACGAGTGGGAGCCTCCACCGGCCGATCTTCTCGAGCGGGTTACGTCCGGACTGAAAGATTCGAATCCATCAAAATCGGGGGTTCCCTTTGAAGACCAATATTGCGCTTGTCTCTGCGGCCATGCTGATCGGCATGAGTCCAGCGGTTAATGGCACGGCCCACGCTGCCCGCAGTTGCGATTTCGAATTCACGCGCTCGGTGCCGACCGTGCTATCGCCCCAGATCACCGGGAACGGCATCGCGGCCTGTGACGTACCGCCAGACGAACACATAGTTGCCTTGGCGCTGGAGCATGAAGAGGGCGGCCGGTGGGAGGTTGCCTCGACGCGAACCGATTCGAGCATCCCGCCGCCGTATCGGGCCGGTGGACACACCTACACGGTGTCGGCCGCGTGCTACGCCGGGAGATGGCGCGTCAGCGTCGGCATACGAGGGAAGATCCAGGGTCGCCAGTTCACCTACGCCAACGCATCCGGCACGGTGGAGGTACCGACCTCGCAGTGTCACCCCCGATTCTGAAGGAGCCCAGAGTGTCTGCACCTGAACCGGTCGAGTACCCGATAGACCCGGAGAACCCTCCGGAGTTCCCTGGCAAGCTCCCGCGCGAGTTCTCGACTCCGTTGCGTGAACAGCTCCAGCAGATGGCTGAATCCGTGAATCCGTACCTCGGGCCGGAGCATCCGGTTATCCGGGCGCTCATCAATGCAGCGCACGAGATAACCGCCGTGACGTTCCCGAAGTTGAACGGGTACGCCGAGTACACCCCGGACGAGTGACCGGGGGCTAACCAAAATTCAGCGGACGCATAAGGCCACCCTTACAGGTGGCCTTCTGCTGTCCTGATGCGCCGATAAGGGTTGCCTAACCCGCTGGGCGGAGGCGATCAAAGCGGGGTAGCGCACGCTAACAACGCCAGGTAGACCGCCCTATGTTGAACATAGCCCGGTCTTGCGGATCGTAGGCAAGACCTCATCAGTAACCCATGCCTGGAATCGCTGAGCACCAGGGACGTTAGAGCGCATGATCAGGCGGTAGAGACCGGGCTCTGTGACAAGTGTGATACCACGTCCACCGGAAAAGCCCAGCTCAGACGCTATACCTGGAATCAGGGTATTGAACTGCCCTTCCAGCAGAAGGCGTTTAGCTTAGCTATTCGCGACTTGATTCGTGGTGCACAAGGTAGGGGTGAGCATCAGCGTGTGCATCAAATCTATTACGTACCAGCACTATTCAAATACATTCCGCATCGCGCTGCCATATCGACTGCCGTACCAGACAATTGGGTACAGATGAAGGTCTGCCGAAGGAAGTCATGAATAAGCGCAAACTCCTGCTGGTGTCATTGCTGTCCGTGCCGCTGTTGACAGCCGGTTGCTCGCACCAGAATTCGAAACCGATCTCCCAGGCAGTGCCGCATCCGCCGGCCGCGCACGAGGCCGCACGGGTGCCGGTCGGTCCGGGCCCGTCGGGGACCTATACGGTTCAGCCGCAACCGGCCGAGGGCAGCTGCCATTTCGGCAAGTCCGCCAGCGGTCAGCCGCTACCGGATTCGGCCTGTACCCCGGGCGCGACCAACCCCAAGGTCACCGCCGACACCTTGGGCAGCACCATTTGCGCCAGCGGCTACACGTCCTCGATCCGCCCGCCGGCCAACATCACCAACCGGGAAAAGGACGCCAACGCCAAGTCCTATGGGTACACCGGCTCTCTGCACGACGCCGAATACGACCACCTGGTCTCGCTGGAACTCGGCGGCGACCCCAACGACCCGCGCAACCTGTGGGTGGAGCCGCCCTCCCCCGACCACAAGCCCGGTGCCGGACCCAACAACCCGAAGGACACCGTCGAGAACCAGCTGCATTCGCTGGTCTGCTCGGGCAAGGTGGCACTGACCGACGCCCAGGACGCCATCGTCGCCGACTGGACCACCGCCCTCGCCACCGTCGGCCATCCCGACGGAAAGTAGTGGCGCGCGGTCGATAGCGAGTCGCACGCCGATGGAGCTCTTTTTTCAGGGACGGTTAAGCCCCGAGCTTTCGTGAATCGCGTAACTCGGCGCTGTGCCAGGATAGGAACGGTAATAGGCTCGGGCACTGTGCGTGTGTTCTCATGTGCGGTGCGCAGATGAGGGAGATTGCGGCGACGTGACCACACCTGATGGCGAAGCATCCGGCGATAAGTCGAATGAAGAGCCGACCCCGAATCACGAGCAGCGCGCGGCCGTACCGGATGGCGACGCGGAGTTCATGGCCGAGTTCATGAAGGCCTTCGATGCGGCCGACGCCAACCCAACCGACGAAGAGGACGCCCCCGATATCGGCTTCACCGTCGACGAACCGGTGGACGTCGCCGACCGAGCCAAACAGCTCATGCACCGGATCGCCCGCGCGCTCGCGGCCGGTGGCCCACCGGGCTGGCGGCGCCTGGAGGCCGTCTTCGCGATGACCACGAGCACCGAAATCGGGTTGGTGACCTTCGCCGATGACGAGCAGCGCGAGGCGCAGGTCCAGCCTGCCGATGATGTGGTCGAACTGGTCCGCGAACAGCGCCATCTCTCTGCTCAATTGAGCGATGGCCCCTGGTGGCGGCTGTTGATCGAGTTGGCGAGCACCGGCGAGATCGAGGTCGATTACGACTACGGTGACGAGCCCTTCCCGGACGATCACCTATTCCTTCCCGAGGTCTATCTCGCGGATTTGCAGGCGTATCCGCGCGACCGGCTCCCGGTTTGGCTCGCGGCCTATATCGGCCACGGTGACCGGCAATCGCGCCCGGCGGCCGCGGCGGCCGCGGCGGCCAGGGCCGACCGGGAGACCGGTGTGCGCCCGGTGCTGTCCGAGCGGGACTTTCCGGCCTTCCCGGTGCTGTCAGCCCGCTGGGCGATTATCGCGGCTGCTTTCGTGGCCGCCGGATCACAGTGGGGGCCAAGGGTTTTGCCCGCTTTGGGCTGGTTCGAAGGTTCGAAACGCAGCGGGTCGACCCTGTATGCCCTGCCTGGTGGTCGCGCGGTGCTGTCCGGTGGCGTGTGGAATGCGCCCGAACTCGATGCGGTCTACAACGGCGCGACGCCGATGCCCGCACTGTTCGCCGGCGCCCCGGAGTGGGTCGCCAATCCGGTGTTGAATCCGCGCGCGGCCAGCGGGCTGTTGTCGTTCTGCTACTGGTGGGACGGCGGTCGGTGGTATCGCGGCGAGTCGCCGACCGCGGACCGGCTCAGCGAGGCGGTACCCGGCATCTGGACCTCCGATACGGTGGCCGGCGTGGTCGCGGGGTTGGTCGCGGAGCAGCCGAGCGATGGGCAGCGCGCTGCGGTGGCGAATCTGGTGTCGGCGGCGGAAATCGGTGTGGTGACCCGGGATACGCTTGTCGAGGTCTTCGGCGACGACGGCACCTTCGATATCGACAGCGCCCTCTATCAGCTCACGCTGGCCGGTGTGACGATCACCTTGCCGGAGCCCATCTCGCGAGCCGCCGCGATGGCCCAGGTCCGCCAGTTCATTCTGGATCAGAATATGGACACCACCGGCTATCCGCTGGAAGATCTGCGCGCAGACCGGATCAGCGTCGGCTGGATGGTGTACGTGCCGACCGAACCCGGTGAGATCTCGATCGGGCGCGCGATCTTCTATGTCGCCGATGACGGTGTGCTGGAACAATCTTCGTCATCGGTGGCGCCGTCGGTCTATGCCGCTGAGTTCGAGCAGCGCTTCCAGCAGCGGCACGGTTCGGTGCAGACCTAGGATCCGTCGGTGCGCCAGCGATAGCCGAAACCGCGGATGGTGGTGATCAAACCGGGCCGGTCGAGTTTCGCGCGCAATCCCGCCATATGCACATCCAGTGCCCGCGATACCGATGCCGATGAGTCGCCCCAGATGCGGTCCATCAACTCTTGCCTGCTTACGGCGGTATCGGGCCGCTCCGCCAGGATCCGAACCAGCTGGAACTCCTTGTGGGTCAGCATGATCGGCACCCCGGCCACCTCGACCTGCCGAGCCATCAGATCCACCCGAACATCTTGGGAGACAACCGCTTCCATGGGCGAGGTGTGGATAACGACGCGACGGGTGACCGTCTCCAGCCGCGCGACCAGCTCCGCGATGCGCGGCGGTTTCACCAGGTAGTCGTCCGCGCCGGAGCGCAGCGCGAGCACCACCGCGCGCTCACCGGCCCGGGCGGTGAGGATCAGCACGGGGACCGAGCTGACTTCACGCAGCCGCCGCAACACCTCCAGCCCGTCCATATCCGGTAGTCCGAGATCGAGGATCACCGCGTCGTAGTCGCGGTGGGTGCGCAGTAGGTCCGCGCCGCGCCGCTTGCGGTCGACGAGGTAGCCCCGAGCAGTGAGCGCGGCCTGCAGCGCTTCCCCGACTCCGTCATCGTCTTCCACCAGCACAAGCCGCACGCGCCGATCCTTGCAAAGCGAAGGTTCGACGCGCAGCCGTTTGCGGATAGCCACGCTCAACGCACGGCGACCTCGGCATCGGCATCGGCTTGCGCCTCGATTGCGGAGTTCTTCGAGGTCTCCCGCATGAAGTAGTAGATCGTCGACGAGATCGCGATACAGATGAGCAGCGTGCGTCGGCCGATGCGTTCGGCCAGCGGCCGCAGCACCACGAATGCCAACAGCGCGATGAAATTGATCCAGGCCGCGATCGGCTTGGAGATATGTGCGGTATTGATCATGAACGTCTGCATATAGGTCGTGTACGTGTAGAACGCGACAGTTCCGCCGAGGGGGCAGTCCGCAAACAATCAGACATTCGCGCGGGTATTGCAGCAATACCCGCAGCGACCCGCGCGCCTGACGATCGGATTCGGCCTGGAATTGCTCGGATTCATCCATGCTGCGCCGCAACCACATGATCAGCAGCGCACCGCCCGCGCCGATCAGGAACGGAATACGCCAGCCCCAGTTGTGCATCTGCGCGTCGCTGAGAATGTTCTGCAGCACAATCTGCACACCGAGCGCGACCAACTGGCCCGCGGTCGGCGTAGCGGCCGAGCATCCAGCCGCCGCTCGGGCGCATCAGGAAGGCGACCGCGCGTAGACATACCAGTCGTACCACTCGGCGAGATTGCCGAGCGAGCCACGCAGCACGTTGGCAACGACCCCGCGCTCGCCCGTGAGTTGTGTCGTACTCATCGTGAATCTCCTTCTGGCGCCGCACTTACCGCCGTAAAGGCGACGGTGAGCGCAGTCACAACACATTGCCAGGGGTCCACCGATGTTCTAACAGTCCCCTGGGAAAAAGTCCGAACCTAATTCAACTTTTGATAATTCGGCCGTCGAAGTCGCAGATGCCCTGGTCGGAGGCCGGAACGAATTCTTAACAGTCTCTTTAGCTAGTCACCATCAGTAACGCGATGCGGGCGCCGATCCGCGTGCCACTATCGAAAAGACATCGATGGCGACTACGTGCCCGGCACTCGAAACAGCGCGCGATCGGTGAATCGATTGTGTTGGAACAGGAACGAGAGCAATGACTCGAGCATCGCGTAGCGATTCCGTCGTCACCGACCACGGCCGGTACGCCGACACGTTGGTTTCGCGCATCGCGAGCGAGTTGGGGGAACTCGGCCCACTCGGTTGGCAGCGTCTGAACGCGGTATTCGCGTTGACCGTGACCGTCGAGTCGGCGCGCGTCGAGTTCACCGGCGAGCATCGGCCGGTACGCCTGGAAGTCCCGGAGTCGGTGGTCGCGCTGGTACGGCAGTATCGTGCCGAGGTCGCCGCGTCCGGCACCGAGCCGTGGTGGCGACTATTGTTGCGGGCCAACGCATACGGTGATGTCGAGGTCGATTACGACTACGGCGACGAGCCGTTCCCGGCCGACCAGCTCTTCCGCCCGGAGGCGTATCGCGCCGATGTGGCGGCGTATCCGCGGCCGCGACTGCCGGTGTGGTTGGCGGCCTACATGAGTCACCGTGACCGGCAGTGTCGCCGCCCGCGCCGCGCCGTGGCCGCCGCGCTCGTCGACCGGGCGCACGGGGTGACCGCGCGGCCGGTGGATCCGGAACTTCCGTCGTTTCCGCAGTTGTGGGCCCGCTGGTCGATGATTTCGGCCGCGCACGTTGCCGTTTCGTCCGACCGCGGACCACGGGTAGTGCCGTCGAACGGCTGGTTCGAAAGCGGCGGGAACGGCAGCAGCGGCTCCACACTGTATGCCGTGCCGGGCGGCCGGGCCGTGCTCTCGGGCGGAGTATGGGACGCACCGGCGTTGAACGCGGCCTATAACGGCGGCGTCGATCTGCCGAATCTCTATGCGGGAGCGCCGGATTGGGTGACCAACGCGGTGCTGAGCCCGCGCGCGGCCGTCGGCTTGCTCTCGTTCTGCTTCTGGTGGGACGGTCAGCGGTGGTACTGCGGGGAATCGCCCTCGGTGCAGCAGTGCGGTGTGGCAATGCCGGAAATCTGGCAGTCGCACACCGTGATCGAGACGGTGGCCCGGTTACTGTCGGGGGATCCGGGCACCCGAACACGAACCGCGGTGGCGCGCTTGCTGACTGCCACAGAGTGCGGGGAGGTCACCCAAGACCTGTTGGTGGACACCTTCGGTCGCGACAGCGATCTCGAAGCCGCGACGCGTCAACTGTCGGCGGCCGAGCTGCTCGCGCCGCGGCCGAATCGACTCCATGCGATGGGACTTCACTTTTTGGACGGCAGACGTCCATCCGATGATCGAATTGTGCTATAGCCCGAGGCCGGAGGAGGGCTTGTAGAGCTCGATCTGCCTTTGGACACGGAGTCGTACGAAGTCCCTCCGACCGCTGAACGGCCCGAGTCGTCTTCGGTGTCCGAGCGAAAGGGTCGAACTCACCGTCTATCCGCTATGGGATCAGGCTCTCCGGAGTTGGCCGATCTCATCGCCACGGATCTGCGCTGCTCGAAAACCCATCGGACGAACAACCGGAGGGCCCATGAGCGCCAGCATGATTCACGATGAGGTCACCGACCGTTCACGCAGCTCATGGGATGATCGGTGTCGTATGTGCGCGGATGAGGGGCGACGTGAGGGGGCGCACACCGCGCGTCGAGGCAGCACCGAGCGGGACAGGAGTTGACCAATGGCGCCGACAGATGACAAGCCCAATCCGTGGCAGCTCTCCGGGAACGATATCGGCAAGGATTCACAGAATCTGACGGTCAAGCAGAAGAGTCTGCAAACTCTGGCCAAGTACGCCATCGACCTGTACGACGTCTTCGACACCATCGAGGGTTGGACACACTTCGTCGAGAAGGTCGATGGGTTCGGGAATCTCCCCTCCGGCATCGCGCTGCAGGGAAAGTTCCAGCGCGCGGGCCGCGATCTGAACGACCGGGCCAAGAGCCACAAGACCATTCTCCAGGACCTGGCACAGCAGTTCATTACCGCGGGCAAGCTGTACACCGCCGCCGAGGAGGCCAATACCTCCGGATTCGATCGGCTCAGGAATGCCCGCTCCGCCGAACGTCACGGCAGCTGGAGTCTGCCCGCCGACGGCACCACCAAGATCCCGGATTGGGGCGGGAAGACCGGCCGAACCGATAAATACGGCGGACCGCCGGCCGACCTGAAGCAATATGCCAACGAGAAGGACGGACGCGATACCGAACCGGTTCGTCCGGAGCCGGCGAGCATCCTCGATTACCCGACCGCCTTCTCCTGGCACCAATCGCTGATCAACGGGATGGGGCACACGTCCGACGCCTCCGGCATCTGGAGTGATATGGCCGAGCACGTGACGGGGCCGGCCGCGAATCTGGGCAACCAGATGACTGCGATGCAGACCTCGGATGACTGGAACAGCGACGCCGCCGTGAAGGCGGGCGGCGCGGTTCAGGCCTATGTGTCCGGTGTGCAGAACATGGTCGACGGCATGCGCTTGGTCGCCAGTAATCTGCTGAACACCTCGGGCTGGCTATGGGCGGTGCAGGCGAATACTCCCAATATCACGCCGGAAACGGTCGGGACCCAGTACGCGCGTGAGGAAGTCGACAAGGCCAGGCGGATCTTCAACGACTGGTATGTACCCGGACTCGCGGCATCCAGCAATGCGATTCCGCTCATGGTTCAGCCGGTGAGCCCGGTGGTGCAGCCGACCGCGCCGACGCCGTCGCCCAATCAGACCCAGCAGACCGGACCTGGTGGCGGCACCGGCGGGACCGGCAGCGGAAAAGGTGGGACCTCGGCCGCCCAATCGCAGGCAGCTCAGCAGGCGCTCGCCGATCAGCGCAGGGCGACCCAGCAGGCCGAGAAGACCGCGGCCGAGCAACGCCAGCAGGCCGAACAGCAGCGTCAGCAGGCCGAGCGGGAATCCGCGCAGCGCGAGGCCGCGCAGCAGCAGGCCGCGCAGCAGCAGGCGGCTCAACAGGCAGCGCAGCAAGCTGCCCAGCAAGCCAGTCAGTCCGCGCAGCAGGGCCTGGATGGCGTGAAGCAGGCAATGGACCAGGCTGCACAGGCAGCGGCACAGCAAGCGCAGGCCGCCGCGGCCAAGGATATGCAGTCGGCAGGTCTCGCCGGTCTGCCGTCCGCGCTGTCGGGGTTGGGCAAGGACGCGCTCAAAGCGGCCGGCAGTAGTGGCGCAGGTAAGGGCGGTGGCGCAGGCGGCGGTGCGGGTAGCGGTGCCGGAGCCAATCTTTCACCCAATAGCCTGCAGAATTCGAAGCTGTTCCCGCGGGCGGCGGCTGCCGAGATGGCCGCGGCCGCGACGGCGAGCCGCGCGGGCATCGCGAGCACCGGCCAGGCGGGTTCGCCCGGTGGTATGGGACCCGCGGGCCACGGTGCCGGTGGTCAGAACAAGGAACACAAGCGGGCCGCGTATCTGGATTCGGTCGAGCATATCGAAGAAGCGCTCGGCGCCGCGCCAGTCGTCGTCAAACCCGTTGTCGAGCAATGAATCGCACCTGGAAGTTCACCGACCTGGAATTCATCGTCCAGTGGGAGGCGTTGAAGCAGGACTACCTGCCGGAACCATTCGTGTACACCTGTCGCACCTGGGTGAACGAGGACTATGTCCGGGAACAACAGGATGCGCTGGCGCGGCTGCGGCACTCCGGAGATCGGTCGTTCGACGATGTGCTGGACGTGCTGGCCTTCCCGGATCTGCGCATCGTCGCGGAAGGCTACGACCCGGCGGAACCGTGGAAGCCGGACGTGCCGGTTCGGCTGCACGGTGTCCGCCGGGGTGACCGCGGCTATGTCATCTCCGAGCTGTCCGGCGAAACATACTGGCATTCAGGTGATTTCACGATCAACGAATGCGATGCGGTCGATCTCGCGGGTGCGATCGTGCGTGCGCTGCCGGAGGCCGAGCCGGGACGCCGCGCCACCGTGGTGCTGTCCACCCAGGACGACGGGGACGGCATGGATTACTCGCTCGGCCGATCGCCGGTGCACGATTCCTTCGACGATTCGATCGCCGATCGCTCCGCGGAATTCTTGGCACTACCGACATCCTGTTCCGGGACGATCGATGTGATCCAGGGGCGCTCGCGTTTCGGCCCGCGCGGGATCACTCGACATCGGCTGCAGTGGCGCGACATTCGCGACGACGGCCGATATGCGATCGACGACCAGAATCCTCCGGTGGCGCGTGCCACCGATGCGGAACACCTCACCGCGATGATCAATACGCGAGTCGCCGAGGTGGTCCGTGCGATCAAGGACGAGCGAGCCTGAAAGGTGGCCGCCATGGACCGAGCGCATCCGGGTATTCCCGAATGGACCGCGACCTCGCGCAGCGGCGCGATCTCGGTGCGCACCACCGAACAAGGTCTGCCACTGGGTATTTCGGCCGATCCGGCCGAGTTGAAGCGCGATCCGCAGGCATTGGCGGCCGAGGTGTTGCGGTTGTGCAGGCAGGCGGCCGAACGGGCCGGGATGGCGCGTAGGGCGGAGTTGGCGGCGGCGGGAGTGCCCGCGGAGATGTTGGCGCTGAGCGGGTTGCCGACCGCCGAAGATGTTGCGCGCCAGGAATTAGCTGATGAGCAGGAGTACGAGACCGAGCCGGATAGCTGGTTGCGTCAGGTGTAGTTCCCGTTGTCCGAGAGGAGTTTTCATCGTGTACGAGACCATGGACGAACTGATGGCCGGCGTGCAGCGGCGGCTGTATCGGATCCGGGATCTGACCGACGACATGGCCGGAGTGCGCGGTCGGGAGACCGCGCAGGACGGTTCGATCACCGTTGAGGTCGACGGCAACGGAGCGTTGCTCGATCTGCGGTTCTCCCAGGCTGTTTCGCGGATGACACCAGCCGAATTCGAGTCGACGCTGGTAGCGACAGCGGCCGCTGCGGTGCGGCAGGCATTCGAGCGACGTAGTGAATTGGTCACTGCCTTCAACGAGGAAGTTGCCGAGTAGACACCCGACGTTCACGCTGTCCCCGTAAAACTTTTGTCAAGAACCTTGAGTTTGTGCAAGTTTGCTGTCGGGCTTTGCAGTTCGATCGATAGGTTCGATGAAGAGTCGGTCAATTCCATTACGGGATGGGGGATCACGATGAGCGAACTCGTGGCAACGCCTGATGCGATTCGCGCGTACGGGGACTCGGCGGTGGCCATGGCCACCGGTGTCGCGACGGCCGGTGCGTTCGACCAGGTGGCAACCGTGGCGGCGGCCGCGCCGGTATTCGGCTTGATCGGCCAGGACTTTCTGATGGCGTTCGCCTACGCGCAGTCCAATCACGTGAGTTCGATGTTCGAGTTGGCCGGTGTGCACGCGGGTACCGCGCTGACCGCGCATCAGGGCGCCGCTGCCTATGAGGCGGCCGAGGCGGCATCCGGCACCGAATTCGGCGCTGCCGGCGTCTAGCAATGACTGCGCCGCTCGACCCGTCGATCGTGGATCTGCTGCGCGGCAGTGCCCTTGCGCCGCTGATCGATCGACCGGTCAACGACATCCTGAAGGATATGGGCCTCGGCCCGCTTCCGGAAATCTCCGGGCTGCCACCGCTGCCCGAACTGCCGCCGCTGCCGGTCATCGATCTAGCCGCACTGGCCAGGCCGCTCACCGATATGGCGAGCGGTTTCGGCACCGGAAATCTCGGCGTGCCCGCGGGCGGCGGACCCGATCCGACCAAGGTGCTTTCCGATACCGCGCAGGCCGCGCAGACCGCGATCCAACTCGGCACCCAGGCACTGCAGACCGTGATGTCGCTGTGGCAGGGCTTGGCCGCGATGCAGGCCGCGAACAAGTCCGGACAGGCCGCGGAGAACGGCGCGGAACTCGCCACGCAGAGCGCGCAGGAGAAGGCGTCGCTCGCCGGTGGCGCGACCTCGGTTGCGACCGGCGGCGCGCTGATGGCCTCGGTCATCGCCAAATACATGGCCACCGTGGCCGCGGCGACGCCGTGGCTGGCAACCGGTGGCGGACAAGCGTTTATCGCGGCGGCGACGGTAGAGGCGATCACCGAGGGCATCGCGGTGGTGACGAAAACCCGGGTCGAAATGACCGCGCATTCGGCGAATATGACCGCGGTCGGCAAGAAGGTCAAGGTCACCGATGCTCCCAAGGGCGTCGACTCGATGCAGCAGGTGATGCAGCTGCTCACCCCGCTGATGACCATGGCGCAGACCGGCGCGCAGACGCTCACCCAGGTGGCGACGCAGAACGCGACGCAGGCACAGAAACTGCAAGCCGACGCCATCGCGAAGGAGCAGCGCGAGGCTACGGAGAAGGACGAGACCGAGCACGGCGCGTCTGGTGGTGGCGCGAGCGGTGGCGGTGGCGGTGTGGGCGGTATCGGCGCGGCCCCGATATCGACGCCACTGAGCCCGTGGAGTGGACCGCGCACCGCCGGACTCAGCGGTATGCCCGGTTTCAATGCCACCGGAACCGGTTCCGCGGCAGTGGAACCCGCTGCCGCCGTGCGTGGCACCACCGGTGCGCCGGGCAGCCCGGGCATGATGCCCTACGGCGCGGCTGGCGGGGCGGGTGCGCGCGGGGCGGGGGATGCGGGCGGAGATATGCCCGGTTTCCTGGTCAATGCCGAACACGGCGAAGAGGTCGTCGGACCGATCGAGGGGGTCTCGCTGCCGGTGGTCGGCGCGACCGAACAGATCTCGGAGCCACCACCCGATAAGGAACTCACCCTTTAAGGGTTCGTTGATTCAGGAGGTTGCGATGGCAAGCGGCGGTACGGATTTCGATGGAGTGATGTTCGATCCGGCGGCGGCCCGGGACGCGGCCACCCGGCTCGACGGACTCGCGGCGCGACTGGAAGCGGAACTGCGCGAGGGCTCGCCCGCGTTGACAGTGCCGCCGGCCGGCGTCGACGAGGTTTCGGGGCGCGCGGCGCAGACGATGAACGATGTCGCGGCCTCCTACGGCCAGAGTGCGACCGCCGGAATCGTCGAATTGCGCAAGCTGGCGGCGACGCTGCGCGCGCAGGCCGCACAGTTCGGTCGCGCCGAGAACGACAGTGTCGCCGACTTCGGCGTCCTCGGCGCGGCCTGACACCACAGCGAATACGACACGGAGCCACCATGATCGAACCACCGCAGCCCGGTTTCACCGGTGTGGTCTGGGGCGCGCGCGAGCCGGATCGGCTGGCGCGTGAACTGTCCACCGGTCCCGGCGCGGTACCGATGGCCGAGGCCGGTGCCGCGTGGACCCGGCTGGCCGCCGGATTCGGTACGGCGGTCGCCGAATACGAACTGATCGTCGCGTCGATGCGCGGTGCGTGGCAATCCACCACGAGTGGCCCGGTGCTGGACCGGATTTCGCGGTTGCGCGATTGGCTCGCCGATGCCGCGACGGCCGCGGGCAATAATGCGGTGCGCGCCGAAACCCAGGCCGCCGCTTATGAATTGGCCCGGTTGACGATGCCGCATACCGCCGAGATCCAGGCCATCCAGGCGGTGCAGCGGATGCTCGAATCGATCGGCGGCGCGCTCGGCGCACCGCTCGAGGCGGTGGCCGCCCAGGCCGACACTGACGCCGATATGGCGAAGGCGGCGGCCGCACGGGTGATGCAGACCTATGAGGCGGCGACCGAACCGCTTGCGACACCGTGGATTCAGCAGGATCCGCCGGTAATCGCCTCGCCCGCCGCGCTGGCGGCCGAAGAAGCGAGCGCACCGGCGGCGGCGCTGCCCGCGATCACGCCCGGGATGTTCATGCCGGGCGGAATCGGTGCGGTCCCGACGCTCACGAAGTTGCGGCCCTATCGGGCACCGGTCTTCACCGAAGCATCCGCGCCGGTGGAAGTGACCACGCCACAACCGGTTCCGACCACCACCGCGAGTTCCAGTGCGCTGCCGATGGTTCCCGGTGCGATGGCGGCGGGCGGCGGAGCCGAGGAGGAGGAATACGCCCCCCGCGCGGCCGCGGTGACCGGCGACGCCATCGGTGCCGATCTCGGTATCGCCGCCGCCCCGGCGGTGCTCGGCGCTCCGGAAGCACCTGCGGCCACCGGTCGGACGGCATCGGGAGGCGCCGAATGACGACCATGACCAATGACGGTCTGCTCGCGGTGGCCGAGCGACTCGGAGTCCAGACCTTGCCGCTGGTGCTTTCCGTTGGACCACAACAGGATTCGTTCGACGCCTGGGCCGAGGCGCAGCAGCGCGCGGTGACCCAACTGGTCGGCGCGGGCGTGCTCGACGCCGAGGGCGATGTCGACTCCGAACTGGCCGATGCCATGTTCACGCTGGCCCAACCCGATCGTGAGCTGGTCGCCCGCATCTATGCGACCGGGCCCGACGCAACGCCGGCCGTGACCCGGATCTGCCTGGCCCGCCGCGGCGAACAGCATGCCATCGCGGTGCGCACCGGCGACACCTTCGACGTGCGGACCGTCTGGGCGGACGGGTCGGGCGCGGCGCTGGTGCGCCCGCTGCTCGAGGCGCTCGGAGCCGGAACACCGGCGGAGGTGACCAACTTCAGCGCGCTGTCGAGCGAATTGAGCGAGCGACTCACCGCTAGCGACTGCTTGCAGGTCGCTCGAAACAACACTGCGGCGCAGACCTCCGAGGACTTCGCGGACGCCGTCTACGCGTTGGGCGTCGCCGATCGTGACGCCACCGCCTACGGGCTGGCCTTCGCCTCCTGCCATGCCTTCGCCGAGATCGTGGCCTACGCCCATCTCGACGGTGCGACCACCCGGCCGCCCGGTGCGGTCGCGGTCTATGACACCGGACGCGGTCGCATTGTGGCCGCGCCCGGGATTGCTGCGGATCAGCAGGTCTGGTCCACGGTGACACCGGGCACCGATCACCGTATCGCGCAAGCGATTTCGGCATTGATCGAATCACTGCCCGGGGGAAGGTGGCTTCCGCAGTAGACCCTGAGGGCGCGCAGTAAGTCAGCCGCCGACCTTCCGGCGATGTCACCCGACATCGTTTCCGGGCATTGGAATCACTACACGAGAGGGTGTCCACGATGAGTGGTGAAGGTGTACACGTAGACGAGGCGACCGCGAAGAAGGCCGAGGAGTTCATGGCCGCCGCGGTCGACAACATGCAGCGCACGCTGAAGAAGATCGATGACGAGGTCGCCGCGGCGACGCACTGGGAAGGCGATGCGAAGGCGGCGTTCGTCGCGGCCTCGACCAACTGGGCCCAGAACTCCCAGGAACTGCACAAGAAGCTCAACGCCATTACCGAGCAGGTCGGTCACGGTACCCAGCAGTACATCCAGATGGAGCAGGAGAACCGCGAAGGTTTCGAGCACATCAGCCTGTAATCACGTGGGCCGACACATTATTCAGTCTTCGATTCGGAGGTAACACCATGACTATGGCATACGCCAAGGGCCCGATGACGGCTCTGTTCAACGATCTGGTCACTCTGCACGGCGACCTGGTCAAGTACGGCAGCGACATGGAGGACGCGGGCGGCGTGCTCAAGGTGGCGTGGGAGGGCAACGTGGCCCACGCCGACTTCAAGCGGGTCTACGACGCCTGGCACTCCCAGTACGGTGACACGCTCACCTCGCTCAACAATGTCGCCGCGGCGGTGGAGAATTCGCTGCACCGCGCGCTCGGCACCGACAGCAAGATCGGTGACGGCTTCGGAGCCTGAAACACCGTAGCGAGCGCGTGCGGGCGCTCGTCAAGACACGGCCGGTCCAGAGCATCATGCTTCCGGACCGGCCGTGGTGCGTTCGATTACCGTGCCGCGGCGAGGGATTCGCCGATGTACCACATCTCGTCCGGAGTTGTGACCATATTGACCGTCGCGCTGGCCGTCGAGGTCCGCACCGTGATCAGGTTGGGAGCCGAAATATCCTGCACCAGAACGATATCGGCATCGAACTGCCCAGCGGGCTGCTCGGGCGCGCGAACGTGCACGATGGTCGCGCCACCGGTCAGCGCGGTGGGGGCGATACCGTCGAAAACCACGACGGTCGCGGCGGGTATGGGCCCGCCGGGCTGCGGTGGGGCGACGTGATGCCCCGCACCAGCGAACCGGGGTGCCAGCGAGAGCGAATGCGGCGCATCGACATTGGCGACCATGGACTGCCAGGCCTCGGGCCGGTCGGTGTGCACGATGGTGTGTGCGCCGAGGGCGATGGCCCGCAGGATCACCTGCTGGGCCAGATCCAATCGGCCGATCACCTCGAGATGTCTGGTGCCGTCACCGATCAACGGCACCGCGATGCCCTGACCCGCACTGTCGGCGCCGATCAGCTGACCGCAACCGGCGGTCGGCACGACAATGCCGTCGAGCGCGGCGAGCGGACCGCGGTAGTCACCGGCGTTGTCGCCGTCGCGACGAGTAGTGCGGGCGGGCAGGCAATCCAGCAGTGCACGGAATTGCTCACCCGGCAGGGTGCGCAGCCCGGGCACCGGCGGCTCGACCGGTTCGGCCGCGGTGTCGAAGCGGACCAGCGCGCCCAGTCTGATCGGCGGAGAACCGGTTTCGCGAACTTCGCCGGGCCGCTGCGCACCGGGGCGCAGGCGCACGGTGACCGTGGTGGTCAGGCTCGGGGTGGCCCAGATATCGGCGAAGCCGCGCGACCCGATCAACTCCGGGCCGATCTCGTAGCTGGTGAGGTACAGGCCCTGGTGCACCAGCGATTTCGGGGTATCGACGAATCCGTCCAGTGCGATACCGCGGGTGAGTTGGCGCACCGCGCTGTTCATCTCGCCTGCGGTGAGCACCGATACCGAGATGTCACGGCCGGCGAGTCGATTGGCCACCCGGCGGGTCGCGATGATCGCGGTTCGCAGCGCACCCGCACCGCCGCCGCCGCGGTTGTCCACGGCCTCGGCATTGGCGAGCGGATCCAATCGCAGCACCAGCCAGACCGTGCGATGCGCGATGGCGGGCAGTGGGCCGAGGATGCGATCGTAGAGTTGGGCCACCGGGCCGCCGCCCGCGGTCCGCGCGCCGGTGCTGATCACATCGATCGAGGCCAGGTTGATATCGAATTGACTGAGGCAGCGGCCGATTTCGGTGAGCGGGAGCACCTGGTCGGTGGACAGCGAACCGCGCCGCAGCAGCGTCAGCGCATCCGGCGGCGGATCGATGCGCAGCATGGTGAGCAGCAGATTGCCGTCCCAGCGCACGCCGAAACTGCCGCCCTCGGGCAGCGGTACATCGAAGGCGGCCTGGCCGGTATCGGCGGGGCCGGGCCGGGCCCGCCGCCAGCGAAAGGCGATTGTGCGCGCCAGCATGCCGACGATATTGCGTGGCTCGCGACGACGCACCGGTACCGCGCCGGCAATGAGAACGACCGCGGCGACCGCGATAACGGCGACCGTCGGCGTATGCAGCGCCGTTGCGATCCAGGCCGCGATCGCGGCAAA
Organism: Nocardia sp. NPDC102475; assembly: GCF_055584605.1. Classification (NCBI taxonomy): domain Bacteria; kingdom Bacillati; phylum Actinomycetota; class Actinomycetes; order Mycobacteriales; family Nocardiaceae; genus Nocardia; species Nocardia sp. NPDC102475. The sequence continues at coordinate 86,386 of NZ_JBVJLS010000024.1, read as the reverse complement.
CAGTGCGAGCGGAATCATGAGTCGCAAAGGCATTTGACGCAGCAGCCAGAATTCCGGATCACGTAACGTTGTGTGCGTCGCGTTCACGGAGTTTTTGTTTCCGGTTAATTCACGCGTGTTCGCTCCGGAGTCGGTATCGCGTTTGTTCACAGTCCCGTCCCCGATAATCAGACCAGTATTGCGATAACAGTACCGCGCCACACCGGTGTTCGTGGATGGGAAATAGTTTGCCCAATTGTCGCTGGATTGACACCGTGGCGCCGAACGATACTGTAATTATCCTGTCCTTCCCGTAGTTCGATGGAGACCATGTGCCGGCTCAGCTGACCACCAAGGCCCAGGTCAACGGCTACCGTTTTCTGCTGCGCCGACTCGATCACGCACTGGTCCGACGCGATGTGCGGATGCTGCACGACCCCATGCGATCTCAGCTGCGTTCGATGCTCGTCGGCGCCACCCTCGGCCTGCTCGTGGTAGCCGGCGCGGCCATCCTGGCCTTCCTGCGGCCGCAGGGCGCGATCGGCGACGCGAACATCGTGATCGGCAAGGACAGCGGCGCGCTGTATGTGGTGGTGGCCGAATCCGAGGACAAGAAGGACGACAAACGCCTGCACCCGGTGCTCAACCTGGCCTCGGCCCGGTTGATCAGCGGTAGCAACGAATCACCCAAATCGGTGAAGGATTCGAAGCTTTCGTCGATGCCGCGCGGTCCGATGCTCGGTATCCCCGGTGCGCCCGCGGCACTGCCCGGTTCGACCCAGGGCGGCCGCTCGGACTGGTCACTGTGCGAAACGGTGCAGCTCTCGATCACCGGCAGCGCGGCCGCGGCGACCGGCGTGGAAACCGCGGTCTTCGCGGGCAAACCCCGACTGGACGAACGCATTCGGACCCTCGGCCTATCGGATGCATTGCTGGTGCGGCGCGCCGATAAGACCTACCTGATCTACGACGGCAAGCGTGCGGAGGTCGATCCCGGCAACTCGGTGCTGGCCCGCGCGCTGAACCTGGCCGGGCACAAGCCGCGGCCGGTCGGCACCGGCCTGCTGGATGCCGCCATCGCGGTTCCGCCGCTGGCCGTGCCGGATATTCCGAAGGCCGGACAGCCTGGCCCGGCAAAGCTTTCCGATGTGCCGATCGGCGGTGTCATCGCGGTCGGCGGCACCGGTCGGACCGATCAGTCCCAGCTGTATGTGGTGCTCGGCGACGGTGTGCAGCCGGTCACCGATTTCGCCGCGCAGGTCATCCGCACCGCGAATTCCCAGGGCATGCGCGAGATCAAGGCCGAACCGCCGGACGTGCTGACCAATATGCCGGTACTGCACCAGCTTTCCCTCGACCACTTCCCGGCGACCACCCCGAAGATCGTCTCCGCCGAGGACGCTCCGGTCACCTGTCTGAGCTGGGCAAAGGGCCCCGAGCCCGCCAACGACGCGACCGAAAGCCCCACCGACCGAGCCGCTGTCACCCTGCTCGCGGGCAACCGACTGCCGCTGCCGGGTTCGGCTGAACCGGTGAGTTTGGCCACCTCCGACGGCACCGGCGATCGGGTCGATTCCGCCTACATCCCACCGGCTTCGGGGGAGTTCGTGCAGGTAACCGGAACGGAGCCGGGCAGTTTGCGGCGCGGTGGCCTGTTCTATGTGGCGGACAACGGAATCCGCTACGGCATTCCGGATATCGCCACCGCCCAGGTGCTCGGACTCGGCAGCGAACCGCGCCTGGCTCCCTGGTCGATCATCGGTCCGCTGGTGCCGGGACCGACGCTGTCGAAGAACGATGCGCTGGTCAAGCACGATATCTTGCCCGTCGGAAACTGAATTTTCAGACGCCGAGCGAAGCTAACACACCGGTGAGCGCGGCCTGCATATCCGGCGCCTCGATGCGCATGAGCACCGTCTCGTCCACCGCGCTCAGATCCAGCGATTCGTCATTGGCCAGGCGGAATTCGCGTTCCTCTTCGGCGGATTCGATGATGTTGCGCACGAATCGACCGTTGCCCGCGAGATCGATGCCACGCCGCGGCTGCCCGCTCTGATCGACGCGCTCGGTCTCGTACAGCCGCCCGCACGCCTCGATCAGCAGTTCCATTGCCCCCTCGGACAACTCGGAATCGCGTGAGCGGGCGATCAGGCTGCCGATCTGGCCGAGTTCGGTCGGGGTGTAGGACGGGAACTGCAGGCGTTTGGCGAAACGTGAAGCCAGACCGTCGTTCGCGGCGAGCAGCCGGTCGATCTCGCCGTCGTAGCCCGCGATGATCACCACCAGCCGGTCGCGGTCGTTTTCCATCCTGGCCAGCAGCGTATCCACCGCCTCGCGGCCGAACGCGTCACCGCCCTGCAGACCGGTCTGGATCAGCGTGTATGCCTCATCGATGAACAGCACACCGTCCATCGCGGTATCGATCAGCTTGTCGGTCTTGATCGCGGTGCCGCCGAGATTCTGGCTGACGAAGTCCACGCGCTTGGCCTCGACGACCTTATCGGTCTTGAGAAGACCCACGCCGCAATAGATCTTGGCCACCACCCGGGCGATGGTGGTCTTACCGGTGCCGGGTGGACCGGTGAAGGCCAGGTGGTTGCCGCGGGCCATGCTGGCCATACCCTTCTCGGCCCGGATCTTGGCCAGCTGCGCGGTCGCCTGCAACTTCGCGACCTGTGTTTTCACCGATTCGAGGCCGATCTGGGAATCCAGTTCGGCGCGCGCGTCGGCCAGGATCTTCTTGGCGCGGTCCTCGGCGTCGGCGGTCTGCATCGCCTCCACCGAGGGCGCCGAGGCCGGATCCCAGCGGTCGGTGCGCGCATCGATCGACTCCTTGGTGGTCACCGTGAGCCGGTAGGTGCGATCGCGCATGGCTGCGGTATTGGCGGCGAAATCCGGTGCCTGCGAATACACCTTCTCGAAAAGGGCCTGCGCCTCGGCCTCTTTGCCGTTCTCGCGCAGGCACAGGCCGCGGCAGAACATGGCGGTGGTCCGGGCCGCCGGGATCGGGCCCGCCTCGGCCTGTTCCATGCGCCGGATTGCCTCGCCGAACAGGCCGAGCTGGGCGCAGGCCGAGCCGACCATCACATGCGCGCCCGCCGCCAGATACGGGTCGTCCCATTCGGCGGATCCGGCGAGCACGGCCATCACATCGGGCCAGCGCTGGGTGTTGAAGTGCAGTACGCCACGGATATACGCGCAGATCCGGTCGTCGATCTCCCGATCGGTATCCGAGAGCATCGAGGCGCGATGGGTGGCGAGTTCGTCGAGCACCCGTTCGGCCTCGTCGTACTCCTTCTCGGAAATCAACTGGGCCGCTTGGGCCAGCCAGATTTCGGTGTAACCGGCCAGCGGGTAGTCGATGTACAGCCCGGCCAGGAAGCGTCCGGCCAATGCCCGCGGCGCCAGCCCCAACCGGCGTTGCTCGCGGAAAAGTGTTGTCCCACTGTTCTTGTACAGGTTGTAGAGCACCTCGGTGGTGACTTCACCCGCCGCGGCCCGGCCCAGCCAGGCGTCGCACATCGTCGGGTCCCACTCGGTGGCACGCTGAAACGCCAGTTTCGCGTACTCGAGATCGCGAGCCGATTCCTGTCCGTCGATGGTCAGGCCCAGCGACAGGATTCCGGCGTCGAAGGCCCGTTGTGCTTGGCGGTTGCCGGTCATTGCTGTCAAACCCCGAAGTGTTGGTTGGAGCTATCTTTTATTGTTGCGCGATTGTCCGCGTGCATCTTCCGACCAGCTTAGCGATCGCGTCGGCTCGGCTCGTCCGATAGATTATGTTTTGCTACCGATAGGTTGCAAAGTGCGCGACGACCACATGCGACGGGGGAACGTTCGTGCGAGAGTGGATCCGAGTCGTAGAGTTGGTTCGACAGGTAGGAAACCGGGCGCAAGTGTTTGGATCGTTCCGTAAAGAGCTGGGATCGGTGCGCAATTGACCGAACCGTTGAGCAGCGGCACCCGCGCCGCCGAACCCGAACTGTGCCGAGTCTCCGTCATCGGGGGAAGTACCCAGGTCGATGTCGGGCTTCCGGCGACCGTGCCGATCGCCACATTTATCGGTGATCTCGTCTCCCTGATCGAATCGCGCAATTCCGATGTGGTGGAGAGCGACGACGGCGGCACCCCACTGCATACCGAACATTGGACCCTGGCCCGGCTGGGCCGTGACGCCATCGCACCGAGCCGCAGCCTGACCGAGGCCGAGGTGTTCGACGGCGAACTGCTGGTGCTGCGCTCGGTCACCGCGAAGGAATCGCCCGCGCTCTTCGACGATGTCATCGATGCGGTATCCCGGCTCACCAGTGCCGATTTCCGTGGCTGGTCGCCCACTGCGGCCCGTTGGACGGGTCTGGTCGCCGCGGTGTCGGCGGTGCTGCTCGCGCTGCTGGTGCTCGCCGCTGGGCATGCGCACGGCGGTGGTCTGGCCGCGCCGTTCCTCGCGACCGGAGTCGCCATCATCGCTGCCGTCGCCGCGGGCATCGCGGCACGTCAGTACGCGGATCAATTGACGGCTACCTGGTTGTCACTGTGCGCGCTGCTGTTGTTCTTCGGCGGCGCAGCACTATTCGTGCCAGGCGATCTCGGCAGTCCGCATCTGCTGCTCGGCTGTTCGGTCACGCTGGTGGCCGCGGCTGTGATCTATCGCGCCACCGCGACCGGTGCCGCGCTCGCCGCGTCCGCGGTGACCGTCGCGCTGTTCGGCGGAATTGCCGCGCTCGTACGGATGATCTGGGATTTCGACCTGCCCCAGATCTCCGCCGCCATCCTGGTGGTGGCCATCACACTGATCTCCGCGGTGCCGCGGCTGGCGGCGGTGCTGGCCCGGCTGCCGATCCCGCCGGTGCCGACCGCGGGTGGCGCGATCGATCCGGCCGATCACGAACCGCGCCCGACCATCGAGGGCATCGGCGCGATCGGCGCGACCGCATTGCCCTCGGCCGCCGGACTCGGTGAGCGGGCCAGGGCCGCCAACCAGTACCAGACCGGCATGCTCATCGCCTGCGCCATTGCCGCGGTCATCGGTGCGCTCGGCGCCGCCGATCCACTGGGATCCGCACGCTGGCAAGGAATTACGCTCGCCGTCATCGCAGCGGTGATCATCAGTCTGCGCGGCCGTTCCTTCGCCGACCTGGTGCAGGCCGGTGCGCTGATCGCGGGCGGCTGCGTCATCGTCATCGGCCTGATCACCGGACTGGCCTTCGGCAATTCGGATCTGCTGCTGCTCGCGGGTGTGCTGCTGCTGGCCGTCGCGGCGGGTGTGCTGGTGCTCGGCGTGATCGGTCCGCACCTCGAGGTGACGCCGGTGACCCGCCGCGCCATGGAGATCGCCGAATATCTGCTGATCGTCGCGGTGATCCCGCTGGTGCTGTGGATCATGGGAGTTTATTCGATGGCCAGGAACATATGACTGCTCGGGCGAGTAAGCCCGGCTGGCGGCGCGGAACCGGAATCGTCTGCGCCGCAGCGGTTCTCGGCGCATCTGTGCTCGGTTGGTCCGCGCCGGCCGCTGCTGTCCCGCCACCGAGGATCGACCCGGGTGCGCTCGGACCCGCGCAGGCGCTCAGCGGTCGGCCCGCGCCTTTGGAGCCGACCGAGCAGAAGGTCGTCTGCGCCGAACTGTCGCTCATCGGTGGCCCGCTCGCGGAGTCGCCGCTGCCGCAGCGTGTGCTCGATCTGCCAGCGGCTTGGCAATTCAGTCGCGGTGCGGGACAAAAGGTTGCGGTCATCGATACCGGCGTGAATCGGCATCCGCGACTGCCCGCACTGCAAGCCGGCGGCGACTATGTCTCGGACTCCGACGGCACCGTCGACTGCGACGGCCACGGCACCCTCGTCGCGGGCATTATCGCGGCGCGCCCCAGCCCGGACGATGCCTTCGTCGGTGTCGCGCCCGATGCCGAGGTCCTCACCATCCGCCAGTTGAGCACGCACTACGAGCGCAAGGATCGCGCGGGCGGTGATCAGCCGCCGGATGCCATGGTGCGCTCCGGTTACGGCAGTGTGCTCGCCTTGGCCGCCGCGGTGGTTCGCGCCGTCGATATGGGCGCCACGGTTATCAATATTTCCGAAGTCTCCTGCAGCGCAGCCGGAACCGACACCGCCGACGTTCCGCTCGGTGCCGCGGTGAAGTACGCCTACGACCACAATGTGGTGGTAGTCGCCGCGGCGGGCAATGTGGAGAACGGCGGCGCATGCGAGAAGCAGAACGACGGTGACGGCTGGGACAGCGTGCAGACCATCGCGAGTCCCGCGTGGTTCCAGCCCTACGTCCTGACCGTGGCCTCCATCGATCCGAACGGCTCGCCGTCGGCGCTGTCGCTGCACGGGCCGTGGGTCGGCGCCGCCGCTATCGGGCGCAATATCGTCTCGCTCGACAATAGGCCGGGCGGCACCGGACTGGTCAACGGCGCGGTCACCCAGGAGGGCACTGGAACCATCCAGGGCACCAGTTTCGCCGCACCCTATGTCGCCGGACTCGCCGCACTGGTCCGGTCCCGATTCCCGGAACTCACTGCCGGACAGGTGATCGACCGAATTACCCGCACCGCACAAGAGCCCGGCCCGGGCCGCGACGATCGGGTCGGCCACGGCCTGATCGATCCGCTGGCCGCACTGACCGCGCAACTCCCGGATAAGCCGGTGAGCGTCGGCGCCGATGTCCCACGTGTGATGGCGGCGCCGGTACATCCGGCCGGACCCGATCCGCTGCCGCGCCGTATCGCGATCATCGGCTCGGTCACCTGTCTGATCGTGCTGGGACTCGGTGCGGCACTGTCGATTCCGTTCCGGCGCGCTCGCGGTTCCGGCGATCTCGAGTCCGCCGGCGATCTCGAGTCCGAAGTAACAGAGCAGTAGAGGGACCCATGGCTACCGAAGGTTTCGTGCGCCGCCCCCGCATCGCCCCGCCACGCGCGCCGGGCGGTGAGGTGGCGTTGAATTCACCGCCGGAGATCCAGCGGGCCCTGCCGGGGCCACTGATCATGAAGTTGATGCCGGTGATCATGGTGGTCGCCGTCGTCGGCATGATCGCGATGATGGTGATGATGGGTCGCAACCTGCTCGCCAACCCGTTCATGATGATGTTCCCGATGATGATGCTCATGTCGTTGGGCGGCATCATGCTCGGCATGCGGGGCAACGGCCCCAAGGGTGCGGGCGAACTCAACGAGGAGCGCAAGGACTACTTCCGCTATCTGGACCAGATGCGCAAGGACGTCCGCCGCACCGGCAATAAGCAGCTGGAATCGCTGATCTGGAGTCATCCGGAACCGATCGATCTGCCGTCGGTGGTCGGCACCCGCCGGATGTGGGAGCGCAGGCCGAACGATCCGGACTTCGGACATGTGCGGGTCGGGGTGGGCAGCCACCGGTTGGCGACCAAGTTGGCGCGTCCGGAAACCGGCCCGCTGGAGGATCTGGAGCCGGTCTCCACCGTGGCGTTGCGCCGTTTCGTACGAACCCATTCGGTGGTGCACCAACTGCCGACCGCAGTGTCGCTGCGCGCTTTTCCCGCCATCAATATCGGTGGCAATGCCGAGGAAGCCAGGATGCTGGCGCGCGCGATGCTGATGGAGCTCACCGCATTTCACGGACCCGACCACGTCGCGGTCGCCATCGTCTGCGCTGATCCGGACGGTCCCGCCTGGGAATGGGCGAAATGGCTACCGCACCTGCAACATCCGACCGTTCGCGACGGTATGGGCTCGGCCAGAATGATGTACGGCTCACTGGCCGAACTCGAAACCGCACTCGCCTCCGAGCTGCTCGAACGCGGCCGCTTCATGCGCAATCCGCAACCGACACAGGGCCGCTTGCATCTGGTGGTCATCGTCGATGACGGCTACGTCAACGGCACCGAACGCCTGATCAGCGAATCCGGTCTGGATTCGGTCACCGTGCTCGATCTGACCGCACCCGAGAACGGCCTGGCCGCCCGGCGCGGTCTCCAATTGGTCGTCGGCGACGGTGCGGTGAGTGCGAAAAGTGCTGCGGGAACCGAGAAATTCGCCACCGCTGACGAAGTGAGCGCGGCCGAATCCGCCTCCTTCGCCCGCAGCCTGGCCCGATTCCGGATCGCGACGGCCGCACAGATCGTCAGCCTCGGCGACGGCACCAGGACCGATCCGGGACTGATGGCGCTGCTGAAGATTCCGGATGCGGCGCAGATCGAACCGTCGCGGGTTTGGCGTCCGCGCACCGCGCGTGAGCGGCTGCGGGTGCCGATCGGCGTCACACCCGACGGCACCCCGGTCGAAATCGATATCAAGGAATCCGCCGAGAGCGGTATGGGTCCGCACGGATTGTGCATCGGCGCAACGGGTTCGGGTAAATCCGAATTCCTGCGCACGCTGGTGCTTTCCATGGTGACCACGCACTCGCCGGACGCGCTGAACCTGGTGCTCGTCGACTTCAAGGGCGGCGCGACCTTCCTCGGCCTCGACTCGCTGCCACACGTCGCCGCGGTCATCACCAACCTCGAGGAAGAACTCTCGATGGTGGACCGCATGCGGGACGCGCTGGCCGGTGAGATGAACCGCCGCCAGGAATTGCTGCGCGCCGCAGGCAATTTCGCCAATGTCACCGACTACGAGAAGGCTCGCGCGGCGGGCGTCGCGCTCGACCCGCTGCCCGCATTGTTCGTCATCGTCGACGAGTTCTCCGAATTGCTCTCGCAGAAGCCGGATTTCGCGGATCTGTTCGTGATGATCGGCCGCCTCGGCCGCTCACTGCACGTCCATCTGCTGCTGGCCTCGCAGCGACTCGAGGAGAACAAGCTGCGCGGGCTGGACTCGCACCTGTCCTACCGAATCGGTCTGCGCACCTTCTCCGCCAACGAATCCCGCGCCGTGCTCGGCATCACCGACGCCTATCACCTGCCCGGCATTCCGGGCTCCGGCTACCTCAAGAGCGATGCCGACGATCCGTTGCGGTTCAACGCGACCTATGTCTCCGGTCCGTATGTGTCACCTAGCGGCAGCCGACAGGTGGACGGCCGGGTGGTCGGCGGTCAGTCGCCGACGGTGTTCACCGCGGGACCCGTCGAGGCAAAAGAGCGGCCCGAACCGGTGCGGATGGAACTGCCCGATCTGCCCCCGCCTCCGGGTGCCGAGCCGGAAGAGGCGGAGCCGCTGGGCGGCGGCGTTCCGGAGACGCTGCTCGAGGTTGTCGTGAAACGCCTTACCGGACACGGCCGTCCGGCGCACGAGGTGTGGTTGCCGCCGCTGGACGAATCGCCGACGGTGGATATGCTGCTGCCCGATCCGGATTGGCGTTCCCCGGTCAACCGGCACGGCCAGCTGTGGATGCCGATCGGCATCATCGACAAACCCTACGAACAGCGCCGTGACGTGCTGACCATCCAATTGGCCGGCGCCCAAGGCAATATCGCGGTCGTCGGCGGTCCGCAGTCGGGTAAGTCGACCACCATCCGCACGATCGTCATGGCCGCCGCGGCGACGCACAGCCCCGAACAGGTCCAGTTCTACTGCCTCGATTTCGGTGGCGGCAGCCTCGCCGGCCTGTCCGGTCTGCCGCATGTCGGTTCGGTCGCGGGCCGCCTGGATGGCGATCGGGTGCGCCGCACGGTCGCCGAATTGACCACGCTGATGCGCCAGCGCGAGGAGCGCTTCGCCGAACTCGGCATCGAATCCATGGTGGAGTTCCGGCGCCGCAAGTACTCCCAGATGGAGGCCCGGCTCATCAATGGGACCGAGGCCGATCCCAACGATCCGCTTGCCGCCGACCAATTCGGCGATGTCTTCCTGGTCGTCGACGGCTGGGCGGCCATGCGCGAGGAGTTCGACGCCGTCGAACCGCAGATCACCGCCATTGCGGCACAGGGGCTTTCATACGGCATCCACCTGATCATCGGCGCCGCGCGCTGGGGCGAGATCCGGCCCAATGTGAAAGATCAGATCGGCACCCGCGTCGAGCTGCGTCTCGGTGACCCGACGGATTCCGAAATGGGTAGGCGCACCGCCGCTCTGGTGCCGGTGGGTCGTCCCGGTCGCGGTCTCACGCCCGATGAACTGCATATGCTCATCGCCCTGCCCCGGCTCGATTCCGATTCCGATCCGCAGACCCTGGCAGAGGGCGCCGCCCAGGCCAGAGACCAGATGCAGCAGCAATATCCGGGCCGACGCGCCCCCGAGGTGCGCATGCTGCCATTGCAGATCAGTCGCGACGAGGTCGTGGCGATCGCGCGCAAACACGAGGTCGAACTCGGCCCGACCAAGGTGCTGGTCGGGCTCGGTGAGAACGAATTGGACCCGTTCGTCCTGGATTTCGGCCAGGAGCCGCACTTCATGGCCTTCGCCGACGTCGAATGCGGCAAGACGACACTGCTGCGCAATATCGCCATGGGCATCACCGAGAACGCGACACCGGAGCAGGCCAAGATCATCCTGATCGACTACCGCCGCGGCCTGCTCGGCGTCGTCGACGAGGCCCATCTCGGCGGCTACTCCACCTCATCGCAGACCTGCGGACCGATGGTCAACGAGCTCGCCCGCTACATGTCCGAGCGCATCCCGGGCTCCGACATCACCCCGCAGCAACTGCGCGAGCGCAGTTGGTGGACCGGACCCGAAATCTATCTGCTGATCGACGATTACGACATGATCACCGCTGGCATCAATCCGCTGCTGCCACTGCTGGAGTACCTGCCGCAGGCCCGCGATATCGGTCTGCACGTGGTCGTCACCCGACGCACCGGCGGCGTTTCGCGCGCGCTCTACGACAACGTGCTCGGCGGTATGAAGAACCTCTCCGTCGATGCGCTGATCATGAGCGGCCCCAAGGACGAGGGCAAGCTGATCGGTGACGTCCGTCCGATGAAGCTGCCGCCCGGGCGCGGCATCCTGGTGTCGCGCAATCGCGGTCAGGAGATGGTGCAGATCGCCTATCTGCCGCCGCTGTGAGCCTCCGGCGTGGGCTGTGACGCCGACTGCGGCACGTGGGTCAGCACCGGCGTCATCGGCTCGAAGGCCCAGCTGTCGGAGCGGCGCTGGAACAGCGCGCGGGACGGTCCCGAGGTGGCCGGGCCCGCGATCCTGGCCAGGTGGAAGCCTTCCCTGCGGTAGTAGTCGTGCAGATCGGTATTGGTGGTCCAGGCGTCCAGCCGGACCCAATGGCGTTGTCGTTGGCGCGCAAGCGATGCGGCGTGGGCCAATAGGCGGTGGCCGACGCGCTGGCCGGCGAAGCGTACGTCGACGATCATGTAATGAACGATCACCGCGTCGGCCAGCTCCCATGGCGACCACAGCCCCGGATCCGAGCGGTCGTTGACGGTGATCGTCCCGGCCGGTTCCCCTGTCACCTCGGCAATCCAGGTTTCGCCCGCGTCCAGCGCTTCGCCGACCGCCTGCGCGAAGATCTCGATGGGCAGGCCGCGGCCCGCGACGGTCCACTGATCGGTGCCGCGCGCGGTGAGCCACGCGGTGCGCTGGATCCGGAGTCGACAGATGGTGCCGAGATCACTCAGAGTCGCCGGGCGGATGATTTTCATGACTGCACCGTATTCATGGCGGAACGTTTTTCATGGCAACGAGATACCCGGCCGGTAGGAGATGCCGAGCGTGTGTCGGATCACGTTGCTGCCCTGGTCGTCGCCGAGTTCATAGGCCAGCCGGTTGCGAGTGGCGATCGACCGATGCCGGGTGGCCCTGGTGATGCGCTCGTGGTTGGCGCCGATGCGTAGATGGTCCAGCAGAATGGTGCCGGTCGCGACGCCGAGCACGATGGCCTCCTCTGCACTGGCCGGGCGGGCGACGAGTGTGTCGCGGTGCGCGGTCTCGGCGTGGCCGCGGTCGGCCAGTCGGCGTGTCGTGCCCTCCGGAATATCGTGTGGCGAGTCGATACCGGTCGCCTCCGCCAAGTCCCGTGGATAGAAGCTGACCTCCCACGACCACGGCTCGTTGTCCAAGAACTGGACGACCGTCCTGGCCAGCACCCAGGAATCCTCCGGCACACCCAGCCAGTGCGCCACCTCCGGATTCGCGGGTTCCATCTTCGCGCTGAACTCCTTGGTCGGTTCGCGATGTGCGGCGCGCGCGATCTCTTCGAAGATATCGTGGGCCGATTGCGGACGATCTGGACGAATATGGTCGGTGACAACCGATTCCAGGACTTCTTGGTTTCGGACGATGGTGCCACGGGAAGTAGCCGTGTAGACCAAATTTTCGGTGACCAAGACCTGAATAGCGTTGCGCGCGGTAGTGATCGAAACCTGCATTTGATCGGCCAGCTCGGTATGGCTGGGCAACCGATCGCCCGGATTCCACTTGCCTGCGCGGATCTCCTCGCGGAGGAGGTCTGCGATCCGGAGATACGTCGGACCGTCCGCCATCTTGCTCCTCGGTCAGTCGTGCAGGTAACGAAGTATACTCTTCGTCACACCCTACGGCCGGGTAACGCTTGACAGGTGCCTTCAGAGGTTTATTGTAATGAACGTCCTGATCCAGGTGTTGTGCGGCGATGACGGCGAGGCAACGTGGCAGGTTCGGATTCATCAACGGTTGTGATGGCTCTTCCCGGCACACCGAGGTGTGTCGATTCGACGGTGCAGTCCTTGACTCCCGGGCTACTTCCGACGTCGGATCTACTTGTTCGGGCGTGTCGCGGTCACCGAGTTGTCGGTGGTCCGCTGCTCTGGTTCGCCCGTGATCTGGCGATTCTGCATGAGAAGCGACTCGTCGGTCGTGGCGGATCGGTATCGACCGATCCGGCGACGATCCTCGAAATCGAGCGTCGCAGAATCGAATTGGTCATGGCTATCGACGATTGGGTGGCGCGCAGCGTGCCGCAGCACCGGCTCGGCGCGACGCTACACACCGAAACCGTGGGCTCGGTCATCGACCGGATCGCGGAATCCTCGGTGCGCGCCCACCACGCGTTGATGACCCTGGACGCCCACGACGAACAGCTACACGTCGCGTGGCATCATCTGGCCGAATTGGCCGATGCCTATGACGATTTGGTGCGCGATGTACTCGCGGGACGGCGGCGACTCCCGGAGTGGTGACGACCCGGGTTGACGAGGGGCCGTGGCTTCCCACCGGGTAGCCACGGCCCCTTGCCGATTCGCGGTGGTCGGCTCACCGATGTCTGGTGTTGGGTGATAGGCACCAGCGCCCGTCCTCGGCCTCGCGAACCAGATCGCCGTAGACGATCGACAATTCGGCCAGTCGCGTCCATGTCGCGTGCATATGTTCGCTGGTCAGATCATCGGTCATCAGCAGGTGGAAGGCGCGGTCGGCCGTGGCCGCGATGCGATCGATGATGTCGCCGAGTTCGGCGTCGTGCCGGTCGGCGGTGCGTAGCGTCAGGTGCTCGGTTGCCCAGGTATTGATATTGGCAACCAATTCCATTCGGAGACAGTCGATTACGGCAGCACACCGGGGATGCTCGCGTCTTATGCGGTGCAACCGGACCAGATCACGCGACCATCGGCAGACATGTCCGCGGACCTGTTTTCCGCTCAGCGCGCACAGTAGTTCGCTGGTGCTCGGCAGTGCGGAGCCGGCATTCGTGCGCACCAGCGCCGGAGTCCGACGGAATGTCGGATTACTACAGTGCGCCGGCGCGTTCACAGCGGTGCGGTGAGCTCGAGGTGGATACCGTCGGGATCGCTGAAGGACAGGATCGCGATGCCGAGCCCGTCCAGCGGCGTGACCTCGCCGTGTTCGATTCCGGCCTCGGCCAAACGGGCGGCGGTACGGGTGAGTTCGTCGACCGAGGGCACGGTGAAGCTGAGATGGTCCAGTCCGACGCGTTCGGAATCGAATTTATCGCTCGGTTCGGCCACCGGTCGTAGTCCGAACAGCATTCCGTTCGTTTGGAATACGACGCCGCCGTAGAACTGGGCCGGATCGGTGCGTACCTGCGGATCTTCGGGCCGACCAGGCGATTCCACCGCGATCTCGAAACCGAGCACGTCGCGATAGAACGCCTTGGAGCGATCGATATCGGTCACGGTCAGGCGGATGTGGTGGATACCGGTGGTTTCGACGATCGTCATATGAACTCCGCAGGGCAGGCCGAATAAGTAGTACGAACAGTAAGCCGCTTATTCCGCAGTTCCGAGTGTCGGAAACGACATATTCAGTACTGTTTGCGACATGGATGTTGCGGTCTTCGTGCAGGACGGCGTCGCGGACCTCGGACTCACCGCCGTGCTGGAGACCTTCGCGACCGCAAACGGACTACGCGAGGAACTGGATACGGCTCCCGATCCATGGCGGGTGCACATCGTCGCCGATGGCGAACAAGTGCTTACAGCGCACGGTTTGCGCGCGCAGACGACACCGATAACCGAACTGCCCGACGATGTCGGTCTGATCGTCGTCCCCGCAACGCGCGTCCTGGATGCGGATGGGCTGATCGGCGTGGTCTCCGCACCCGCGAATCGGCCGGTGCTGCAACTGATGACGCGGGCCTACGAATCCGGCGCGCACCTCGCCGCGGCCTGTACCGGCACCTTCTATCTGGCCGAGGCGGGTGTGCTGGACGGTGTCGTGGCGACGACGAGTTGGTGGCTCGGCCCGGCCTTTCGGCGCCGATATCCGCGCATCGACCTGGACGAGAGTCGAATCCTGTGCCGGGCGGATCGGCTCACCACCGCGGCGGCCTCGCTATCGCATATCGACCTCGCGCTGGCGCTGATCGCCGCGCAGAGTCCGACCCTGGCCGAGCTGACCGCCCGATATCTGGTGGTCGGTGATCGCCGATCGCAGAGCGACTCCGCGATTCCCGAGGTGATCGCCCGCAACGACTCCCTGGTCGCCGCATTCGAGCGCTGGGTGCGCGACCACGTCGCCGACCAATTCCGCATCGCCGACGCCGCGCATCTGCTCGGCGTCACCGAACGCACGCTACAGCGCGCCACCCAAGCCGAAATCGGAATGTCGCCACGGGATTTCGTGCACGAGGTCCGATTGGAACGCGCCACCCAACTGCTGCGCACCACGACCTTGACCATCGACGCGATAGCGATCAAGGTCGGCTACCTGAACGCGGGCACACTGCGCGGCCTGTTCCGCCGCCGTCGCGGGCGGTCGATCGCAGAGGTGCGTGCGTCCAGATTGTCCTGGTGAGACGCATGGTTACAGCCTGGGTGACGACGACGGAGCGAGTGTTTCGACCGGCGTTCGCGGGCAGTCCGACGTCCCCGCGGAGGCGCGGACCCGGTCCAACGGGGCAAGCGCCCGGCAGCGATCAGGCACGCGGTACCGCCGGACCCACGCCGACGGGGCAGGCTCTCGTCGGGCGACCAGATGCCGTGGCCATCGCTATGGCTCGGGCACAGGACGCGTCAGGGAAGCCGCGAACACGCAGCGCTGTACCAACCGGTGCCGGTCAGACGCTATAGCGGCGGTGATCGATGCCGAATTCGTCTGCGACCGTAGCGGCCAATTCGACGTACGCGCGTTTGGTGGTCTTGTGCAGGCGGTGCAGATCGATCTCGGCGCCCTCGGACAGGTGCGAGTCGTACGGAACGATGTGCACCGCGCGGCAGCGCGACAGGAAGTATTCGCGCAGCTGCTGGATGCCGACATTCGGGGAACCCTCACGCGGCAGGTTGATCACCACGACCGCATTGCGGACCAGATGATCGTGGCCGTGCAGGGACAACCAGTCGAGCGTCGCCGCCGCACTGCGCGCGCCATCGATCGCGGCCGAGGAGATCAGTACCAGCGAATGCGCGAGGTCGAGCACGCCGCCCATCGCCGAATGCATCAGTCCGGTACCGCAGTCGGTCAGGATGATGTTGTAGAACCGCTGCAGGATGCGCGCGACCGCGCGGTACTCCTCGTCGTTGAACGCCTCCGACGCCGCCGGATCCCGTTCGCTGGCAAGCACTTCCAATCGGCTGGTGCCCTGCGAGGTATGCCTGCGCACATCCGAATAGCGCTGGATCGCGGGATCCAGCAAGAGATCGCGCACGGTCGAGCGGGTCTGCAGCGGCACCCGCTGCGAGAGCGTGCCGAAGTCCGGATTGGCATCGACCGCGATCACCCGGTCACCACGGATGGAGGCGAAGATCGAACCGAGACCCATTGTCGTGGTGGTCTTTCCGACACCACCCTTGAGCGAGAGCACCGCGATCCGATAGTCACCGCGCACCGGCTGCCGGATCCGCGCCACCAACTCCTGTAGCCGCAACTCCTCCGCGGACAAGCCGGGATTGATCGCGCCACCAGATACGTGATGCACGGCCTTGCGCCACCCACTGCCCGGCGATTTCTTTGCCCGGCGCAACGGCACGTCATCGAGTGAGGGCTGCGGTCCATGCGGATGCTGCGGCTGATACTGCGCACCCGGCTGATACCCGGGCGGCGTTCCACCCGGTTGTCCATAACCCGGAACGGCAGGCGGTTGCCCGTACCCGGCCTGCGGATCCCCGACAGGTGGCCGCCCGTATCCCGGATGCGGATCCCCAACGGGCGCTTGCTGTCCCATCGGCGACGGCGCATAACCGTGACCCTGCTGCCACTGGTCGGCAGGCTGCTCACCGGTCGGCGACTGCTGCCCCAACGCAGCCCGCGCCGCCGGATTCTGCCAGTGCTCACCCTCGGGCGCCCGACCGATCGGCGGTTGCGCATAACCAGGCCCACTCCGCCACGGCGCGCCACCCGGCGCTTGCCCCGGCTGCTGATACCCAGTTCCATTGCGCCACTGATCATTCAGCTGATCGCCGCCGGGCGCTTGCTGGCCCGCCGCAGGCCGGACGAATCCGGCCGCGTTGCGGTCGCCATTCTGCGCATCCGCACCAACGGATTGTCCTGCGTCGACCGCATTGTGACCTGGTTCGCCCGCCCCATACGGTCCCGACAGCTCGCCGGTCGGCTGATCGCCGGTCCCATCGCTCGGACGCACGGCGCCATCGCCCTCGGCTGCACCCGCCGCGCCCGCATCGATCTCCAACGGCACTCGATGACGCCCACCAACGGCCGCCGAACCACCCGCTGTCCCAGGCTCGGGGTGCGCAGCCCAACCAGGCGCCGCCAACCCCTGATCCTGCTGCGTCCGTCCGGATTCCGGCTGTGCGGCAGCATCATCGGGCCCTATCGGCCCGTCGATCCCAGGTCCCTGTGACGTCGACCCCGGACGACCGAAATCGTCGACCGGGGCCTGCGATCCCGGTCGGGAGTCCGAGCCCGGATCCATCGACCCGCCCGCCGACCCGACGCCGGGATGGGTAGCCCAGTCGGGTACCGCCCCGCGATCCGGTTGCGGCTGCTGCCCCCATACCGGCTGTGCCGGTGCACCACCGGTGCCGGTCGGGCCGTGGGAATCGGGTGCCTGCGGTGCGCGGGGTGGCCTGGTGAAGTCGCCGCCAGGAGCCTGCGGTGCGGCGGCCGGGCCACGGAAGTCGGTGGCAGGTGTCGATGTCTGCGCGGTGATCGGTGCCGAATCCCGGGTGTGATCACGCTGAGCCGGTCCGTATTCCGATGACGACGGGGCGATTGGAACCGGCGCCGCGGATGCACCCGCCCGCCTGGTTGGGTCGACGGTCGCGGAATCGAAAATCGGTGTCGCACCATGGGATTCCGAGCGATCACCCGTCGCGGCCGCCGTCGGCTCCGCAGCAGTCGCTGTGCCATTTTCGGTGTGCTCGATGCCGGGCACCTGTGGCAGGTCCGGACGACCTGCTTGGTCTTGCTCGTTCGCGATCGCCTCGGTGCCGGGACTCCCCGTCGCGGGACCAGTCGACGCCATACCGGCGTCGGCCCCCTGATGTGCGTCGAATTCCCCTGGCGCCGGGGGCAGTTCGGGCCGCTGACCGACCCGCGCGGTCGCCTGCTCGGGAGCGGGCGGGCCCTGGGTCGGCGCCGGAGGCGGAAGCCAAGCCGGTGGCCCATCGGCATCACTCGAAACCGGTGTACCAGTCTCGTCGTGTAGTGATGGTGGGCGGTCGGCACCGGGCGGAAGCCCCTCATCGTGCCGGTGTCGTTCGCCGCCGGTTCCGGGGGAGCCGAGCGGGACTGCTTCGTCCAGGCGTGTGGCGGGGTCAGCGGTCCCACTGTCGGCCGATGGACGCGGCTCCCCGACTCGCTGCGGTCGGCTCTCGGTGCCCGATGCGCCGGTCGAGTGTGGTTCGTCGTGGCGTGCGGCCGGGGCATCGTTTCCGGGCGAGGCCGCCGGACGCGGCTCGTGTCGCGAGAGCGGGTCGTCGGCTGGATGGGAGCCCTGTGGGTGTGCTGGGTCGTATTGCGACGGCGGGCCGTCAGTGCGATGTACAGCCGGTGGGCGCGGCGCGTCGTGTGGTGGCGGGGGAGCGAGATGGCCGCTGCCCGAGTGCTGTTCGGCAGCAGGCGTGGGTTCGGGCCGTGTCGGAGCCGCTGGGGTGTGCGGTCCCGTACCTGCGACTTCGGAGCTCGGGCGGGCCTGCTCGGTGCGCGGAGTGTCGAGCCACGGCGGGGGCCCGTCGGGATCTTCGGTCGTCGACAGCTCACCGGTCGGCGGCTGCGCGGGCGTGGCGGGCGAATGTGGTTGTGCGGCAGCCTGGTTCGGCGGTGGGGGCAGGTCGGGACGCGACCGGTAACGCACCGTCTCCTCGACCGACGCGGGCGTTTCTGTGGCAGCAGTCGGTTGGATAGCGCCTGACTGTTGGGTAGCACCCAGGTGGTCGGTGTGGCCTGAATGATGGGTGGCGGGCGGCTGCGGGGATACCAGGGGTTGGGAAGGGGGTGTCGGGGGCCTGCTGCCGAGGGGTTCGAAGGCGGCGGAGGGTTGGCGCGGGTTGCGGGTTGGCAGCGGCTGCCCGCCCTGCCACGCGTTGTCCGGGCGCGCCGAACCCTGCAACGGGACGTCTTGGCGGGCGTGTGGGCCGAAGTCATGGCGCGCATCGGGTTGCGGGGGGCCTTGCCTGCGCGGGTCGCCCAGCTCCGGGCCGTGCTGTGATTCGGGGCCACCATGCGGCTCGGGCCCGCGATAGGCGTCGGGTCCGTGCTGTTGTGCGGGGCCGCCGTATGGTTCGGGCCCGCTGTGCGATTCGGGTCCGTGATAGGCGTCGGGTCCGTGTTGTTGTGCGGGGCCGCGATACCCCTCGGGTCCGTGCTGCTGCTCCGGTCCCCGATAAGCGTCCGGTCCGCTGTGATGCTCAGGTCCGCGCAAGCCATCCGGGCCGCTCTGAATATCCGGCCCGCGGTGCAGTTCGAAACCCGGCCCGGACAACTCGCGTGGACCGCGGCCCTGCGGGCCGGACTGTTCCTCGGGCTGCTCGTCCTTACCCTTGCGTCGACCGAAGCGGCGCTTGTCCCGGCGCCCGGCTTCGGGCCGCTCGGTCTCGGGAGCGCGCTTGGAACGTCCACGCCGGGAAGGCGCTTCGTCGATGAGGTCCTCGTGTGGCAGGTTCTGAACGGGCGCTTCGTAGCCGCCGGTGACGTCACTTTCCGACAGCCACGGAGGCAGCATGGGGAGGCTGTCGTTATTACGGCTCACACGTCCCCCTTGGATCTGCTCGACCTATATCTGGGCTGCGGTTAGTTTACGCGACGACTCGCGCCCATCATGGCTGGGGAGTGGGCCGAATGACCGGTTTCCGAACATCCCCTCGGCGGGTTCCGTTGGCTCCCTGTGCACCTCGTCGGCAAGGAGGCGGAAAATACGCGGCGTTGCGCGGTGGCGCGCAACCGGCGCGGCCGATTGCCGCTTCTGCCTTCTCAGGAGTAGGACGAAATGACGACAGCAGTCGACTACGGTCGCGAGGATCTGCGGCTCGACGAACTTCCGGTCCGGCCGATCCACCGCAGACTCGTCGCTCTGGTCGGCGCCGGACTGTTCTTCGATCTCTACGAACTGTTCCTGGCCGGGACGATCACCGGCGTACTGAAGTCCGAACTGCATCTGTCGACATTCCA
Organism: Nocardia sp. NPDC102475; assembly: GCF_055584605.1. Taxonomy (NCBI): domain Bacteria; kingdom Bacillati; phylum Actinomycetota; class Actinomycetes; order Mycobacteriales; family Nocardiaceae; genus Nocardia; species Nocardia sp. NPDC102475. The sequence goes on along the minus strand of NZ_JBVJLS010000024.1, from coordinate 66,542 downwards.
GCTGAGCGGCATCCTGGCCTCGGCCTTCGCCGGTCAGTTCCTCGGCGCGCTGGTCATCGGCTGCCTCTCGGACATCTTCGGCCGCCGTCGCATGTTCATGGTGAATATCGCCCTGTACTCCGGTTTTACCCTGCTCGGCGCGTTCAGCCCGACCGTCGTCTTCCTGATGGCGACCAGATTCCTGGCAGGGCTCGGCATCGGTGCCGAGATGACGGTCTCGGATACCTATCTCTCCGAGGTCGTGCCGCCTTCGGTCCGCGGCCGCATGATCGCGATGGCCTACACCATCGGCTTCTGCGCCGTGCCCACCGTCGGTTTCCTGGCCAAATGGCTGGTTCCCTTGCAGCCCTTGGGGATCGACGGCTGGCGCTGGCTGTTCGTGCTCGGCGGGCTCGGTGCGGCCGTGGTCTTCGTGGCGCGCAGGCAGATGCCGGAGTCCCCGCACTGGCTAGCCGGGCAGCGGGAGAAGAAGGAGGCGGTGCCGTTCCGTGCCATTGTCCGTCGCGAATACCGCGGCCGCACCGCACTATTCGCGACGGTGATGATCCTGCAGGTCTTCGGCTACTACGGTTTCGGCACGCTGGCCGTCCTGGTCTTGCAGCACAAGGGTTTCGCGGTGGTGGCCTCTCTGGGCTACCTGGCCATTACCTATCTCGGTTATCCACTCGGTTCGCTGCTGGCCATCCCGCTGATGGAACGCGTCGAGCGCAAACACCTGCTGATGGCCACCGCGGGCCTGATGGCCGTGTTCGGCCTGACCTTCGGCTTCGCCACCAGCGTCGCGCTGATCCTGATCTCCGGCGGCCTCTACACCCTCGCGAGCAACGTCTTTTCCGACGCGCTGCACACCTACCTGCCGGAGTCCTTCCCGACCAGCGTGCGCGGCACCGCATCCGGCGCGACCTATTCACTGTCGAAGGTGAGCACCGCCGTGCTTCCGTTCGTCCTGCTGCCGCTGCTCGACAACCACGGCTCCGGTGCGGTCTTCACCGTGATCACGGCGGCGTTGGTCACCATGATTATTTTGGTGGCGGTCCGGGGTCCGCGCACCGGCCGACGCGCGCTGGATGCGGAATAATAGGCGGTTGCGAATGCGATGAACAGGGCGAATTGGCCTGCCCGCAATTAAACCGGTAAGCTTGGTCGGCGGTGCACCTACGCGCCGACTGTTTGCATGCCGCCGATCGGGACGACCGATGGGTACATGGAAGCAGATACAAGGCAATCAAACCAGGTTTGAGCATAAACCGGGATCGCGGAGGACATGGCGAAGAAAGACGGGGCCATCGAGGTCGAGGGTCGAGTTGTCGAGCCGCTGCCCAATGCGATGTTCCGGATCGAGCTCGAGAACGGACACAAGGTTCTCGCGCACATCAGCGGAAAGATGCGGCAGCACTACATTCGCATCCTTCCCGAGGACCGTGTGGTCGTCGAGCTCTCGCCCTACGACCTGTCGCGCGGCCGCATCGTTTACCGCTACAAGTGATCACGCCCGCGAGGCGTGACCATCGAGCCACAAGGCTCACCACAGAGACTTCCCCAGTCGTCGGCTGGGGAAAAACTGTGTTCACACCCGTGTGAACCGAACAAGATTGGACGGACGTGAAGGTTCAGCCGAGCGTCAAGAAGATCTGCGAGAAGTGCAAGGTGATCCGCCGTCACGGTCGGGTCATGGTGATCTGCGAGAACCTGCGCCACAAGCAGCGTCAGGGCTGAGTTCGCAGCACCAGCCGGGCACCGATCACTGATCGGCTTGGCCAACTGAAGAAGACCTCCCAGCGCCAGCGGGCACACACAGTGCCCGCCTACCCCCGGACCGGAGGCCGGGGCCCCACCAAGACGAGGGGACGGACAGGGAGCAGACCTCCGCAACGATTAAGGAACCTGCCACATGGCACGTCTCATGGGCGTTGATCTTCCGCGCGAAAAGCGCATGGAGATCGCGCTGACCTACATTTTCGGCATCGGCCGTACCCGCGCCAAGGAGATCCTCGAGGCGACGGGCGTCAGCCCGGACCTGCGCTCGAAGGACCTCAGCGACGAGCAGGTCACGCAGCTGCGTGACTACATCGAGGGTTCGGCCCTCAAGGTCGAGGGTGACCTGCGCCGCGAGGTGCAGGCCGACATTCGACGCAAGATCGAGATCGGCTGCTACCAGGGTCTGCGCCACCGTCGTGGCCTGCCCGTGCGTGGCCAGCGCACCAAGACCAACGCGCGCACCCGCAAGGGCCCGAAGCGCACCGTCGCAGGCAAGAAGAAGTAGGGGATAAAGGATGCCTCCGAAGAGTCGGGCCTCCGGCCCCAAGAAGACCCAGAAGTCGCGTCGCCGGGAAAAGAAGAACGTCCCGCACGGCCACGCGCACATCAAGAGCACGTTCAACAACACGATCGTGTCGATCACCGACCCGTCCGGCAACGTCATCTCGTGGGCGTCCTCGGGCCACGTCGGCTTCAAGGGTTCGCGCAAGTCGACCCCGTTCGCCGCGCAGCTCGCCGCCGAGAACGCTGCCCGCAAGGCGCAGGAGAACGGCGTCAAGAAGGTCGACGTGTTCGTCAAGGGCCCGGGTTCGGGCCGCGAGACCGCGATCCGTTCGCTGCAGGCCGCAGGCCTGGAAGTCGGCACGATCTCCGATGTCACCCCGCAGCCGCACAACGGCTGCCGTCCGCCCAAGCGGCGTCGCGTCTAGCGGGAAAGGAATAACGAAAAATGGCTCGTTACACAGGCCCTATCACCCGCAAGTCGCGTCGTCTGCGGGTCGACCTCGTCGGAGGCGACCAGGCGTTCGAGCGTCGTCCCTACCCGCCGGGCCAGCACGGCCGCGCGCGGATCAAGGAGAGCGAGTACCTGCTCCAGCTGCAGGAGAAGCAGAAGGCGCGCTTCTCCTACGGCGTCATGGAGAAGCAGTTCCGCCGGTACTACGAAGAGGCCAACCGCCTCAAGGGCAAGACCGGTGACAACCTGCTCCGTCTGCTCGAGTGCCGTCTCGACAACGTCGTGTACCGCGCCGGTCTGGCCCGTACCCGTCGGCAGGCTCGCCAGCTGGTCAGCCACGGTCACTTCCTGGTGAACAACCGGGCCGTGAACGTCCCCAGCTTCCAGGTCACCCAGTACGACATCATCGATGTCAAGGAGAAGTCGCTGGGCACGCTGCCGTTCCAGGTCGCGCGTGAGACCGTCGGCGACCGTCCGGTTCCCGGCTGGCTGCAGGTCATCCCGGGTCGTCTTCGGATCCTGGTGCACCAGGTCCCGGAGCGCGCTCAGATCGATGTGCCGCTGTCTGAACAGCTGATCGTCGAGTACTACTCGAAGTAATCAGCTTTCACGCTGCTGGTGCGTGATCGTCTCTATCGGGGCGATCACGCACAACCCCCAAGACGTGGGCGTCAAATAGTGGGCGCCCGTACAGGAGGATGATCCTAATGCTGATTTCACAGCGTCCGACGCTGACCGAAGAGGTCGTCGCCGAAAACCGCTCGAAGTTCACCATCGAACCGCTCGAGCCGGGCTTCGGTTACACCCTCGGCAACTCGCTGCGGCGTACCCTGCTGTCCTCGATTCCGGGGGCCGCGGTTACCAGCATCCGCATCGACGGCGTCCTGCACGAGTTCACCACCGTTCCCGGTGTGAAGGAGGATGTCACCGACATCATCCTGAACCTCAAGGGTCTGGTCGTGTCCTCGGAGGAGGACGAGCCGGTCACGATGTACGTGCGCAAGCAGGGCCCGGGCACCGTCACCGCCGGTGACATCGTGCCGCCTGCCGGTGTTGTCGTGCACAACCCGGATATGCACATCGCCACCCTGAACGACAAGGGCAAGCTGGAGATCGAGCTCGTCGTCGAGCGCGGTCGCGGTTACGTCCCGGCGGTGCAGAACAAGGCGTCCGGCGCGGAAATCGGCCGGATCCCGGTGGATTCGATCTACTCGCCGGTGCTCAAGGTGACCTACAAGGTGGAGGCCACCCGTGTCGAGCAGCGCACCGACTTCGACCGTCTGATCCTGGACGTGGAGACCAAGAACTCCATCACCGCCCGGGACGCGCTCGCTTCGGCGGGCAAGACCCTGGTCGAGCTGTTCGGCCTGGCCCGTGAGCTCAATGTCGAAGCCGAAGGCATCGAGATCGGCCCTTCGCCGGCCGAGGCGGATCACATCGCCTCGTTCGGTCTGCCGATCGAGGATCTGGACCTCACCGTCCGGTCCTACAACTGCCTCAAGCGCGAGGGCGTGCACACGGTCGGCGAACTCGTCGCCCGCACCGAATCGGATCTGCTGGACATCCGTAACTTCGGCCAGAAGTCCATCGACGAGGTCAAGGTCAAGCTGCATGCGCTCGGCCTCTCGCTGAAGGACAGCCCGGCCTCGTTCGATCCTTCGTCCGTGGTGGGTTACGACGCGAGCACCGGAACGTGGAGCGACAGCGGCACGTTCAGTGACACCGATGGCGGCGAGCAGGACTACGCCGAGACCGAACAGCTCTAGGCCGCTGGGGTAGGCACCCCGGCGCGGCCTCACACAAGGAGAACAAACAATGCCCAAGCCCAAGAAGGGTGCCCGCTTCGGCGGGTCGGCGTCGCACCAGAAGGCGATCTTCGCCAATCTGGCCACGGCGCTCTTCGAGCACGGTCGTATCACGACCACCGAGGCCAAAGCCAAGGCGCTGCGCCCCTACGCCGAGAAGCTGGTCACCAAGGCGAAGGCCGGCACCCTGGCCGACCGTCGCGAGGTGCTCAAGGTTATCCGCAACAAGGATGTCGTCCACGAGCTCTTCGCCTCGATCGGTCCGTCGTTCGAGGACCGCGAGGGTGGCTACACCCGCATCACCAAGACGCTGCCCCGCAAGGGTGACAACGCGCCGATGGCGGTCATCGAGCTGGTCCGGGAGAAGACCGTGACCAACGAGGCCGACCGCGCTCGTCGCGTTGCCGCGTCCAAGAAGGCCGAGGCGCCCGTCGCCGAGACCGTGGTCGAGGAGCAGGCCGATGAGGCCGTCGCCGAGACCGTCGAGGCCGAGGCCCCCGCTGCCGACGAGGCCGCTGAGGACAAGAAGGACGCCTGACGCTCGCGTTGGAGTTCTCGAACGAGCCCGCCGCCCCTGCTGGGTCGGCGGGCTCGTTCGTATCTATTAGGAGATCGCCTGTGACCGAAGAGGATTCGACCGTGCGGTCGACGGCCGCTGCCGACTCGGTTCGAATTCGGCTCGATATCAGTTATGACGGCACCGATTTCATCGGGTGGGCGCGACAGCCCGGTCTGCGCACGGTGCAGGGCGTGCTGGAAGAGTCGCTGAGCAAGGTGTTCCGGGAGCCGATCCAATTGACCGTCGCGGGCCGCACCGATGCCGGTGTGCACGCCGAGGGGCAGGTCGCGCATTTCGATACCGGCGCTGAACCGGATGCGGCCAAGCTCATCCATCGCATGGCACGATTCCTCCCGAAAGACGTGCGGATCAAGGATATTCGAGTCGCTCCGCCCGAATTCGACGCACGCTTCTCGGCGATCCGCCGCCACTACGTGTACCGGCTGACCACCGCACCTTATGGGGCCGAGCCGCTCCAAGCTCGCAGTGTTGTCGCCTGTCGTCACGACGTCGATCTCGAAGCCATGCGCGCAGCGTCGCGAAAGTTGTTGGGCCTGCACAACTTTGCCGCATTCTGCCGCCGCCGCGATGGTGCGACCACCGTCCGTGAACTTCAGCGCTTCGACTGGGAGCACGATGGCGACCTGCTCACCGCCTATGTCAGCGCGGATGCGTTCTGCTGGTCCATGGTGCGCAGCCTCGTCGGCGCGGTGCTCGCGGTGGGGGAGGGGCGTCGCACGCCCGACTGGGTCGCCGCGCTACTCAACGAAACCCAGCGCTCCAGCTCGGTCACCGTGGCGCCCGCACACGGCCTGAGTCTCGTCGCCGTCGACTATCCGGACGATGCCGCCCTCGCCGCGCGCAATGCCGAAACCCGCGAAATGCGTACTGTCCCAACCGAAGGCTGCTGCGGCGGCTGAGCTGACGGGGCGCTCCCGCACCGCGAATGGCGGGCACGGGCGGTGCGGGAGCATGACCCAGCGAATCTAGCCGGACGAACCCGCCTCGATCGTCCGTGGCTCGCTGGAACCGGAGATTTCGATACGGCGCGGCTTGGCCCGTTCGGCGATCGGAATCGTCACCGAGAGCACGCCGTTGTTATAGGTTGCGCTGATCTTGTCGGCATCGACATTGTCGCCGAGGCTGAGCTGGCGCATATAGGTGCCGGCAAAGCGCTCGGACGCGATCCACTGGACGCCTTCGTCACTCGGCAGGCTGCGCTGCGCGCGCAGGGTGAGTGTGCCGTTGTCGACGCTCACATCCACCGAGCCGGGGTCCACACCGGGCAGGTCGGCGTTGAGTACGTAATGATCGCCTGCCTTGAACAGATCCATCGGCATGAATCGTGGCGCGCGTGATGTCCCCATGGATTCGCCGAGCAGTTGGCGGGCAACGGTGTCGAGGTCATGGAATGGATCGAACCGGAGCACAGCAATCACCTCCATCTCACTAGCGGCGACGCCTGCCACGACGGCAAGCGCCGGAAGCTGTGCACTATCCAAATTAGCACTCCGGGATAGAGAGTGCTAACCCGATTCGAGGTCGGAATAGGAACCGTGACAGCGTGGTTGGCTCGGAACATGGCGATCGCAGATCTCGGACGGTTCGGTGTATGGCGCTACTACGGGGCATTCGCCCCGCAGGACGCGCAGGACTTGGAAGGACTCGGCTACGGCACGCTGTGGCTCGGCGGGTCCCCGCCCGCCGAATTGCCCGTGGTCGAGTCGCTGCTCGAGGCGACCGAGTCGATCACCGTCGCCACCAGCATCGTGAACGTCTGGACGGCGCCCGCGAAGCAGGTCGCGGAGTCGTTCCACCGGATCGAAGCGCGCTTCCCCGGCCGGTTCCTGCTCGGCCTCGGTGCGGGCCACCCCGAACACCAGGGCGAATACCGCAAGCCCTACGACGCGCTGAGCGAATACTTCGACGAACTGGATGCCGCGGGCGTACCGAAGGAGCGCCGTGCCCTCGCCGCGCTAGGCCCCCGCGTGCTGCGGCTCGCGGCGGAACGGTCCGCGGGCGCGCTGCCCTACCTCGTCACCCCGGAACACACCGCCCGCGCCCGCGCCGAGCTCGGTGACGGTGTGCTGCTGGCTACCGAACACAAGGTGGTCCTCGACGACGATCCGGTCCGGGCCCGTACCGCCGCCCGCCCGCGCGTCGAGTTCTATCTCGACCTCCAGAACTACGTCAGCAACCTCCGTCGCCTCGGCTTCACCGACGACGACCTGGTCAAACCCGGCAGCGACCGCCTCATCGACGCCCTGGTAGCCCACGGCGAAGCGGATGCGATCGTCGATCGCCTCTCGGCCCACCTGAGCGCGGGCGCCGACCACGTCGCCATCCAAGTCCTCGCCGACGAACCCGCCACTCTCCGCACCCTCGCACCGCTGCTCGCGAAATAGACCTGCGCCCCAACAGACGGCAATCGTCCTAAGACAGCGTTAGAAAGGGCGTCGTCCGCTTCCATCGGTGCTGTGACTGCGCACACACTGGTCTCCGACCGACGCAAGGCCGCGTCGAAGAAGGAGATCTTGTGACTACGACACAGCCTGTCGGCGAGCGCCGGGTGGTCGCGAATGTATTGCGTGGTTCCATCGGCAATCTCGTCGAGTGGTACGACTGGTATGTCTACACGGCATTCAGCGTGTATTTCGCGAAGTCGTTCTTCCCGAAGGGTGATTCGACCGCGCAATTGCTTTCCACCGCAGCGATTTTCGCGGTCGGGTTCCTCATGCGGCCGCTCGGTGGTTGGCTGCTCGGCCGCTATGCCGACAAGTTCGGACGTCGCTCGGCGCTCACGCTCTCGGTGACGGTGATGGCGGCGGGTTCGCTGCTGATCGCGCTGACGCCCGGATTCCAGACGATTGGAATCGCCGCGCCGGCACTGCTTTTGCTGGCCCGGTTGTTGCAGGGCCTTTCGGTGGGTGGCGAATACGCAACCAGCGCAACGTATTTGTCCGAGGTTGCCTCGACGGGTAAGCGTGGATTCTATTCGAGCTTCCAGTACGTCACGCTGGTCGCCGGTCAGTTGGTGGCGCTCGGCGTGCAGATCATCCTGCAGCAGTTCCTGAACAACGCGCAGATGAACAACTGGGGCTGGCGCATTCCGTTCGTGATCGGTGCGGCGGCCGCGCTGATCGTGATGTGGCTGCGGCGCAGCATGGACGAATCGGAGCACTTCGAGGCCGAGGTCGAGGCCGAACGTGATCCGGCGGCGAGCAGCGCCGGTGCGAACCAGCCCGCGCGCGGTTCGCTGCGGATGCTGCTGCAGTACCCGCGGGAATGCCTGCTGGTGATCGGGCTGACGCTCGGCGGCACCGTCGCGTTCTACACCTACACGACGTACATGCAGAAATTCATGATCAATACCTCCGGCATCTCCAAGTCGACGGTCTCCTGGATCAACTTCATCGCACTGCTGGTCTTCGTGGTACTGCAGCCGCTGGCCGGCGCACTGTCCGACCGCATCGGGCGACGTAAGCTGCTGATCTTCTTCGGCGTCGCGGGCACCCTGCTCACCGTGCCGATCATGACCGTGATCGCGCACACCAAGAATCCGATCGCTGCCTGGGCGCTGATGATGGGCGCGCTGGTCATCATCACCGGCTACACCTCGATCAACGCCATCGTGAAGGCCGAGCTGTTCCCGACCAAGATCCGCGCGCTCGGCGTCGGACTCCCGTACGCGCTGACCGTGGCGATCTTCGGCGGTACGGCCGAAACCATCGCGCTGTCGCTGAAGCAGGCGAACCATGAATCGCTGTACTTCTGGTACGTCGCCGGATGCATCGGAATCTCGCTGCTGACCTACTGGTTCATGCGGGAGACCTCGAGCGGATCCGCCATCGACGCCGATGCCGCCGCCATCGACGATATTTCGCTCACCAAGGCGGATACCTCAGCCACCGAGCCGGACCGTGGCCTCGCGGCGGCTCGACCCTGACCGCCCGACCGCACACGCCGCTCCATTGCTATGGGAGGATCGGCGTGTGCGGCTTGCGGTGGTCGAGGACGATGACGGCGTAGGCGACGCGCTGGTAGAGGCGCTCAACGCCCGCGGTTATCAGGCCGAGCGCAAGCGCCGCGGCGCCGATCTGCTCATCGCGCACCGCGGTTACGACGCGGTCATCCTGGATCTCGGACTACCCGACGGGGACGGCCTGCAGGTACTGCGCCAGCTGCGCGAGGTGAGTTCCGTGCCGGTGCTGATCCTGACCGCGCGCAGCGACGAACGCTCGATCGTGCGCGGACTGCGCGGCGGTGCCGACGACTATCTGGTGAAGCCGCCGCGGATCGCGGAATTGATGGCTCGGCTGGAGAATGTGGTCCGGCGCGCCGCCGCCGGATCGCAGCCGGAGCGTGCCGACGTGGTCACCGGCGATGTGCGGGTCGATCTGGCGGCCCGGGTGGTCGAGGTGGCTGGGCGGCCGATCGCGTTGACCCAGAAGGAATTCGAATTGGTGGAGGCATTGGTGGAGCGGCCCGGTGCCGCGGTCAGCCGCCAGCAGTTGATGGATCGGATCTGGGGTGACGCGTTCGTCGCGGTATCGCGCTCACTGGATGTGCACATGACCGGACTTCGCGCGAAATTGGACCGACCTGGGCTGATAACGACGATTCGCGGCTACGGTTACCGCTGGGGCCAGTGATCGTGCCGGCCCGAAAGACCTAGCAGGAGCGGAGCCCGGAATGCGCAGACGACTACTCGTCGCGCTGACGGTATTCGCGGCGATCGCCGTCTTCGCCTTCGCGGTACCGCTCTCGCTGACCTTCGCGACCAGCCGCACCCAGGAGTTCGTTGCCGATCGCTCCGGCGATGCCGACCGGTTCGCCAGCCTCGCCGATGCGGCGGTGGCCGAGGGGGACAGCCGGGCGCTGGCCGACGAGGCCGGGCGCTACCACGATCTCTATGGGGAAAACGTGCTCGTGGTAGATGCGCGTGGTGCGCGGACGGTGAATGCGGGCGTCGATGCGGCCGCCGATCCCGTCGAGGACGCTGTTGCCGCCGCCCGCCGCAACCAGCGGCCGCAGCCGGTGTATCGACTGACCCCGTGGAGTGCGTCGACGGTGCTGATCGCTCGTCCGGTCGGCACCGGAGTACAGGTCAACGGCGCGGTGGTGATCGAGGCATCCACCGCACGCGCCCGACGCGATATCGCCCGCGCGTGGGCGGTGATCGCGGTCGGCGCGGTGCTGGCAATGGTGGTGTTCACCATGCTGGCGCTGAGCCTGGCGCGCTGGGTGCTGCGCCCGCTGGCAGCGCTGTCGCAGGCGGTCGCCGAATTGACCGCGACCCTGCCGAAGCCACGCGCCGAGGCCGCCGCGCATGTCTCGATCGCCCGCCACCACGGCGGGCCGCCGGAAATGCGGGCGGTCGCGGAATCTTTCGATGCCATGGCATTGGCGGTCGCCGATTCGGCGGATGCGCAACGTCAGCTCGTCGCGGATACCGCGCATGCCATGCGAAACCCGCTCGCCGCCTTGACAATTCGTCTCGACTCTTTGGAAGCCGCCATTCCGGAAAGTGCGGTGGCGACATTCCGTAGCGCGGGCGCGGAGGTCGAACGGTTGACCGCGCTGCTCGATGGCCTGCTCAGCTTGGCGGTTGCCGAGACCCCAGCTGCCTTCGAGGCTGCACGCGCTCCATCTACTACTGAAATCCATTGCGACGCAGTGCAAGTTGTTGCCGATCGGGTCGACGCCTGGTATTCCGCCTACGAGAGCGCCGGGCAGGAATTGCGGGCGGAACCGCAGATCGCCGAGGCCGAAGCCGCGGTTTCCGCCGATGTACTTGCCCAGATTCTCGATGTGCCGCTGAGCAATTCGTGCAGCTATGCCGGGCCGGGCACGCAGACCGTCATCGTGGTCGACGCCGAGCCGGGCTGGGTGACGGTGACCGTCCGTGACAACGGCACCGGCGTCGAACCGGCCGAGATCGACAAGCTGACCACCCGGTTCTTCCGCGGCTCCGGTGCGTCGTCCGGCGGCTCGGGCCTGGGGCTCCCGATTGCGACGGCACTGGCCCAAGCGCGCGGCGGCACGTTGTCCGTGCTCCCCGCGCAGCCGCGCGGTCTCGCGATTCAGATCCGGCTGCCGCAGGCGGTGCAGTCGTGATGCGGCGGCGGAAGTTCCTGGCGCTCACCGTCTTCGGTGTGGCGGCCGGAGCCGTCGGATGTGGTCGGAGTCCAGAACTCGTGCGGCTGGCCTCGGGCGAAGTCGGCGGCTTCTATCACGCATTCGCGGAACTGCTCGCGGCGGTTGCCCAAGAGGAGGGCACGGTGCGCATCGAACCGGTGACGACAACCGGCTCGCAGGAAAATCTGGGGATGTTGGCGAACGGGCAGGTGGATGCCGCACTGGCGCTGGCGGATTCGGTGCAGAGTGAGCGGGCTCCGTTGGTGGCGCTCGGTCGGGTGTACGAGAACTATCTGCAGTTGGCGGTGCGCTCGGAGGGGCCGATTCAGCGGGTCACCGATTTGCGCGGGACCCGGGTCAACCTGGGGGCCGCGGGATCCGGTGCGGCGGTGACCGGTGAGCGCCTGCTGTGGGCTGCGGGCGTGAATCCCGTTTCGGATGTGGATATTTCGCATCGACCGCTGCGAGATGCGGTGGCGGGTGTGGAATCCGGTGAGCTGGATGCGCTGCTTTGGGCGGGCGGCGTGCCGACCGACGCGCTCGATGTGCCGCAGCGGTTGCGGTTGGTGGAACTCGGTGAGTTGGCCGCGCCGATGCGGGAGCGCTTCGGTCACCTCTACGATTTGGTCGAAATTCCCGCCGACGCCTACGACGGCGGTCGTTCGGTCCGCACTGTTGGCGTCGCGAATCTGCTGCTCGCCGCCCCGGCCATGTCCGATGCCGCGGCGGGGGCGATCGTCGATCTGCTCGTTTCCCGAGCGGACCGGTTGGTGCCCGCCGAGGCGGCGGGCACCCAGTTCCTGGATACCCGCTCGCTCATCGGAACCGATGCCGTCCCGTTGCATCCGGGTGCAGCCGCGGTGTACCGGCGGCGACACGGCTGAGCGTCAGGAACGCACCAGGCGAGCGATGGCGTCGGTGGCCTCTTTGATCTTGGCGTCGGCCTCGGGGCCGCCGGCGACCGCGGCGTCCACTACGCAGTGGCTGATGTGGTCCTCCAGCAGGCCCATCGCAACGGCCTGCAGTGCCTTCGTCATCGCGGAGACCTGGGTGAGGATATCGATGCAGTACTTTTCTTCCTCGACCATGCGCTGCAGGCCACGGGCTTGGCCCTCGATCCGGCGCAGGCGTTTGAGGTAGTCGTCCTTGGCGGTGATGTAGCCGTGGCCGGAATGGTCGTGGCTAGTACCCGCCGAGTCACTGCCTGGCGCGGTGTCATTGTGCGACGGGGTGGGTGTCACCGACTGTCTCCTCGCTGCTCACCGGCTTGACCGGCCTCATTAATACCCCCCTAGGGTACAGTGCTGCGAGGGCGTTGTCAGGTTACCGCGCTCTGCGCCGCGTCGGCCACGGGTGTGCGGGGCCGGTGTTCGGCGCCGCTGCGGGCAAGCGCGATGCCGCCGACCACCAGCACGCCGCCGACCATCTGCACCGGCGCGACCGATTCGTCGAGCAACAGCCACGACAACACGACCGCGAACAGCACCTCGCTCAGCAGAATCAGCGACATCAGCGTGGAGCCGATGCGCGCCGCCCCCGCTACTCCGCAGGCATACGCCACCACCGTGCTGATCGTGACCAGCAGTGTCAGCGACAGCCAGACCGGCAGGTGATGCTCGGCGAGCGCGGTGTCGGCATCGCCGAACAGCACCGGTAGCAGGCCGGTCAGGCCCAGCGTCCAAGCGGTCGCGGTGGCCACGGACAGGCCGGAGCCGAGCAGTACGACCGGGCTGAGCGAATCCGAGGTGCGCTCCGACAGCAGGAAGAACACCGCATTGCACAGCATCGAGACTGCTGCCCAGCCCAGCCCGATCAGACTGATCCCGCCCGCGCCGAAGATATCGATGACCAGCGCCGCGCCGCCGAGCGCGATTGCCGCGCCGAGAAGTGTCGCCCCGGATGGTCGCCGTCCGCGCGCGGCCCAGTTCCAGGCGATCACCGCTATCGGGGCCAGGAATTGGATCATCAGCGTCACACCGACCTGCAGGTAGGGCAGGGAAAGAAAGAAGCTGGCCTGCACCCCGGCGACCGCGATCACGCCGAACCCGCCGACGGTGCGCAGGTGGCGCGGGCTGCCGCGCAATCCACCCGGATCGCTGAGCGCGGCGAGGGTCACCCCGGCGCGCGTACGCGACGAACTCACCGACACCTCCACTACCCAACGACTCAGGTCATGATGAACGAAGGTCCAGTTGGCCGGATGTGGACCCGTCTGGCCGGGAATCGGGAACAAGCGAGAGAATCGGTGCATGAGTTTGGATGTTCGCCCCGCGCTCGCCGTGATCGGCGGTAGTGGCTTCTACGATTTCTTCGATAACGAGGCGACCACCGTCGAGGTCGAGACGCCCTACGGCAAGCCGAGCGCGCCGATCGCGGTCGGCGAAGTGGAGGGTCGCCCGGTGGCCTTCCTGCCCCGGCACGGCAAACAGCACGAATTCGCGCCGCATACGCTGCCCTATCAGGCCAATATGTGGGCGTTGCGCTCGATCGGTGTGCGGCGGATCTTCGCGCCGTGCGCTGTCGGCAGCCTGCGCGCGGATTGGGGGCCGGGGACCGTCGCGGTGCCGGATCAGCTGGTCGACCGGACCTCCGGCCGTCCGCAGACCTACTTCGACGGCGGTGGCGTGCACGTCTCCTTCGCCGACCCGTACTGCGACGAACTGCGCTCCGCGGCAACGAAATCCGCGACGGATGCGCTGCCGATGAAATCCTCGGGCACCATGGTCGTGGTGCAGGGCCCGCGCTTCTCCACCCGGGCCGAGAGCCGCTGGTTCGCCGCGCAGGGCTGGGAACTGGTGAATATGACCGGACATCCCGAGGCGGTGCTCGCCCGCGAACTCGAAATGTGCTACGCCGCAGTCGCTTTGGTGACCGACCTGGATGCGGGGCTGGAGGAGGGTCACGGTGTGCACGCGGTCGACGTCTTCGCCGAGTTCAAGAAGAACCTCGGGCCGTTCAAGGAGCTGATCCGGCGCTCGGTTTCGGCGGTCACCGGAACCGATACCTGCGACCGTTGCCGTGTCCATGCGGGAGTGTCGCTGCCGTTCGAACTACCGTGAGTTCGAGCAGCTAGTCAGGTTGGGTTCGGAACCGAACGCGGGGTGCGAATGCGATGAGAGTGCTGGTCACCGGGGCAGCCGGGTTTGTCGGGTCGCGGTTGCGGCGGGCACTGGCCGCCGCCGGGCACGAGGTGGTCGGGCTCGATCTACTCGGGCCGGATGTGGAAGTGCCGGATGGGGTGTCGCGGGTGGACGTGCGCGATGCCGATGCGCTCGAGCCGTTGCTGCGCGGTATCGATACGGTTTGTCACCTCGCCGCCGTCACCTCCGGGCCGGAATCGGCGGTGTTCGCCGCGCACAATGATCTCGGGACGGCGGTCCTGCTCGATGTGATGGGTCGGGCGAAGGTGCGTCATCTGGTGCTCGCGTCATCCATCGTGGTGTACGGCGAGGGGCGCTATCGCGGGATGAACAGCGGGCCGATCTATCCCGGGTTGCGGAGGCGGGCCGATCTGGATCGCGGCATGTTCGACCACCTGGCGCCGCGTACCGGGGAGTTGCTCACCTGGGAGCCGGTCACCGAGGACGCGCCGCTGCGTCCGCGCGGCTTCTACGGTGCCAGCAAGTTGGCGCAGGAAAACTACGCGCTCGCTTGGGGTTTGGCCAACGGTGCGGCCGTCACGGCATTGCGCTACCACAACGGCTATGGCGAAGGCACGCGCTCCGGCTTCATCGGAAACTTCCTCGCCGCACTCGATCAGGGCCGCCCGCCATTGGTCGACGAGGACGGCGGACAGGTCAGGGATGTGGTGCACGTCGACGACATCGTGGCCGCCACCGTGGCCGCCGTCGACCGCCGCCCACCCGGCTTCGTCCCCCTCAACATCGCCTCCGGCCACCCCATCACCATGTGGGAAGTCGCCTCGATCATGGCCAAAGCCCGCGGCGGCCCGGCCCCCGTGGTAACCGGCCGCTACCTCCTCGCCGACGCCCGCCACCTCGCCGCCGACCCCGAACGGGCCAGGCGCGCACTGGGTTTCACCGCCCGAATCCCACCCATCCACGGCCTAGCCGAACTCGCTGCCCCCGCGGTCGAGACCACCACACCCCAACGGGAACCCGCTCCACTACACGTGCGAGCCGCACCGCCGCCGACCGCACCCCAGCAGCAGGTGCACCCGGCCCCACGGGCCGCCGCGCCGATCGCGCGGCCAGGCTCCCGCCCGGATGCTCCGGCGCCGAACGTGAATGCGCCCCGGCCGGAGCCGATGATCGAGAGTGCCGGACCGAATATGCGGACGCCTGCACCCCAACCCGAGTCGGCGAAACCGGAGGCCGGCGCGGGCTCGCCGATCTGAAGGCGGTTGCGCCCCGCCAGAGCGTTGCAAGCGCGCGATCTCTTGGCGGTGGTGCTCTCGGGGTGTTCGGCGACCGGCTCGATGCCCTCGACGATGGTCCGCGCCCGCTGGGTGCCGATCGCGGTCGCGGTGATCGGGGTCGGCAAAGTCGGAGGTTGCGTCGATCGGGTCTGGGTTCGGCGGGTGCTCAGGCGAGGCCGGGGTTCTCGACGATTTCGAGTTGGACCAGGACGAATTCGGGAGAGGCGGAGTTCGGGGTGCCGCCGGGGAGGGGGGAGATTTCCAAGTGGGCGATGATCCAATCGTTGTTTTCGCCGGCCAGGCGGACGGCGCGGAGTTGGTGGTGTGCTGCGCCGGAGCGCATCGCGTTGCGGGCTTCGATGATTCGGGCGCGGTCCGCCGGATGCGGGACGGTGCGTTCGTCGGTGCCGGCCCAGCGCATTGTCGGAACGGGTTCGGTGACCCAGCGGATCAATCGGATCTGGGCGGTGTCCACGATCGCGAGGTAGAGGTTGGGTTGGGCGCGGCGCAGCATATCGAGGGCGGTCGCCTCGAAGGATTTGCCTTGCGGCGCAACGCTATCGGTGACGTCGACCGCCAGGCCGCGCCAGCGGTGCCGGTCGGCGGAGGTATCCGCGTTGCGGGTGGCCACCAGTATGGAGCGCGGGCCCGCCTTCGAGTGCACGGTTGCCGTCCCGAGCCACCGGGAATCGGGTTCGGATCGAGTCAGGTTCGCGACGAAATCCAGTGCGCCGTCGAATCGTTCGACCATCTCGAAGATTTCGGCACCGACCCAGCGTGTGCGGTGGGGCGCGAAATCCGGCCCGAGTCCCTGCATCAGCGCGTCCACACGGCGGGTGCGCGCATCGACCAGAAACGGCGCAACCCCGGGCGCGGGCGGGGGATCTCCGGGGCCGACCCAGAGATGGATCGCGTACACCTGCTCATCCGGACCCGATATGGGCACGGCCCGCACACGCCGCTGCGACCATGCCTGTCGCGAAGTCGGCAGCACCTGATCCACGACCGATCCACTCGCACACGCGGCAGCGACCAGCGGCTGCAACCGACTGGGCACGGCCCGCTGAAACGACTTCCATTCACGCGGCGTAGTACCGATGGCCAACACCGACCAGCTGTCGACACGGCCGAGCGTTTCGATCAATAGCCAGCGCTCGATGATCACTTCGTCCCCTCCCCATCTCGAACCTACGCCACGATCACCGCTGATAGCCAATGCATATCGTGCACGATTCGAACGGGGGCAGCCGGGATTCCGCAGCACTGTTTCGATTGCGACCGTCGCGGGTGGGTGAGCTGCGTCTGGCGACGTTGTGAGCGCGCGGCTCGACCGTAAAGGTGTGTGTTTCGGGCGGGCGGCTGCGTCGGGGAGATGCGGTGAGGAATGAGCCTGCCGTCGAATAGATACTGCGATCGGTCACGCCTTCGGGGGAGCGAAGGCGTCGGCGTGGGCGTGGGCCCACTGGTCGAAGGTGCGCGGTTCTCGGCCGGTCACTTCCCGCACGGTGGGGTAGACCTGGGATTCATCGAGGGTGCCGTCGACGAAGAAGCTCCAGAATGCGTCGACGTAGTGCTGCGGCATGGAGGCCTCGAGTTCGGCCCGGGTTTCCGCATTCGTCAAGCCCTGGCAGACAAGTGGCCGGTTGAGCACTTCGACGAGCACCGCGACCTGATCGGCGGGCACGAGCGCTCGCGGGCCGGTCAGCTCGAGGACGCGCCCGGCCAGTCCGCCGCCGGTCAGGGCGACCGCCGCGACGGCCGCGATATCGGCGGGATCGATTGCGGCGACCGGTACATCGGGGAACTGGGCGCGGATCACATCACCCTGTTCGAGTTGCGGCAACCAGCGCAGCGCATTCGACATGAACGAGCGCGGGCGCAGAAAGGTCCACGCCAGGCCGGATTCGCGCACGTCCCGCTCGGCCTGCGTCATATAAGCGGAGACCGCGTTGTTCATATCCTCGAGTGCCGCCGAACCACCCGAAAGCAGCACGATGTGCTGGACGCCCGACTTCTTCGCGCGGGCGAGCAGGTCCGGGGTGTCGGCGTAGCCCGGCAGCAGGAACATTCCGGTGGCCCCGTCCAGGGCTTCGGTCAGGCTTTCCGGCTGGTTCAGATCGCCTGTCACCGCCTCGACACCGGCGGGCAGCTGTGCCCGCGCGGGATCGCGGACCAATGCGCGCACGGCAGCGCCGGATTTGCTCAGTGCCGCAACCAGTTCCGTGCCGATATTGCCGGTCGCGCCGGTCACCAGGATCATGTCGTTTCCTCCAGAGTCGCACCGGGTTGCCCCGTCAATCATGCGGAATCACCGAGCCGCGCGCCGGCCGATCCCGCGAATGAATCGAGATCGCCGCGCCCGCCTCGACCGTACCGTCGGCACACCGAGTTAGGCTCGCGCAGTGGATACTCCGCTACGGCTAGAGGTCATCGTGGCCAGCACGCGCCCGGAGCGATTCGCTCCGGTGGTCGCCGACTGGTTCCTGCGCACGGTCCGGGCGACCCCCGAATTCGACACCGGCGTCATCGACCTCATAACCACCCCACTGCCGACCGACCTGACCTTCACAGCCGAGGTCGAGGCCTATCGCCGGCGCCTGGCCGACGCCGACGCCTTCGTCGCCATCACCTCCGAGTACAACCACGGATACCCGGCGTCCCTGAAAACCGCCTTCGACAACGCGAAACACGAATGGCGCGCCAAACCCATCGGCTTCGTCTCCTACGGCGGCCTCTCCGGCGGCCTGCGCGCCGTCGAACAACTCCGCCAGGTAGTCGCGGAAATCCACATGGTCTCCATCCGCGAAACCGTCAGCTTCCATCAGGCCAAAAGGCGATTCGACGAATCAGGCGACACCCAAGACGGCGCCGCCATAGATGCCGCCGATCGCCTGATCCGCCAATTGGCTTGGTGGGCAAGAACTCTCCGCACCGCCCGCACCACAGACCCCTACCCAGGCTGACCATCGGGAGCAGAACCCATCGAGGGCAGTCGAATGGTGGTTCGACGCGCCGACTACTACCACCATTTCACTACCCTCGCCAAAAAAGCCTGGAACGCAACCACAGCCAGATGACTACGCTGGTAGCTACTGGGGACTCCCAGCCATCGCCCGCCGTCCGCGCGGATGCCCGATATACGTCGCCTCACGCGGAATCGACACCAACGTCAAATCGACCTGAGCAGTCCCGGTCCGCAGCACCACATGGTTTCCGATGGCCCCCGGCTGATGGATCGACAGGTCCGGCCGAGTCGCGGGCCACCCCATCGGATCTCCGGTCACATAGATCGTCGTGACGCCGGCGTGCGGCGCGGGCGCCAGCACACCGTCGACCACCGTCGCGGTGAACCCGGCATCGGATTGATGCGTCTCCACCGCGATCTGCAGCCGCTCCGGGTTCCCGATGGTCGTCACCAGGTTCTCCCAGGCATGCGTCCGATCGGTACGGATCAGGATGCGTTCACCGACTGCCAACGCGCGGAACACCAACTGCTGAGCCAGATACAACTCACCGGCCACATACACCGTCGAAATACCGGTACCGACAATCCGGACCGCGACACCCTGCGCCTCGTCATCCGAACCGATCAGCTGACCGCACCCTGATGACGGCAGATGCAACGCATCGATCACCTCGATCGGGTACTCGATCACCGGAACCGCGTCGTCGAGATCCGGAATGGCCAGCGGCAGATGCGCGAGCAGACCATCGCGCTGCCGCCCGTTCATCGAGATCAGACCCTTGAGCTTCGTGCGCTCCGGCAGCTCCCGTGTGGTCAGCCGCCAAGCCGCGCCGATGCTCACCGATTCGGCCGAACTACCGGGGCGCAGTCGCACCGCGACTGTCGTACCGCGCGACGGCGCGACCCACAGCTGCGAGAGCAGATCCGAACCGAGTCGCTTCGGGTCGACCGCGCTACCGATATTCACACTGTTGCCGATCTCGGCATTCCGCCAGCGATGGGTCAGCGTGCGCGGATCGAAGCCCTGCGTGACCTGCAGCACCGCCTTGCGGATCTCGGGTGCGGTAAGGATTCGGGCGCTGCAGTCGGCGTCTTCCAGGGTGCGCATAATGCGTTGCGTCGCAATGGTTACCGCGCGTGACGCACCCTCACTGCCGCCACCGCGCCGGGCCGCGGCCTCCGGGCACGCGATCGCGTCGAAGCTGATGGCGAGCCACACATTCCGGTGTGCGGTCGCGGGCAGCGGACCCAGCAGCGATTCATAGATCTTGCCTGCGGGCGTACCGGAGCGACTGCGGTGACCGTGGCTGATGATGTCGATACCGCTGAGCAGAATGTCGTGCTGGTTCAGGCATTTCGCCAATTCCGGCAGCGGCAGCAGATGCGAGGCGTGCACGGTGGTGCGAGCGATCCGGGTCAGCCCACCCTTGGGGGCCAGCACCTCGACGACCGTGACAACCCGGCTGCCGTCCCAGTACAGCCCGAGCGAGCGACCGTCCGAGCCACGGAAGTCGACGGTATCGCCGAGCTCGTAATCGCGGTGGGTGAGGTAGCGCCACCAGGTGGCGATCCAATCCAGGATGGTGCGCTTGGCAATCGGGATCAGTGGCAGCAGTCCGGCGACCACCGCGACGCCGAGCGCTGGCCAGGCGCCGAGCCCGACCAACAGGGCGAGCAGTCCGGCATTGAGCCCGATCACCTGCGCGATCAACAGATTCCGCAGTGAGATGCGCCCGAGCAGCGGGCGTGGTCCCGCGCCGGCTTGTTCGGCCATCGTCGTCCCCCAAGTACCCGGTATCGGCCGTATCGCAGCGGCCGAGCTGAACAATAGTCCTCGGAAACTGTACTGTGTTCCGCGAACGCGAGCATTGTTCGGGGAGGGAAACATGCCTTCAAAACCCACTACACGGTGGCAGGTGAGCGGTTACCGCTTCCTGGTCCGCCGGATGGAACACGCGCTGGTGCGCCGGGATGTGCGCATGCTGCACGATCCGATGCGCTCCCAGTCCCGCGCCTACGCGGCCGGATTGATCATGGCGATCGTGGTGCTGGCCGGTTGCGGCGTGCTCGCACTGCTGCGTCCGCAGGACAAGGTAGGCAGTAACAAGATCCTGATCGGCAAGGAATCCGGCGCCGTCTACGTGATGATCAACGACGTGGCGCATCCGACGCTGAACCTCGCCTCGGCCAGGTTGGCCGCGGGATCGCCGGAAAAGGCCGTCATCGTCAAGGAATCCGAGATCGGCAAGAAAACGCGGGGCCAGCTGATCGGCATTCCGGGCGCACCTTCCTCACTGCATTTCGACAAGGACGGCAAGGGCCGGATCTGGACCGTCTGCGACCAGATGAAGGTGGACGGCAGCAAGGACCTCACCACCTCGGTGCTCGCCGGGAGTCTCTCGCTCGGCGAGAAGGCCTCGGTCATGGGTAAGGACCGGGCGCTGCTGGTGCAGGGCAAGGAGTCGGCGTATCTGGTCTACGACGGCAAGCGTGCCCGCGTCGACCTCAAGGAGCGCGCGGTCACCGACGCATTGAAGATCACCGGCGCTACCGCCCGGCCGATCGGTGAGGGGCTGCTCAATACGATTCCCGAAGTGCTGCCGATCATTCCGCCCAAGATCGATAACCCGGGCGGCTCGGTGAGCTACTCGATCGGCAACCATCGGATCGGCGACGTGGTGCACGTGCCCGCGCAGCCCAATACGGAATACGTTGTGCTGCAAGACGGTCTGCAGCCGATCTCGCCGGTGACCGCCGAGATCATCCGCAACCGGAACCGCTCGACGTCCGGCAACGACGTAGTCGATCAGATCGACAAGACCTACGCGCCGGTGTCGAACGCACTGCCGGTCGGCATGTATCCGCAGGCTGTGCCGTCCATCGTCGACTACAAGGACCAGCCGGTCAGCTGCCTGTCCTGGAAGCCGCTGGCCGCCGCCGCGGACAACAAGGACGGCGGCAATCGCGCCGAACTGACGGTGCTCACCGGTGTGGCCCTGCCGATTCCGGATAACGCCAAACTCGTACCATTGGCTCAAGCGGACGGTACCGGCCCCAACGCAGACTCGGTATACATCCCGCCGGGCACCGGCGCCTTCGTCCAGACCACCGGCATCGAGCCCGACAGCCGCCGCAAGGACAGCAAGTTCTACATCGCCGACACCGGTGTCCGCTACGGCATCAAGGACTC
This sequence comes from Nocardia sp. NPDC102475, assembly GCF_055584605.1. Classification (NCBI taxonomy): domain Bacteria; kingdom Bacillati; phylum Actinomycetota; class Actinomycetes; order Mycobacteriales; family Nocardiaceae; genus Nocardia; species Nocardia sp. NPDC102475. Next base: position 44,794 of record NZ_JBVJLS010000024.1, on the reverse strand, counting down.
CGACGCCGAAAAGGCACTCGGCATGGACACGGATTCGGGCACCAAGGCCGAACCGGCGCCGTGGCCGATCGTCGGCCTGCTCGCAGCCGGTCCGAGCCTGTCCCGCGCGGATGCGATGGTCGCCCACGACGGCGTCGCCGCAGACCCGTCACCGTCGAAATCACCTGTCGCCTCAGCGAATTGAGTCAGTCCTCGGACTTCGAGGCCGCGCGCAACTCGGCGACTTCGCTTCGTAGCGAGCGGATTTCGTCGATCAGCATCGTGATCTCCACTTCGGTGCGGTCGGCGGTCACCTCGACGGACTTCAGCTGGTCCATCACCCAGCTGGTGGTGGTGCCGATGGCGAAGCTGATCAGGCCGATGCCGAGCGTCATCAGAATCAGTGCGATCATGCGACCCTGCACGGTCACCGGATACACATCGCCATAGCCGACCGTGGTCACCGACACCATGGACCACCACAGCGCGTCGCCGAAGTTGTGGATCTTGCTGTCGGGTGCGCCGTATTCGGCATCGAAGAACGCCAGACTGCACAGCACCAGCGTGAGTGCCGAACTGGTGCCGACGAATATCGCGAGCCGGGCGCGCGTCACCCGATTGCGGTTGAGCTGGTCCAGCACCAACAGCGCCGCCCGCAGCAACCGCACCGGACGAAACGGCGGCAACAGCACGATCAACAGCTCCAGCGGATGCGTACGCACGAATCGCCAGCGATCGGTGGACAGCCATGTCCGGATGCCGAAGTCCGCGACGAATGCCGCCCAGATCATGATGTCGACCCGTTCGAGCCAGGCATCGAGTCGCGGTGACGCTCCGGTATCCAGCACATGCCAGGCATAGACGCAGATGAAGAGCACGGCGAGCACCAGCATCGGGATGCCGGTCGTGCGTTCCCAGGCTTGTCTACGGCTCGGTTGGCCGCCGTCGTGTTGTGCTGCGTGCATGGGAACTACCTGTATCGATCGGGTGCGACACCCTATGTACCGCCGTTTGCCACGAAGACGCTACATATCGTCCGACTTGACGCCGAACCGGCGGCGTATCGGGAACGAGGCGAGGTAGCCGAGCACCAAAGCGGCACCGATGATCCCGGTGCCTATCAGCGCGACATTGCGGGCCCGATTGTCCGGCGGCGGCGCCGGTTTCGGCACCGCGAGCTGGGCGCTCTTGGCCGGGCTCGGCCGCTTGGGCGGCAGCGGCGTGCTGCTCACCTCATCGGTCAGCGCCGCGACCGGATCGACCGCGCCGTAGCCGATATACGGACTCCACCCCTCGGCGGGCGCGTGCGCCGTGGCCTGTATCCGCTTGACCACGTCCAATGCACTCAGCTGCGGAAAGCGGGCACGTACCAGCGCGACCACACCGGAGACCAGCGGCGTAGCGAAGCTCGTCCCGCTCATCGCCTGTTGCTGCCCTTGCTGATTCGTGGTGCCCGTCGCGGTCCCCGTGCCGCGCGGGTCGAGCGAAGTCATATTCTCGCCCGGCGCGGCCACACTCACCCACGGTCCCGGCACGGTGAACTTCGACGGCGCGCCGTTCGAATCGATCGAGCCCACCGAGAGCACATAGTCGTCCCAGCGCGCCGGGCTCACATTGACCTTGACATTGCTCCATGGGTCGGCGGACGGATTGAGCGGATCGATGATCTGCTGTTCGGTCTTGCAGGAGCCGTCCTGGTTTCCGGCCGCCACGACCACGACCACGTTTTTCTCCAGCGTCGCGTATCGCACTGCCGCGCCAATGGATCCGTCGACGTCATTGGACGAGCCACACCACACCTCGGAGATATTGATGACGCTCACGTTCGCATCGGCCGCGCGCCGGATCGCGGAGGCCATGGTGGCCAGGTTGCCGTAGCCCTCGGGCAGGTCGTCGGGATTGCGCTCCCTGGACCGGCCTTCCTTCTGATACATCTTGCTGGTCTGACGGATGGTCATGATGCGTGCTTCCGGTGCGACACCGGAGAATCCCTGGTTGTCGATCTTCGACGCGGCGATCAGTCCCGCGACAAAGGTGCCGTGCCCGTCGCAGTCCTCGGTGCCGTCGCCCGAGTTCGCCACGAAGTCGCCACCGGCGATCAGTCCCGGCAACCGGGGATGCCGCGCGACACCGGTATCGATGACCGCGACGGTCTGGCCCTCCCCCTTGGAGAACTGCCACGCTTTTTCCAGATCGAGGGAGCGCTGCGCGGTGGGAATAGTCGCGCCCTCACCGCCGGAGACCGTATTCGAGCAATCGGAATTCGCTGGGCGCTCGGTCTTTTCGGGTGGTGCGGCCGGATCGCCCGCGGGCAGCAGTCCCGGATTCACCGCGGGCGGGTGGTCCGCGGAAGCAGCACCGGCCCCCAGCCCCAGCGACGCGCTCAGACCCAACGCCACGGCTGCCGCCGCGACGCGCATCTGCCTGTTCACAGCCCGCGAACGAGCGAGTAGAGCGAGGCCACCCAGAACACCAGCGGCAGCACGGCGGCCACGAACGCGTACTCGAGCAATTCGACGCCGCGGCGCATCGGCGGTGTGGCGGACTGGTTCGGAATGATGATGCCGAGAATCAGCGCGGCGACCAGCACCACCATTGCCGCACCGAAGACGGCTAGCGGCTGCTCCATGCCGACGGCGACGCCGACCATCATGATCAGCACGATCGACGCGCCGCCCGCGATCAGTACCACGGCCTGTTCGGCACCCGCGTAGGTCCGGCTGCGGAACATCAGCACTACGGCGATCACCAGCGCCAGCGCGATACCCGGCCAATACGGATCCTCCGCGCCGGGGTCGGTGCCCGCCAACGCACCCGCCACAGAAAGCAGCGTGGTCGCCGAGACGAGTCCGGCCAGGTACATCCGGGCGCGTTCCGACTTCACCCGCAGCGCGTCCATGGTCGGCAGCGCGCGGTGATCGTCCGGATCGTCCTCGGTCGGGTCGATCGGGGTGCCGGGGGAGGGCACCGGCGGCAGCGGAAGGCTTGCCAGCAGCATCGAAATCCGCGGCGCGAGTGAAAGACCCGCGAGTCCGAGCGCGGCGACGGCGGCGCCGATGGCCTTCTGCGGCTGGTCGGTGAGCACGCCGACGAGCGCGGCCGGTACCGCGTACACCGCGAGCGTGGCCGCGCCGATGAACAGCGCGAGTCCGACGCCGGTGACACGCCATGCGAGAACCGCTGTCGCGCCGACCAATACCGAACCGAGCAGCAGATGCGCCCAGCCGTAATCGTCTGGCACATAGAGCATTCCGGCGGTGAACGAGGCGGGCAGCGCACAGCCGCCGAGCACCAGCGCGGTCGAGGTGTCGCCGTACATTCTGCTGAGCACCATGCCCGCGACCACCAGCAGAATCGCCACGGTCAACGCGAGCGAACCGCTGATCCAGCCCGGCAGTGCGTCTTTGGACAGCAGCAGACCGAGGCAGCCGACGATCATGGTGAGCGCGGCGAGCACCGAACCGGTGATCCGCGCGACCTTCGGGGTCCAGCTGCGGTAGTGGTCGGCGTCGGCGATCGCGACGTTGTACATGATGTCGTCGAACAGCGGCGTCGGCGCGGTATGTGAGGCGCTCTCCAACATGAGCAGTTCGCCGTCGCGCACACCGTGCTCACCGAGGCTCAGCGAATTGGAGAAGGGCGGATGGCCGATTCTGGCCAGCACCCATTCAGCGGGCTCGAAGCGCTCGCCCTCATTGTCGAAATCGTTGGTGCGGCTGTGTTGAGCGACCATATCGACGACACTCGGGATCACCAGCGCGACCGGCACATCGACCGGAATCGCCATATCCACCTGGGTGTGCTTCGCGAGAATCGTGACCCGGGCAAGGTCGGGCGCACGGACGATGCCGCGCGAGGATTCTTCGTCGATGTGGTCAAGTCGCGCGTGTGTCAAGCTTCCCCCAACTCGGTCTCTACCTCGTATTTCCGCGTTCCGTGAGCGAGGGGGCCAAGCTTGCGAACCCACCGTTCGGGCAGCAGAATGCTGGTCGAACTGTACGACATGTCAGCTGTGCCCTCTACACTGAGGCCGAAAAAGCGCAGCTTGCGAAGAGGGGGATCTCGTCCGATGAGTACCGTCCGGTTTCAGCGGCGCGCGCGTCGCGAGATGCCGCGCTCGCCAGGTGGCGAGGTCACGCTGCAGCCGCCGCCCGAAATCCCAAGGGTGACACCGGGCAGCCTGGTATCGAAGCTGATGCCGGTCGTGATGGTCGTCGGCATGGTCGGCATGATGGCGCTGATGTTCACCCAGGGCGGCAGCAGCATCACGTCGAACCCGATGAGCATGATGTTCCCGATGATGATGGTCGTCTCCATGGTCGGCATGTTCGCCGGTCAGGGCGGCGGCAAGGGACAGAAGGCGGCCGAGGCGAACGAGGACCGCAAGGACTACCTGCGCTACCTGGATCAGGTTCGCAAGGACGTCGACCAGACCGCCACGCAGCAGCGCGCTTCCGTCGAATGGAGCCATCCGGAACCAGCCCTGATCTGGATGCTGGCCGGAACTTCCCGCATGTGGGAACGCCGCGCCGGGGACAAGGACTTCTGCCACGCCCGCATCGGCACCGGCGGACAGCGCCTGGCCACCCGCCTGGTCGCGCCGGAGACCGGTCCGGTCGAGGAATTGGAGCCGATCGCGGCGGTTTCGCTGCGTCGCTTCGTGCGCGCGCACTCCACCGTTCCGGATCTGCCGACCGCGATCGCGGTCAAGGGCTTCGCGACCATCGCACTCGACGGCGACCGCGCCGAGGCCCGCGATATGACCCGCGCAATGCTGTTGCAGCTGTGCATGTTCCAGGCGCCGGACCAGGTGCTCATCGCCGTCGTCTGCGGCCCGGATACCGCCCGCGAATGGGAGTGGACCAAGTGGCTGCCGCACACCCAGCATCCGGACGCGCAGGACGGCATCGGCACCCAGCGCATGTTCTACGGTTCGATCCGGGAGGCCACCGCGGGCCTGCATCCGTTGCTGGCCAACCGCGTTCGCTACTCCCGTAACCAGCCGGCCAACGCCAACCTGGTGCATATCGTCATTGTTGTCGACGGTGGTCTGCTCGAGGCCGAAGAAGACCAACTTCGCGAATCCGGTTACGAGGGCGTGACCATCATCGACTTGTGCGGCTACGCACCGCGTTTGGCGGTTTCGCGCGGCATCAAGATGGTCGTGGAGAACGGTGAATGCGTCGGTCGCGGCGCCACCGGCAACCAGGAGCGTTTCGCGCTCATCGACCGGATCAGTCCGCAGCAGGCCCAGCAGGTCGCGCGCAGACTCGCGCCGTACCGCGCCGCGACCCAGCGCAGCAGCGATGTCGAAAACGATGACGCCGAAGTGATCTCGACCTGGACCCAGCTGATGAAGCTCGGCGATATCGGCACATTCAATCCCGAGCACGCCTGGCGTCCCCGATACGGCCGCGAGCGGCTGCGCGTGCCCTTCGGTGTCGGCGCGGACGGCGCGCCCATCGAACTCGATATCAAGGAAGCCGCCGAAAGCGGTATGGGCCCGCACGGATTGTGCATCGGCGCAACCGGTTCCGGTAAATCGGAATTCCTGCGCACCCTGGTGCTCAGCTTGCTGGCGACCCATTCGCCGGACCAGCTGAACCTGGTGCTCGTCGACTTCAAGGGTGGTGCGACCTTCCTCGGCTTGGACGGCGTACCGCACGTCGCGGCCGTCATCACCAACCTCGAAGAGGAAGCCGACCTCGTCGACCGTATGCGCGACGCCCTGGCCGGTGAGATGAACCGACGCCAGGAAGTGCTGCGCCAGGCGGGCAACTTCGCCAACGTCTCCGAATACGAGAAGGCGCGCGCCGCCGGTGCCGATCTGGACCCGCTGCCCGCATTGTTCGTGGTGCTCGACGAGTTCTCCGAATTGCTCACCCAGCACCCGGATTTCGCCGAACTGTTCGTGATGATCGGCCGCCTCGGCCGCTCGCTGCACGTGCACCTGCTGCTGGCCTCGCAGCGCCTCGAAGAAGGCAAGCTGAAGGGTCTGGAGAGCCACCTGTCCTACCGCATCGGTCTGAAGACCTTCTCCGCCAACGAATCCCGCCAGGTCCTCGGTGTCCCCGACGCCTACAACCTGCCCGGCGTCCCCGGCGGTGGTTACCTCAAGTCCGACTCCGGTGAGATCCAGCGCTTCCAGGCCTCCTACGTCTCCGGCCCCTACGTCGGCGGCGGCTCCCAGCGGGAGGTCACCCAGGCCGGTGTCGCGGGCGGCGAAATCGACATCAAGGCACGCCCTTTCACCGCCACCCACGTCGACTTCCGCACCATCGACCGGGTCCCGCTGCCGTCCGAGCCGACGCACGATCCCGAACCGCAGTCCGAGGACGGCGAACAGATCTCCAACCTCAATATGCTGGCCTCCCGCATTCGCGGCCACGGCCGCGCGGCCCACGAGATCTGGCTCCCGCCCCTGGAAGAGGCGCCCACCCTCGACCAACTCATCCCACGCAGTGTGCTCACCGGCGAGTACTCCGCCGTCGCCACCCTGCGCGCGCCCATGGGCATTGTCGACCGCCCCTACGACCAGCGCCGCGACCCCTTCGTCGTGGACCTGTCGGGTTCGCGAGGCAATGTCGCGGTCGTCGGTGGCCCGCAGTCGGGTAAGTCGACGGCTCTGCGCACCATGATCATGGCCCTGTCCCTCACCCACACCGCCGAACAGGTGCAGTTCTACTGCCTCGACTTCGGTGGCGGTACCCTGGCCAGCCTCGAAGGCCTGCCGCACGTGGGTTCGGTGGCCAGTCGTCTCGACGAGGACAAGGTCCGCCGCACCATCGCCGAGATGACCACCATCGTCCGCCAGCGCGAGGCGCGGTTCCGTCAACTCGGCATCGAGTCGATGACCGAATTCCGCCGCCTCCGCGCCATGGATCCGGCGAGCAGTCCCGCCGCAGCCGGTGCGCACGAGGACCCCTTCGGCGATGTCTTCCTGGTCATCGACGGCTTCGGCTCTATCCGCCAGGACTTCGACCCCCTCGAGCAGCCCATCATGAACCTCGCGGTTCAGGGCCTGTCCTACGGCGTCCATGTGATCATCGCCCTCGCCCGCTGGGCCGAGGCACGCCCCGCCCTGAAAGACCAGATCGGCACCCGCATCGAGCTCCGCCTCGGTGACCCAATGGACTCCGATCTCGGCCGCAAGTTCGCTTCGCTTGTGCCGCAGGGCCGTCCGGGGCGCGGTATGACGCCCGAGTGCCTGCACATGCTGACCGGTCTGCCGCGCATCGATGGAAGCGCGGATCAGGACAACCTCGGCCAGGCCGTCGCCGATGCGGTGGCGACCATCGCCCGGCTGACCCCCGGCCGCCCGGCGCCCGCGGCCAGGATGCTGCCGGAAATGCTGCCGCGCGAGCAGCTGCTGCAGCTCGCGGGCAACTGGCCGTCGCAGGTCGACCCCGAAGTCAAGTGCATGCGAATTCCGCTCGGTATCAACGAATCCGAGCTGGCCCCGGTCTATCTCGACTTCAACGAGAGCCCGCACTTCATCGTCCTCGGTGATACCGAGAGCGGTAAGACGACATTGCTCCGGACGATCATCGAGAGCATCGCGGCGTCGAATACCCCGGATCAGGCGCGTTTCATCCTCGGCGACTACCGACGGTCAATGCTGGGACTCGTGCCCGACGGATATCTCGCCGGATACGGTTCCACCGCACCGCAGTTCACCCAGAACATGACCGATCTCGCCGCCTATGTCGCGCAGCGGACGCCGGGACCCGACGTCACGCCACAGCAGTTGCGCGACCGCTCGTGGTGGCGTGGTCCGGAGCTGTACGTCATTGTCGACGACTACGACCTGGTCGCCTCCTCCAGCGGCAACCCGGTGTCGGCACTGGTCGACCACCTGCCGCATGCGCGTGACCTCGGTTTCCACGTGATCATCGCGCGGCGCTCCGGTGGTGCCAGCAGGGCCATGTACGAGGCGACGGTGGCACGCATGAAGGATCTCGGTTCGGCCGCTCTGGTCATGAGCTGCAATAAGGACGAGGGCGTGCTCTTCGGCACCACCCGCCCCGGTATCAAACCGCCTGGGCGTGGCACCTACGTCACGCGCAATACCGAGGGCTTGATTCAGCTGGCCTGGATGCCACCGGCCGAGTGATGTCGAACGTCGATCTGGTGGTGACCGACACCCGAATATGGGCGCGCGGTCCGGCCACACATTGGGATGTGCCGCCGTCGGTGGTGCTCGGCAGCAACGGCGATCTCGTTGTCGGCGAGCCACTTACGCCGCCGACACAGGTCAGCTCAGCCGTCCAGTACGTGGCGGCGGATCGGATCGCCTTGCTGCCGCGCGTGCCGAGTCTCGCCGAGGCGATGGGCTCGGTAGTCGGCACCGTAATGCGCAACCTCGGCGTCCCGGTTCCGTGTGCGCAGCTCACCGTCGTCTGTCCGACCGAATGGGGTGGTCGTCGGCGAGCGGTATTCGCCGAGGCCGCCCGCCGCTTCGCCGCGGATGTGGTGTTCGAGGACATGGCGATTCGCGCGGTGATCGCCGATGTCGGCACCGCCCGCAGCCGTCGCACGGTCGTCTTGGAATGCGGCCCGCTCTGCACCACCGCGACCGCGGTAGTGCGCAGCCATCAGGGCATCCGAATCGAATCGTGTGAGCACGAACCGAATCTCGCGGTCGCCGATGTCGAGCCGGAGTCGAGTGGCTACTACGATCTGTGCGAGCTCATCGATCGCGTGCTCGCGGGTCAGCCCGCCGATTTTGTTCAGGCCGTTGGAGTTTCCGATCCGGCGAAGCTGGACCTGATTCGTTCAGCGGTGCAACAGGTCTGCACACAGACGATCGAAGTGCGTCCGATCGCGGGCGCGGATCTGATGCGCGGACCACAGCAGGAACCGGGATATCAGCCCGAAGTCGCGCCTTTGCCGACCACCGAGTGGATGCAGCCGCTGCGTCAGCGAGCCGCGGCCATGCAGCCACCCGGCCGAAATACCAAGGCCTATGTGATCGCTGGTATTGCGGGAGTGCTGGTGGTCGCCGCAGTGGCCGCCGGTGCCGTATTCGCATTCGGTGGCTCGGACGATACCTCTGCGGTCTCGGCGGCGACCACATCAGCGGCCGCAGGCACGACCGCACAGTTGCCGGTCACCCAACCGCCGACGACCTCGAAGCCATCATCGGAAACCGTTGGACGCGTACGCTTTCAGATCCCGTCCGGGTGGCGCCTGACGCAGGCCATCGACCCCACCAAATCGCGAGTCGACCTCGTCCCGTCGGACGGAACCCGTGCCCGCATCACACTGATCCAGACCCCGGTCGCCCCGGGTACCGGATACGAGCAGGTCGCCGCCAATCTCGAAACTCAGATGAAGCAGCAGCCCAACGGCAAGCTGAGCGATCTGAAGCGCGACGTGGTCTTCGGCGGTAAGTCCGGGCTCGCCTACACCGAACAGCCAGGCGACGGTTCGACGGTGAGCTGGCACGTCCTGGTCGAGCACGGACTTCAGGTCAGCACCGGGTGTCAGTACCTCGGTGGCACCGACTCGATCAAACAACCCTGCGAGCAGTTCGCGGCCTCGCTACAGGTCAATCCCTGAACGGTGTTGTCCCAGTATGGTTTCGCCGCACTCAGTGCACAAATAATTCGAGCCCCCGGCACAATCGCCGGGGGCTCGAATTGTCCGAGTTCGACTCAGAAGATGTTCGACAGCGCTACGTCGGTGCCCTGCAGCTCCGAGTTGCCCTTGTCGATGAGCTGACCGGCACCCTGCAGGGTGGTGTTCAGCTGGATGGTCATCTGGTTCCAGCTGGCCTGGAACTGGCCGAATGCCTCGTTCGCGGAACCCGAGCCGTACGTGGTGATGTACTCCTCGACCTTCTTGTGGAAGGACTCGAGCTCGGTCTGAATGTCCCCGGCACGCTTGACGATCTGCCGAGCGCCTTCTGCGACGCCGTCGAAATTGGCGGAGATGGTCTGGCTCATGGAAGTCTCCTTGGGAGTAAGTCGGGAATGATTAGACGGCAGGGAGATCCAGGCTGGAAACCTGAGCGTTCACTTTGCTGGAGAACTCGTCGTCCTGATCCTGGAACGAAGTGCCCATCTTGACGAGCTTCTCAGCGGTCTCCGCCAGCTTGTCGTTCATCTTGTCGGCCTGGTAGTAGTAGCGCTCCATGAACGCGTTGAACGCGTCACGGGCCGCGCCCTGCCAGTTGGCACCGTTCGTCACGTTGTCTTCGTCGGTCTTCAGCTGCCTGATGGCGGCCATCAGGCTGTCGTGCTGTTCCTGGAACTCCTTGGCCTTCTGGCGGATGAGTTCGGGACTCGCTTCGAGCTTGCCGGTGTTAGCCACTGTGGCTCCTCCTGGTTCTACTGATGGTCAAACATTGCAGGTGCCAGCTGACCTGTTCATATGGTTGGACGCTTCATAGGCTCGATCGGTTCCATTCAGTTTTCGGAAAACCTGTTGGGCTCATGTGCGTCCCGTCGCCTGCGCGTTATCGACTGGTACACCGTGATTGGAGGCTGCATGAACTCCCCCTGGACATCTCGTACCGCGGTGCCGCAAATCGGTCGCTGCCAGCGTTCCCCTCCTTCCCCCTTCGCTCGCTTTTCCACCTGAACTGGCTAGTGGGCTGGCTGCGAACACCCTACCGAACGGCCCGGCGTCACGTCTACCGCGCAGCCGACGAACACCGAGGCAGCGCGCTACTTCGTAACGACTTTGGCGATGGTCGGGACCATCTTGTCGGCCAACAGGTTCGTCGACTGGTCGGTCCAGACCTGGAAGGCCTGGACGGTCGCCGGATCGTCCACCACCACCACTTTGGCCGAACTGGTCAGGATCGCGCCCGGCAGGCCACGCAGCCCACCGTTGCCCGCCTCGCTGTCGGATCGCAGCACGATGACGATATCGGTGTCGATATCTGTCGAGTAGCTGCTAGCCGACAGCTGTCGCGGTGATTTCTCATCTCCGACGGCCTTGTACTTGCTGCTGTACCGGAAACCGATGTCCTGCAGGAATTTCGACTGTGCGCTCGGATTCAGCGCTACCGAAAGCGTGGCATTGCCGTAATTGAAGGCCGTCACGGTCTTTCCGTCGAATTGCGGATAGTCGTTGCGGACCTGGGCCAATTTGTCTCGGCTGCCCGCGTCGTTTGTCCCGCCGTCGCGAGTGAAGAAGAAGGTGCCCGCCGCGACGGCCGCGACGACCACCAAGCCGATGATGGCGGGCACAAGGAAGCGGCGTGCGCCGGACCGGTTGTTTCCGTTGCCATTTCGCTGGGTCGTTATGAGGCTCTGATCGGTGGTTTCACGTCCGAGCGGCCCGTACCCCGTGTTCGCGGCGTAGGTCGGGATGCCCGAATCGGTGCCGTATCCCGGGATCGGTGTATTGGGATTCGTAGCGTATCCCGGAATCGACGTGCGAACGTCTGTCGAGTACCCGGCCTCGGGCGCCCGGAACTGATTGCCGTACAGCGCGGCCTCGGCCGCTTGCGTGAACTCGCGGCACGTCGCATAGCGCTGTGCCGGATCTTTGGCCATCACCTTCTCGATCACCGCGTCCAGCGCGGGCGGCAGGCCGGGCCGGACGGCGCTCAGCTTCGGTGGCGGCTCGTGCAGATGGCCCATCATGACCACGGCCGGCATGGTCGACGGATACGGGTTCTGGCCCGTCAAGAGCTTGAAGAAGGAGCAGCCGAGGCTGTAGATGTCGGCGCGGTGGTCGAGGCTGGCTCCGACCAACTGTTCGGGCGGGGCATAGGCCACGGTGGCCATGAAATTGCCTGTGGCCGTGAGGTCTTGGCCGTCCTCGGCGGATTTGGCGACTCCGAAATCGGTGAGCAGCACCCGCTCCTCATCGCCCTCTTCGGCCGCGGAGAGCAGGAAGTTGGCCGGTTTCACATCGCGATGCAGCAGCCCGCGCCGGTGCGCGTAATCGAGCCCCTTACCCACCTCGGAGACGATGCGCAGCGCCCGCTGCGGCGTCATCACCGTCGGCCCCTTCCTGGCCTCGTCCGAGGCGTCGACGCCATCGACGTATTGCATGGCGATCCACAGCTGCTCGGCTTCTTCACCGCGGTTGTAGACGGCGACAATATTCGGATGATCGAGTCCGGCAGCGAGATTCGCCTCGCGCTCGAAGCGCGCCCGGAACTCGTCATCGGTGGACAGATCGGCGCTGAGGACCTTCAGTGCATCGCGGCGGGGCAGAATGGGATTCTGTGCCAGGTAGACGGTGCCCATGCCGCCGCTGCCGAGAACCTGCAGTACCCGGTAGCCGCCTACGATTGCGCCGGGCCGCAACGCCATTCGGTCCTCCTCAACGATGTCGAACGCCCGGACTGCGAGCCTTCGGGGAAAATCTAGCAAGTCGACGGTGGGTATTCGACTCGCATCTCGTCATGTACACACTGGTGGGCACGTTATGCCCGGCCGCTCAACGCGCGCTTGACAATAGCTTGTATTGGGCCGCCGCCCTTTGATACATGTCCTGGACGTTGCTGCCGTGGACTTGGGCGACATACCGGTCGATGGGGACCAAGCACACCGGTGGGTAGGACCAGGAGGCGGTGCCCGCCTTGGTATCGAAACAGTGGGCGGTCGGCAGATTGGGCGGGCTGTCGATCTTGTCGTACTTCGCGGCGACTTGGGCCTCTACCGCTGCCAGCAACCTGGCCGCGCCGGCCGCATCGCGGGTGCGATAGATGTGGGCGCCACCCACGGCGACATAATCGACCCCCGCGTCGTCGAATGCGGCCTTCGCCAGGTTCGGATAGTTCTCCGGATGCAGGGCGGCCTGCTTCGGATAGACAGCGGACGGATTGGACCCGTCGACCGGCATATTGTCCTTTTCGAGTGGGAGTGTCCGACTGAGCAAACCATCCACATCGAGCGGCAGCGCCGCGATCTGGTCTGCTGGAGTCGGCGCATAGTTTTTCAGCATCTCGATCTGCTTGTCGAACGCTCGCTTGGTGATATCGGCGAGCGGAACCGGGTCGAAGGGGGCGCTGATCGGATCGTCGATCCGCACATGCAGGACCAGATCGCCCTTGGTGAGCCAGGTGTACATCGCGGGCGTGCCGAGTTCGGTCTTGGCGCGGTAAGTGGTCCGTGCGGCCGGGTAGCCGGGTATCTGGAAGGCTTCCCCGACCGAGCGATCCGCCAGGGTGCGAGCGGCCGCGGCGGCTTGGTCGGCGTTCGAAAACCGAAGCGTGTAGATCGCCACCGCGCGACCGACGTCGAACTCCTCGCGGCGCTGTCCGTAGGTGTACCAGCCGACCACCAGCCCGGGTGCGACCGAGTTGAAATCATCGCCGTTCACACCGGAACCACTGAACGACGGCGAAAACCTCGACGAAAACCAGCGGTTGAAGTACTGATGCGGTTCGAAGATGAATCGATTGTCGACATCCATTACGAGCGGCATGGCATTGCCGATCCGGATCGCCTCCCGGAGTACGGCCGCTTCGTAGTTTCTGGTCTGCTCGATATCTGCGGGTGTGGCCGGGTAGTTTCCGGTATCCAACTTGCTGATATCGATAGCGGGTGTGTTCGGTCCGGCAGTGTCGGAGTCACTGCCGCAAGCACTCGTCGCGAGCAGCAGTGCGAATGCCGTGGTAAAGGCTCGGTGGCGTAGGCGCATTGATTCGCTCACTCACTTTTCGCAAGGATCGAGTACTGTGCCGCGGCGCGTTCCTGCAGTCGCAGATCTACCCGCGTGGTCGAGGGCGTCGACGATTCGACAACCGCGACATAGCGTCCGTACACGATCGCGCAGAAGCTGTTGAACAGCCGATTCGAATCCGTGGCGTTGAGCCGGAGGCAGCGCACGTCCGGTAGACCGGGCGGTGGATCGACGATCGCGTCGTCCTTGCCGGGCTTGGTCAATGCTGTCTGCAATCTGAAAGCGCCCGCGAGATCGCGAGTTCGATAGACGGTGCCCGCTCGTCTTCCGACGCGATCTACACCGCTGTCCTCCATGGCCTTTCGGACTTCGATCGGGTTCCGTTGGAAATGCAGAATTCCCGATGGCTGGTACGGGCCGAAGTCAGCGATGCCGAAGAAGGGATCGCTGAAATCCTTTGCGCGCGGCGCGGCACGGCGCATGATGCCGTCGGGGTCGATCGGTAGATCGAGCAGATCATCGAGCGGAACGGGTTGCTGCCTGTCCAATTGAGCGATCTGCAGATCAATGGCCTTCTTGACGCGGTCGGCGAGGCCGTCCCTATTCGGCTGTGGCAGTGCGGCATTGGTCAGGATGAGATAGGGGCCGTGCGACTGAAATGCGGTGACCGTCAAATCGTCGGGCGACGAGGCCCGCGCATCCGGGTAGCCGGTGATCTGGATGTCGTGGCGCTCGCGCTGTTCCTTGGTGATCCGATCGAATTCGGCTGCGGCACCTGTGCTGTCGGCGGCGGTGGGAAAGCGCAGGATGACCATAATCAGTCGTTTCGTGCTGCGCAGACTGCCATTGGTCCGGGATACGTAGGCGCCCGCGATGAGATCGTACTTATCGGTGACGGGTTTATAGAATTCGGGCAGGGCCCCGTCCGCGGTCATGCTGTAGGGATCCGCCATCAGCTTGGTGTATCCGACGTCGGTGAGATCGCTGTCCACGTCGAACGGGTGCACGAGGTAGTTCAACATGCGGCGCGCTTCGATGAATCGGACGTCCTTCTTGCCGTCGCTGAGATGCAGTTGGTAGTCGGACGGTTCGGTGGCCAACGCTCCGGTCTTCAGATTGCGCAGCTCGACCGGGGTCAGACCCGGTTGCGGATTTCCGGTGATCGGGCTCGAGCAGCTCGTCGCTATGGTGAGCGCCAAGCCCAACGTAGCGCCTGCCAACAGTCTCTTGCTCACGCGATCACCCTCACACGCTGGTCAACAAGGCGTATTGCGCCGATACCTTCTGATGGAGATCCTGCAACTGCTTTCCGAATGCCTGCACGGTGTACCGGTCGACTTGGAACACACAGATATTCATGGAGACGGTTTGCTTATCGCCGGATCCGACCAGATCCGCATAGCATTCGGCGTGCTCGCCGAGTCCGGAAGGCGCTTCGACCATCTTCTTGTTCGCCGCCAGGTTCTTGGAAGGCTGCCATTCCTGCCAGAGCGCGTCCGCGCCCTTGGCGGTCTTGCTGCGAAAGACCGCCGCATCGCCGAAGGAGACCAGATCGACCTCGCCCTTCTCCAGTGTCCCCATCGTGGTCGGCTTGGAATTCAACAGACTCAGCATGCCGCGGCCCTCGTATGAGCCGTCCGGTTCGCCGCGCAACGGTTGCTCTGGATTGCTCGGGATCGTCCGTCCGAGGAGTCCGAGAGGATCGAGCGGTATGTGTGAGAGCTCGTTGGCCGGTGTCGGGTGGAACTTGTCGAGCAGCGGAACCTGCACATCCAGCATCCGCTCGACCTGTGATGTCAATGCGGGGAGGTCGGGTGCGGAGGTGTCGTCCACAACCTTGATGAAGATGACATACCGGTCGTGCACGGTCCAAGAGCCGATGGATGAGATATCCGGTCGCCAGTGCGCGGTTGTGTTGGCGTGCTTGGTAATCGGAACCGGTTGATTGTCGCGGTTATAGGTGAAGTCGTCGTGCTCGAGCATCGGGCCGACCGTCGTCGCGGTCTGCGCATCCGGGAACATCAGTACCGCGACGTTCAGCGTCCGCCGTTTGTCCTCCGGCGCGCCACCGGTGGACCAGGCATTGACCCAACCCGCAGTCAGATCCTTGGCTACCTCGTCGAAGGTGTCGTTGATAACGAGGTTGCCCAGGGTTTTTCGGTTGAGCACGATATGCGAGCGAAGGCTCCATACATCTTCGACATACGAGGGATCGGCTTCATAGGGCAACGCGACGTAATCGGCAAGGCGCTGCGCTTCGCGTGCGCGAGCTTGCTTGTCGCTCTTAGCATTACCGATGGTGCGCGGCTTTGTCTGGTAGTTGCCGACATCGAGTTTGGACACATCGGTTTGAACCCGCGTTGCGGTGCCAGGGACCTCGGTACCGCAACCGACAGCGCCCATCGCCAGGACGCCGACCGCGAGCAGAGTCCAGGTCGCCCGAATCGGCGTCGATTTCACTGCGAGCTTCAACGCCCTCCCCTTCGTTCGCGTGGTTCCCGCGGGATCCTACTAGCTGTGATCAGTGCGCGAGCAGCTTGTATTGCGCCGCAGTCCGTTGGTATAGCTCCTGGGGATTGTGGCCGGTTACGCGCGCGACGTATCGGTCGTAAGCGAAGAAGCACACCGGCGGATAGCGAGTGATAGTCGACCTCGCGTTGTCGGTGTCAAAGCACCGCGCGGCAGGCATATTCGGCGGGCTGTCGATCTTCCGGTAGCCATCCGAGTCCCGCTCCGCAAAAGCTGCCAGCAGACGAGTGGCGCTGTCGGTATCACGGGCGCGAAATAGCCTTGCGCCGGAAAAAGATACAAAATCTACGCCGGAATCATCGAAAGCGGCCTTGGTGATGCCGGGTAGATTCTCGAAATGTAGCGCGGCATGGACAGGTAGGACCATCGAGTTGTCGTAGTCCTTGTCGATCCGCTCCTTCTCCTCCAACGGCAAGGTCCGGCTGAGGAGGCCGTCCACGTCGAGGGGGAGTGATCCGAGCTGGTCGATCGGGGTGGGCGAGTAGCTCGCCAGCATCTCGATCTGCTTTTCGAAATACTTCTGCGCGAAGTCGATAAGCGGGGCCGGCTCCGCTGGTTCGCTGAGCGGGTCCTCGATATGCACGTATAGCACCATCGCATCGTGTGTGAGCCATGCATCGAGATATTTCTTGCTGACCGACCATTTCGCCCGCGCCTGTGGGAACTTGGGTAGTTGCACCGAATCGCCGGGTAAATTATCGGATTGTCTGTCGGTCAGACGGCGAAGTGCGGTTTCGGACTGCGCGGTGTCCGGAAACCGTAGCAGGGAAAGGTTGACCTGCCGTCCTACGGATGGGTTCTTGCGGCGCTCGCCACTGCTATCCCATCCGGCAACCATCCCTCGAGTCGATTCGATTAATTCTGCGTCGCTCAATGAGAATACAGTCGGTGTGGCATTCGGAGTGATTCGACGATCAGTGTTGGTGAGCCGCTGGAAAGCGTATTTTCCATCCACGTCGAAAGGCAGTGGAGTCGAATTGCCGATTCGGATCGCTTCCAGCGCGGGCCCGGTTCGCGACATTCTGATCGCCTCGATGTCACGTGGAGCTACCGGGTAATTGCCGGAATCCAGTTTCGAGATGTCGATGGTCGGTGTCGTCGTGCGGTCGGTACCGCCGCATCCGGCGGTGGCCGCAATCGCGGTGGCGAGCAGGACGCGCAGAATGTGTGGGAGTCGCATGACAGCCTCACTACTCACTCTTAGTCAGGACCGAATACTGCGCGGCCGCACGCTGATACAGGGAATGGTCCACCCGGGCGGATGAGAGCATCTTCGACATGACTACGCCGACATACCTTCCGTACACGACAGCGCACAGGCCGTCGAAGAGACGATATGGATCGGTCTTGTCGAGCTTCACACACCGGGCGTCGGGCAGACCGGGTGGAGGATCCAGTACCTCGTCGTTCTTTCCGACCTTGGTCAGCGTGGACTGCAGACGGAAGGCACCCGACAAATCCCTGGTTCGATAGACGACCCCGCCGCGTCGCGCGACGAGATCTACACCGCTTTCGTCGAATGCCTTCGCGACCTCGGCAGGATTGCGTTCGAAGTGCAGTTCGCCGGTCGGTTGATAAGGGCCGAAATCCCAGTCGTAGATGTAGGGGTCGCTGTAATCGGGTGCCTTGGGCAGCGCGCGCCGCATGATGCTGTCCGGATCGAGGGGAAGGTCGAGGATATCGTCGAGTGGGGTGGGCTGAGTCTGGTCCAACCGGGCTGTCTGCTTGTCCAGGGTCTTCTGGATGACTTCGGTCAGTGCGGCCCGATTCGGTTCCGGGATGCCGACATTCGCCATGACGACGTAAGGGCCGTGTGCCAGAAAAGAAATACCGGTGACGTCATCCGGTGAGGACGCCTTGGCATCCGGATGGCCGGTGATCGGAACCTGGTGTCGGCCAGGGTCGGAGTTCGTTGTCGAGTCGAAATCGTCGGCTGCCTTCTTAGCGGCGGTGTCGGTCGGAAACCGCAGCACCGAGATGATGAGTTTCTTTCGACTCCGGAGATTCTCGTTGATCCGCGAGACATAGACCCCGAGCAGCAGGTTGTTGTCGACTGCGGCGGATCGGTACTTCTCCGGGAAAGTATTCGACTCGGCTAGCTGGTTGCCGTCGAAGAACACCTTGATGTCGCCGAGGATGTCGATGTCGCTGTCGATCTCGTAGGAGGGAGTCAGATAATTGAGTAGCCGTTGCCCTTCGACATTGCGCACGTCGGCCGCGCTGGTGATGTCGGGTTCGTAGGCGGTGGGTTCGGCCTTGTAGGGGCCAGTATTCAAGGTCCCGAGATCCACCGGCGTCAGCCCTGGTCCGGGATGCCCGGTCACACTCCCAGCACAGCTCGCACTCGCCATGGCACCCACCATGAGCAGTGCGACGAACCCGCCACGCATACTCACGTTCCCCCCTTGTCCCGTCGCCCTATTCGGCTTCCCTTCTGCCGGATCCTACTCGACGCAGTACCGTCAGCATCGGGACGGAAACGAGCAGTCGATCCGGGATCCCATGGCCGGGTGATCATTTGGGCCGTGGTCAGTGCGCAGTTGGTCGAGCAGGGCAGGTCGAGGGCGCGGTCAGCGAGGTGTCAGAGGCTATTCGCCAAAAGCGCGTACTGCGCGGTGACCTTTTGCCGCACATCTGGCTCCTTATCACTGGTGACCACACCGACATACCGCTTGTACGGGACATAGCAGCGGTACTTGTACTGCCGCTCGGGGTCGCCTTTGCTGTTGAGCTGCAAGCACTTCGCGCCCGGCACATCCTTGGGGGCGTCGATCGGGTCGAAGGTGTTGCGCACCTCGTCGATCAGCCCGTCGATGAACTTCTGGCCGGCCGGATAGTCGCGGACGCGGGTGATCGAGCCGTTGTCGACGATGGCGAACCGCTCGACCCCGACCTCGTCCACCAGCTTCTGGGTCTTGGCCTCGTCCTCGGCCGACTGCACGAAGTAACTCGGACCGTAGGTCGCGAAGTTATCGGCATTCGGGGTGTGCCCACGACGATCCGCGACCACTACGCGCCCGAGCATGCCCTCCGGGTCGACCTTCAGGCTGCTGAATTTGTCCTGTGGCGTGGCCTGGAATTTGTCCAACGCGGGGACCTGGGCGTCGAGTGTCTTCTCGACCCAACTCTGCAGGTCCGAACTGTCCGCGCGCGGCCGCCCGACGAACAGCGAGATGACGAACTCCTTGTGCGCCATGAAGGTTCCGATATTGGCAATGCCCGGGCGCCAGTGGAGATAGGCATCCGGATATTTGCTCGACGTCAGTTTGCGGTTGTCGGGTGAGATGTTGATATCGGCGTCTTCGAGTTCCCGGGCGGCGATCTTCGCGGTGGCCTCGTCCGGGAACCGGAACACCACATTGGTGATCGCGGTGGTGTCGGCCGACGGCCGGGTCTGACCGGGCGGATCGGGCTTATCCGAACCGCTGGTGGCGTATCCGGTGAGGTACTTGCGATTGACCAGCACCGGCTTGGACGCGGCCGCGACGTGTTCGACGGCGTCATCGATGCTGCTGAGCACCTTGCCTTCGCGCCCGTAGGTGAGCGACGGGTCGATCTTCGAACTGGCGACCACGGCCTCCGACATCCGCATGCCCTCGACCAGCGCCCCGTTCGAGCCCGCGTCCTGCTCGTATTTGTGCCGATCGACCGGATAGGTGCCGACCTCCAGTTTGCGCACGTCTTGCTCGGCCGCCAGCGGCGTACCCTGCACGCCGCTGCAGCCCGCCAGCACGCCGGTCACCGCGATACAAGCCACGGCGAGCGCGATGCGCGAAGTCCTAACCATGAAAGGCCCCTCGTTCCTCCCGATGTCCATCTGAAGTTACCGGACGGACGCCGGGGAGGGGGACCCCTTAGGGCTTGGATTGCAATACCCTTGTCGATGTGGCGACGACCCCGCAATGCGCACCTCCGAAAGGCCGATACCGTTGAAGGATCGGCAGGTTGAGGTCGTTGTCGGAGGTCACGCCGTCGCCCGGGTCGCGGGTGCGGTGGTGGTCGTCGCACATCGTGGGCATGCGCGCCCGACTCCGGACGCACCAGCCGTTATCGCACTGGAATCGCTGGCCGAACTCGTGCGCGACGCCGCCGAACAGCATCCGGAGGGGCCGGGCGCACTGGTCGCGCGGGCGGCAACCCGCTGGCTGATGACGCATGCCGAGCGGATCAGTCCCGGTGCGCCAGTCGATTTCGGCATCCTGTCCGCGGCAGAGACCGGCGGGGTGGCGATCTTCCTGCATGGTGCCGTCACCGCGGTGCTCGCCGGTGACGGAACGCTCGAGCGCTATCGGGGCAGCGATGCCGCCTTCACGGTGGACCGGGTCGCGACGGTGCCCGCCAGTGCGGTCGCGCTCTTCGTGGACGACCCGAAGGGTCGCATTCCGGATCTGCCCGCCGAGCGGGGGATCGGCTGGTTGGTCGAGGGGATCGCACAGGCGGGCGGCGCGATCGTCTGGTCGGACGCGGTGCGCGGCCGGTCCGAACCGGTGCGATCCGAGCACGCGCATCCACCCCCGACCGCGCGCATCGACTCGGGACCGACCCAGCGTCCCGAGCCCGAACCGCAGCCGGAGGCCGAACAGCTGACCGAGACCCGTGCCTCGACCGCGATGCTCGATTCGGTTCAAGAACAAGAACCGGTCGACCCGCATCACGCGCCGACCCAAATGGGCGGCACCAATCCGGCCCCGCGCCCGGATCCAGATCTGCAGCGCAGGCTGGAGGCCACCGCGAAGGCCACCGCCCTCACCGTCAAGGTGCTGGGATTCAAGTGTGCGCGTGCGCATCCCAGCGATCCGCGCTCGGCGTTCTGCACAGTCTGCGGGATGCCGGTTGATCAGACGCAGCAGCTGATCGAGGTGGTCCGCCCGCCGCTGGGCATGCTGGTCCTCGACGACGGCATGACCTACATGCTGGCCGCGGACGCGGTCCTCGGCCGCGATCCGGAACATTCCGAACAGGCCCGCCGCGGCATGGTGCCGTTGAAGGTCGAGGATTCCTCGGGCGGCATGTCCCGCGCGCACGCCGAGGTGTTGCTGATGAATTGGGATGTGTCCCTGGTGGATCGGGGTTCCACCAATGGCACCCGCACCCGCCTGCCCGGTTACCGCGACTGGATCCGCCTACCACCGCACCAGCCGATGGGCCTGATACCCGGCACCGAAATCATGATCGGCAACCGAGTGCTGCGATTCGAGCCTGCCGCCCCGCCGCCTTTCGGGTGATCGACCAGCCGACCCGCAGCATCTGCCCACGCAACAGCTGATTTCGTGCGTACATAGGTAACTCGTCGTCAAGATATGACATCCAGTGATAATCTGCGTCGGTCGCGGGGTGCGGCGATAACCAAACCGCATCTCGGGAAGTCTTTTGTAGGTCGTCTAGGCGAGTTACGTCGGACGTTAAATGCTCGATGGAAACCATGTAAGACCCGGTGTCGCCGGGCCGCGTACTGCCACGAGCAGACCTGTGACTTTGGTTGCAGGCCAACCCTGGTGGAGCAATTCATCAGGTCGTGCAAGTGTTGCGCGTTTTGACACATTTCACGAACGGGAGCTCAGGAATACCGTGACGTGCAGGTGTGCTCTCCGTTGAGCACACCCGCGCGGAACGCGTCGACCCGGGAGAACCCGCTCGGTACGGTCTTGCCCTCGATATCGCTGGCCGCTAGCCCGTCGGCCAGTAGACCGGAGACCGCCTCGTCGAGATCGCCTGCGGCCAAGACGATATCGCCCTGGGCCTGGGTCCGTCCCGGTTGCGCGAGCTTGCCGGTGACCACACCCGACAGGCAGGCCGCACGCAATCCGGCCTTGGCGCCGACGAGTTGCTGGCCGTTGCTCTGCTGCACGGCGAGGGTGTAGCGCGAGATGAAGACGACGTAGCCGTTGTAATCGCCGGTCACCTTGAGCGGCAACGGATCATTGTCATCGGCATCGGAGGTGCCGCGCTGCGCGAGCGCGGGCACATCGGTCGCGATGGTGTTCTTGGCCGGACAATACGAAACCGGCGGTGTGGCAACGCCGTTCTTGCAGTCGATCTTCGCGCCGGAGTAGTCGTAGGTCGGTGCCTGCTTCAGCGGCAGGATCGCGGCGAGTGCCTTGCTGAGCTCGATCAGACTGTCCTTGTCGATCGGATTCTCACCATGGCCGGGATCGTCCTTGAAGCTCTGCGGCAAATTGCCGCGGCGGCGTTCGATCTCATGCATATCAATGGCTTTGCACGCCTTCGGGCCATCGGTGAAGCCGATCTGCACCGCCGTGACCCGCTCGAATGCCGAACCGTGCACGCTCTCGGGATCATCCGGATTGGAGTCCCGAATGGCGACGGTCGCGGCCAGCACCGAGTTCAGGCCGTCGGAGGTATTGATGGTGAAGTGCTTGGATTTGCCTTCTGCCACATGGCGAATGAACGCACCCGAGAAGCAGTCCGCCTGCTGCTCCTTGACGATCACCGGGTCCTTCGCCTGCACGATTTTCGCCAGGGTCTGGATGGCGTGTCCGTATTCATGGGCGAGCACCATGATCACGGCCATTTTGCCGAAGGTGTCCTCGATCGTCGGCAACAGTACCGAGCGGTCCCAGCCGATCGAGTTGTCCAGTCGGCAGTAGGCCGCGTTCACCAGGTGATAGGTGGATTCCCTGCAGAATTCGAGCGCCTGGGTGCGCGGCGCCTTCGCGCTCCAGGAGATCAGCTTGTCGACCGGCTTGAATTCGCCGTCGAAGTCCTTGCTGTATTCCGCACGCCAGTATGTCTGGATATCATCGATCGCGTTGAGCGCCAGGGCATCCACCTCGCCGCTGTCGCCGTTCACCGCGGTGAGCGAGCTATCGGGGACGCCGTCGCGCGGTCCGCTCGGACCGTTCGTGGTGGGCAGTCCGGCGACCTTGAACGGATCGTCGTAGACCGAAACCGCTCGACCGTGCACCGCGCGAGTGCAGCCCGCCAACATTGCGATTACGCATAGTGCTGCGGCAATGACTGCGGTCGCTCGGAGTTTCGGCAAGGCTCCCCCTAGTCGGCCGGTCGCACGTTCATAACGGTCTCCGGATCGGGGCATGAAGGCGCATCGGGGGCACCGCCGAAGTCCGGGTGATGGAATAGTATCCGCTGCATGTCTTTACCGGGGGCGCAGACCATCACCGTGCGCCATGATGGAACCGAACGGGTCTTCGATTCGAATCAACAGGTCACGATGGGCCGCGCACCGGAAGTGACGTTGTTCGTGGACAGCCCGCTGGTCTCGCGGGTGCATGCGACGCTCGCCTGGCAGGGGAACAGCTGGGTACTCACCGACAATGGCAGCACCAACGGCGTTTTCGTGGATGCGCGGCGGTTGAGTCAGCCGGTGCCGATCAATCGGCCGACGCAGGTGCGGCTCGGTGATGCGATCAGTGGGCCGCTATTGCATCTGCTGCCCGCGACGCCGTCGGCCCGGCCGCAGCGGCCGCCTGCGGCGCAACCACCGTCGCAACCGCAGTCGTCGGTGCCACCGGGTTATCAGCATCCGCGACGGACACCACAGGCGCCGCCGCCGTCCCAGCAGCGTCCGCAACAGCAACGCCCGGAGCAACCCCCTTCGCAGCCGCAGCCCCAGCAGCAACCGCCCTCCCAACCGCAGCAGCCGAACGTCAATATGACCTTCAAGGCCGACACCTCGATGCTGCCGCCGGTCCGCACCCGCCCGTCCACCGCGCCGATCGCCAGGGCCGACCGCCTGCCGCCCGGCGGGCTGAATATCGGTCGTACCTCCGACAATCAGATCGTCGTCAACGATCCGCTGGCCTCGCGCAAGCACGCCCGGCTGGTCGCGGACTCCGAGGGCCTGACCATCGAGGACCTCGGCTCGGCCAACGGCACCTTCGTCAACGGCCGTCGCGAACAGCGCACGGTGCTGCGTGAGCGCGACATCATCACCATCGGCAATATCGACTTCGTCGTCCAGCAGGGCACATTGGTGCATCGGCAGAAGCCGGTCGCCGAACAGGGCCTGCACGTGCACGGCGTCGGATTCACCGTCGAGGGCAACAAGCAGCTGCTCGTCGATGTGAATATGCAGGCGGGCCGGGGCACGCTCACCGCACTCATCGGACCTTCCGGTGCGGGCAAATCGACGCTGTCGAAATTGATCGCGGGCAGCACACAGCCCTCCGGCGGTGTGGTCACCTTCGAAGGTCGCAATCTGCACGCCGAATACGAGGCGCTGCGTTCCCGCATCGGCATGGTGCCGCAGGACGATGTGCTGCACCGTCAGCTGACCGTGCGCCAAGCCCTCGGCTATGCCGCCGAACTTCGACTGCCGCCGGACAACTCGAAGGCCGACCGCCAGCAGGTGATCGACGGTGTGCTGAAAGAACTTTCGCTCACCGAACATGCCGAGACCAGGGTGGACCGGCTCTCCGGAGGTCAGCGCAAGCGCGCGTCGGTGGCGCTGGAACTGCTCACCGGTCCGTCGCTGCTGATCCTGGACGAACCGACCTCGGGTCTGGATCCGGCGCTGGACCGTCAGGTGATGACGATGCTGCGCGAGCTGGCCGATGCCGGGCGCACCGTCATCGTGGTCACCCACTCGGTGGCCTGCCTGGACATGTGTGATCAGGTGCTGTTGCTCGCGCCCGGTGGCAAGACGGCCTTCTGCGGTCATCCGGCCAGCGTCGGCGCCGCGATGGGGACCAGTGACTGGGCTGAGATCTTCGGGCGGGTCGCCGCGAACCCTGATCAGGCATTCGCCGCGTACCGGTCCAGGCTGGCCTTCGCGCCACCGCCGCCACCGCCCGCGCCGCCGCGGCAGGGCTCGGCGGGCAGCCCGCCGCAATCCGGGCGCGCCAAGCAGTTCTCCACCTTGGCGCGAAGGCAGGTGCGATTGATCTTCGCCGACCGCGGTTACCTGGCGTTCCTCTTGATCCTGCCCTTTATCCTCGGCGCGCTGTCGCTGGTGGTGCCGGGCAGCAACGGTTTCCGGAGCGGTCCGCTGGAGCAGGTGCAGAGCGGCAACGAGGTGCTCTTCGTCCCGTCTGGAGGCAGCGAGACGCAGCAACTGCTTGTCGTATTGATCCTGGGCGCGTGCTTTATGGGATCCACGCTGACCGTGCGTGATCTGGTCGGTGAGCGCACCATCTTCTATCGCGAGCGCGCGGTCGGGCTGCTGCCCTCGGCGTATCTGCTCGCCAAGATCGCGGTGTTCAGCATTACCGCTTTCCTGCAGGCGGCGGTGCTGGTCGGCATCACGCTGGTCGGTAAGAAGCCGCCGCTGGAGGGTTCGGTGATCCCGAACGGGCCCACCGAGCTCTATCTCGATATCGCGTTGACCGCGGTGTGCTGTGTGGTCTTCGGCCTGCTGCTGTCCAGTCTCGCGAAGTCCAACGAGCAGGTCATGCCGATGCTCGTGGTGATGATCATGGTCCAGCTGGTCATGGCGGGCGGCCTGATTCCGGTGACCGACCGGGTGGTGCTCGAGCAGGTCTCGTGGCTGTTCCCGTCACGGTGGGGCTATGCGGCCGGGGCGTCGACAGTGGATATTCGGACACTGTTCGCCAACTCGCAACCCGACGCGCTGTGGAAGCACGAGCCGAATATCTGGTATCTCGATATCGGCCTGCTCGTCGCGATAACCGCGGTATTGGCGATCATCACCTGGCGCCGGCTGCGGTTGCGGAAGTCGAACGCGTGAGGGGCCGCTCAGGCGGGCTCTCACCGGATGTGGTGAGCATGTCGCTCGCGCAGCAGGCACACTTATGCCTGTGACGGTGCGAGTTGGGGCAGTACATCTCGGATGGGATGTGGTGTCCGTTGCCGCGGGCGGCGGTGGGACACCGATCCGGCCCGTGCAGGTAGAAGGTACATACACGCCGCCGGCATATCTGCTGGCGGATTCGTCGGGTCGGCTGCATACCGCCGGGGTGGAGCGGCAGCGGCCGGATCTGGGGATGGCGATCGCCGACGTGCGCGACATCCTCGGCCATCCGCAGATCGTGGTGGCCGGTGCGACCTGGCCCGCCGAACTGGTCTTCCGTGCCCGCATGTACAACCCGCTCGCGGCCATCGGCAAATATCTGCGCGGCAAACCGGATCTGGTCGCGCTGCCGTTCCCGGACGGCTGGCCCGACGCGAAGGTCGATGTGTATGTCGACCTGGTCGAACGGCTGGACGTCACGGTCGAACCGCTGCCGGAAAGTGTCGCGCTGTCCGGATATGTGCGTGCGCTCGGTTTGGTGCGGTCCCCGGACGATCGCAATCCACACGGCATCGGCGCGACCGGGGTGTACTCCGACGGACGGACCATGCTGGTCGTCGCGGTGCACGGCGACGATGAGCAGCCGACCGAATCGGTCGACGTGCCGGTCACCGCGGAGGCCATGCGCGATGCGCGTTCGGCCGACAATGTGGTGATCGAGGTGATGGCCGCGGCCCGCTCGATCGGCGCGGACACCTCGACGGTCCTGCTGTCCGGCAATGTCTGCTTCAACGACGCGCTGCGCTTGGCATTCCAGAACCATCTCGGGCACCGGTTGCATGTGGCCGATCACCCGATGCACGCGCTGGTGCTCGGGGCCTCGCACCTGCTGGTGACCGATAACGAGAACGGTGAGCCGGAGTCGGCGGGACGGCATGCCGAGCCCGCGCAGCCGCCGCGGGCGCGGCAGGCGGAGCCGCAGTATCAGACCGAATCGGCACAGCAGCAGGCGCTTTCGGTGCAGCGGCAGGTGGAGGCCGCGCAAGCACAGGCGTTGTCGGCGCAGCGGCAGGCGGAGACGTTGCAGCCGTCGCGTTCGGAGCAGGTGGGGCGGCCGGAGCAGGGACGTCCCGAGCAAGGGCCGGTTCGGCCTGAGCAGGGGCAGGGCCAGCGCGAGGCCGCGCAGTCGCATCCGCCGGTGGTTCAGTACGGGCCCGGATATCCGACCGTCCTACCGTCGACCGAGCCGACGGGTGACGAGCCGACTACCCGGGTCAGCCGGGAGTCCTTGCCGCCGAACCTCGCCGAGCTGGGTAGCCGATTCACCCGCCCGCCCGGGCAGTTTCCGGACGAGCAGCGGCCCAGCGTTATCGGCCGGGCTCCCACACCCCAGGGACCGGTGCCGCCGCCGGGTCCGCGCGGTCCCTACCAGCCACAGCAGGACGGACCGCCGCAGTCGGAGTGGCATCCGCACGAATCGGACGATGACGCGGACAAACCGCGCAAGGGCAAGCGCTGGGGCAAGCTGTTCGGCGCGCCTGCGGTTGCCGGTGCCGCCGTACTGGCCGCGATGGCCATGCCCTCCGATGGTGATCGGGTCGAACTGGCCGCTTCGGTCGCCGGGACGCCGGTCTCCTGCCCATTGACCCCGTACGTCACCAATGAGCAGCGTGCAGGCATTGCCGCGGCTCGCGGATACGACCCGGGCCTGGTGCCGGAACCGGGCGATTCCGGATTCGACGTCGCGGGTGCGGAGTGCGCGCAGCCGAGCATCGACGTCCCCCGCTACGTGGTCCCGGGCCCGCCCGGCGCCATCGACCACGGCCCGCCGATCGAGATCTGACCGGTTTCATACCGCTGGGGCATGGCTGGTATCGTTGCCCGTTGGCGTGTGGAAGTACGTCGAGCCCTGGGTCTCCACCGGCCGCCGGGAGCCGCTCGACTGCACGCCGTGGCTGGCAACACCGACTACAGACAGGGAACCACTGTGCCTACGTACAGCCCCAAGGCGGGTGACGTGACCCGTAAGTGGTACGTCATCGACGCCACTGACGTAGTGCTCGGCCGTCTCGCCGTCCAGGCAGCGAATCTGCTGCGCGGCAAGACCAAGCCGACCTACGCGCCGAACTTCGATGGTGGCGACTTCGTCATCATCATCAACGCCGACAAGGTTGCCATCTCCGGTAACAAGAAGGCGGACAAGCTGATCCACCACCACAGCGGACACCCGGGCGGCCTCAAGTCGCGCACTGTCGGTCAGGTGTTGGAGTCGCGCCCCGATCGTCTCGTGGAGAAGGCCGTCAAGGGCATGATCCCGAAGAACAAGCTCGGCAACGCCATCGCGGGCAAGCTGAAGGTCTACGCGGGCCCGACGCATCCGCACGCCGCTCAGCAGCCCATTCCGTTCGAGATCAAGCAGGTGGCCCAGTGACCGCTCCTGAGGAATTCAACGAGGACTTCGCCGAGGACGCCAACGTCGAGGTCGTCGAGGAGGACTACGGCTACGAGGCCGAGCCCGCCGCCTACGCCCCGATCGTGATCGACCGCCCGGTGCAGACCGTCGGTCGTCGCAAGGAGGCCGTCGTTCGCGTGCGCCTGCTGCCGGGTACCGGCAACTTCGTGCTCAACGGCCGCACCATCGAGGACTACTTCCCGAACAAGGTGCACCAGCAGCTGGTCAAGTCGCCGCTGGTGACCGTCGAGCGGACCGAGTCCTTCGACATCCACGCGCGTCTCGTCGGTGGTGGCCCCTCGGGCCAGGCCGGTGCGTTGCGTCTGGCCATTGCCCGTGCGCTCATCGAGGTCACCCCGGATGACCGTCCCGCCCTGAAGCGGGCCGGCTTCCTGACGCGTGACCCGCGTGCCACCGAGCGTAAGAAGTACGGCCTCAAGAAGGCCCGTAAGGCGCCGCAGTACTCGAAGCGCTGATTTTGGCTACGTCGGCCACCGTCATCCGGCACCTTGGAGGTGCCGGAGGCGGTACGGTCGGCGGGGCACCTGTGCGAGAGCAGGCTCCCAGCACGGCTGGGCGCCTGCTCTCGTGCTGTATCTACGATGAGGGGCGAGGGTAGTGGGACGTTTGTTCGGCACCGACGGAGTCCGTGGGCTTGCCAATGAATCGCTGAGTCCGGAACTGGCGCTGCGGGTTTCCGGTGCCGCCGCGCAGATCCTGAGTCGCGGCAAGGAGCGCGCGCTCGCCGTGGTCGGTCGCGATCCACGCGCCAGCGGTGAGATGCTCGAAGCCGCGGTCACCGCGGGTCTGACCGCCGCGGGCGTGAATGTGCTTTCGGTAGGTGTACTTCCGACTCCGGCCGTGGCGTATCTGACCGGTTTGTACGACGCCTGCCTCGGCGTAATGATCTCGGCCTCGCACAATCCCATGCCGGACAACGGAATCAAGATCTTCGCGGCCGGTGGGCACAAGCTCGACGACGCGATCGAGGACCGGATCGAGGCGTTGATCGCCGAAGACGCGGCGCTGCGGCCGATCGGTGCGGGGATCGGTCGCGTGCTGAACGCTTCCGGCGCCCGCGATCACGGGCTGGTGATCCCGAATCAATACAGCGAGGCGGGCACACACGAGCGGTACGTCGAGCATCTGGTCGAGGCGACCGGACAGGACCTGTCCGGGCTGACCGTCGTCGTCGACTGTGCGCACGGCGCGGCCTCCGAGGTCGGACCCGCGGCCTATCGAGCGGCCGGTGCGACGGTCATCGCGATCAATGCCGAACCGGACGGCCTCAACATCAATGATGGTTGCGGCTCAACGCATCTCGAACAAATTCAGCACGCGGTACGCGAGCACGGAGCCGACCTCGGCATTGCCCACGACGGCGATGCCGACCGCACGTTGGCCGTCGATGCCGACGGCGCCGTTGTCGACGGTGACGCGATCCTGGCCATCCTCGCGCTTGCCATGCACGAGACCGGTTCGCTCGTCCAGAACACGCTGGTGGCCACGGTCATGAGCAATCTGGGTCTGCACATCGCGATGCGCGAAGCCGGAATCGCCTTGCGCACCACCGCCGTTGGCGACCGGTACGTCCTCGAGGAGTTGCGTCGCGGCGGCTACAACCTCGGTGGCGAACAGTCCGGCCACGTGGTTTTCCCCGACTACGGCACCACCGGCGACGGCATCCTGACCGGATTGAAACTGATGGCTCGTATGGCGCAAACCGGCCGAACGCTGTCCGATTTGGCTTCGGTATTGCAGACCGTGCCGCAGGTGCTGGTGAACGTCCCGGTTACCGACAAGGCCACGGTCGCCGCGGCACCTGAAATCCGCGAGGCGGTAGCGGAAGCCGAACGAGCCCTCGGGGACTCCGGGCGAATCCTGTTGCGCCCCAGTGGAACCGAGCAACTGGTTCGGGTGATGGTCGAGGCGACCGACCCGGTTCAAGCCCAGCAGTTGGCCGACGATCTGGCCAAGCGCGTCGCCGCGGTGTAGTTGGGGCAGCGGCACGATCGGCCGCACGTCTGCTCCGCCTGGGCTGCGGAAGGTAAGCCGCATGGGGCCATGCAGCCGAGGAGTCGAGTCGAATCGAATGATGGTTCTGCGCCCCACCTCGAGCGCTCCTTCGATCGGCCTCGACGGCCACCTGCGAGCCGGCTGCTTTCGGTGGCGGGGTCGGCGGGAGTCTCGAAGGTTCGCTGCGGCAACGGCGAGTTGTCCACAGGGAATCGGTTATCCACAGACTTTCTGTTCGCGCTGGTCGGGCACCGAGGGCGAGGTTCGGTTTCGCCGATAGTTGGCGTATGCGACCAGGCCTGGAAGAAGTACGGGACAAGCAATTCGGGGTATTCACCTCATGGCAGGTGCTATGCGAGTACACCCGCGCGGAGCTGCGAACGCTACTCGACCGAGGCGAATGGGTCCGAGTCTTCCGCGGCGTCTTCCGCGAAGCAACCACCCCACCCTCCGCCCAACTCCGCGTCGAAGCGGCCCGACTATCCATGGGAGTGCCAACCCTGACCGCCGCCTATCACACCGCCGCCGAACTGCACGGTTTCCCGATACCGCACAGCCAACCCACCCACGTACTCGGCATTCAGGATTCACGCTCCCGCCGCCTGATCGTCCATCGTGACCACGTCGACAAGGCCGAACTGGAACTGATCCACGGCGTAGTCGCCACCAACCCCACCCGAACCGCAATCGACTTAGCCCGCACCGCCCCCCGCCCCGAAGCCCTGGCCACCCTGGAATCCGCACTGCACCTGGGCATCTCCCACACAGCCCTCACCGCCGAACTCCAACGCCACCACAGACGCCGCGGCTACACCCAAGCCGCCGAACTGATCCCCATGGCCGCCTGCCACCCCAAATCGCCCTTCGCCACCCGACGGCACTGCACGGGACGATCCCGCCCCGACCCTGGGCCCACGCCATCCCCGGTTGCGCGTCGATGAAGCAAGCGGCACCCACAGTTCGCCGGGCGAGCAACCCGACCCGATCAGCCGCAGAAATCACCTAGCTTTCGGTGAGGTGGCCGTTGTTCATATGCCAGCGGCGGGTCGCGGTGACCGAGTCGAGCATGCGGCGGTCGTGGGTGACCAGAAGCATTGTGCCTTCGAAGGATTCGATGGCCTGCTCGAGTTGTTCGATGGCGGGTAGGTCGAGGTGGTTGGTCGGTTCGTCGAGGACCAGCAGGTTGACGCCGCGAGCTTGGAGCAGGGCGAGTGCAGCGCGGGTGCGCTCGCCGGGAGAGAGGGTTTCGCAGGACCGCAGGACATGTGAGCCGCGCAGGCCGAATTTCGCCAGTAGGGTGCGGACCTCGGCGTCGGGCCAGTCGGGCATTTCGGCGCTGAAAGTTTCTGCGAGGGCGGCACTTCCGCTGAAGAGCCCGCGCGCCTGGTCGACCTCGCCGATTTCGACGCCGGAGCCCAGTGTGGCAGTTCCGTTGTCCGGCTGGATTTTTCCGAGTAGCAGTGCCAGGAGTGTGGACTTACCCGAACCATTGGCGCCGGTCAGCACGATGCGGTCGGCCCAGTCGACCTGAGTGATAATCGGGCCGAGCTCGAAATCCCCTCGGGTGAGAGTGGCATTCGACAAAGTGGCGACCACCGAGCCGCTGCGCGGCGCCGCCGCGATGGACATGCGCAGTTCCCACTCCTTGCGCGGCTCGTCGACCACATCCAGACGCTCGATGCGCCGTTGGGTCTGGCGGGCCTTGGCGGCCTGCTTCTCGGTGGATTCGGCGCGCATCTTGCGGCCCGCCTTGTCGGAATCGACCTTCTTGGGGTCGCGGGCCTTTCGGCGAGCATTGCGAACGCCGTGTTCGAGCCAGTTGCGCTGCATTTGGGCGCGGGCTTCGAGCCCGGCCTTGGTGTCGGCGTACTCCTCGTAGGCCTCGCGCGCGTGCTGGCGGGTGATCTCACGCTCCATCAGATACGCCTCGTAGCCGCCGTCGTAGATCCCCACCTGCTGCTGCGCGAGATCGAGTTCGACAATGCGATTCACGGTGCGCGCCAAGAACTCTCGGTCGTGACTGATCACCATAAGCGGTACCCGCACGCCGGTCACGAACTGTTCCAGCCGGGCGAGACCGTCGAGATCCAGATCGTTCGTCGGCTCGTCGAGCAGCAGAATGTCGAAGCGGGACAACAGAACCGAAGCGAGTCCGGCGCGGGCCGCCTGGCCGCCGGAGAGGCCGGTCATCACGGTGTCGAGGCCGTTCGGCAGGCTTTCCGCGAGACCGAGATCCGCCGCGACCTCCTCGGCCCGCTGGTCCAGATCGGCGCCGCCGAGTGCGAGCCAGCGCTCCAGGGCCGGCGAATATTCGTCCGCACCGCCGTCGGCCAAGCGCTCTGCCGCGGCATCCATGATGCGCTGTGCTTCGGCGACACCTGTTCGGCGGACGAGGAATTCGAGCACCGTCTCCCCGGGGATCCGCTCGGGCTCCTGCGCCAAATACCCGACGGTGGCGTCGGGCGGGGACAGCGTGATGCTGCCGGTGGGTGTCGATCGGTTCGCGAGCATGCGCAGTAGCGTCGACTTGCCCGCACCGTTCATGCCGACCAAACCGATCACATCACCCGGCGCGAGGGTGAAATCGAGATCGTCGAACAGGGTGCGTTCGCCGTGGCCCGCGGAGAGTCCGCGCGCGTGCAGAGTGGTGCTCACCAGCATGAGTCTGCCGTGTCCGTGCCGCACCGGCACCGCGGGGTCTGGTCGGTGCTCGGGGTTGCACCCTGAGTCCGCGGCCTGCGGAAATCAGGGTCGGGATAGGTCATGCGACCGATGTGCAGCGCTGTTTTCCCCGGCAGAGTTGATGTCGTACCGAACATCACCAGAGAGGGAACACAATGACCGCCCCCGCGCCCACCCGCCGACTCACCCGCTCCACCCGCGACAAGTGGATCGCCGGCGTCTGCGGTGGCATCGCCGAATACTTCGGCTGGAACGCCAACGTTGTCCGGTTGCTGTTCGTCCTGTCCTGCTTGCTCCCGGGCCCGCAGTTCGTCGTGTATCTGGTGCTGTGGCTGATCATTCCGAAAAAGTGATTGTCCCCAACAATTAGGGCGGGGAGCTGCGTTCGGGACTCACGGATGACACTATGGACCGGTACCCACCGATCGACCGCCGTGTCACCCACGCGAGTCCCGACCAGGAGGAGTCATGATCACCTCAGGTGAATTCCCGGGCATGGATCTACCCGGCATCGACGCATCCTCCTCCCTGGACGGCCTCGGTGAAGTCGAACTGCACCACCCGGCCCAGGACATCGACGGCGATGGCACCCTCGACACCATCACCACCACCGGCCCCGAGGCCATGCAGGTGTGGACCGACTGGGACCACGACGGCATCGCCGACCAGGTCACCGTGGTCGAGAAGGACGGCGATTACTCCGCATGGGAGTTCCATCGGCATCCGGACGGGACTTCGGAGTGGGTGCGGACCGATCAGGGGAAGATCGGGCACTAACCTCTGGTTTGTCGGCCCGGCCCTGTTCTCGGGGTCGGGCCGTCCTCATCGCATCGACTGACTCGTTGTCGACTTCGTCTCTACACGTTCGTCCGTTGTGCGAAATCCAATTACACTGTGCGACAACGGCCCCCACAACCAGATCCTTCGTGGGTCCACCCGGCCGCAGGCTGCAATGATCCGCGCGGCGCACGTGCGGATCATTGGAACCTGCGGAACGAATCCCGTGTCGGCCATACCCGACGACCGGTTCTTCTGCGACGCGTCGACGGTTGGTTATAGCCGATAGACCCACCCAGTAGATTTCTGCGCATACGACCTGGGCCGATCGATCCGATGGAACCGGATCCCGCCCGTACGCGTCGAAGGAAGTAAGGCAAGTACTCGGCGCGAGCTGGATCGCCGCCGCACGATCGGACGACAGGACTGGAGGGGCCTTACCGATGACCGATTCGAGCCAGATGTTGGGCGTCAAGACCGGGGAACTCGGTCAGTTCGGCAGCGACTTGCAGCTGTCGGCGGCGGTGGTGACGAACAGCGCCAAGCGGGTGTCCGACAATATGTTCGGTGACGGGGATGCCGGGCGTAACTACGGGACCCAGGGGAAAGCAATCCATAGCGGGTTGGAAAATGTCGTGAAATGGCTGAAAGCCTGGGGATCGGCCGGTGCGGCCATCGGTGATACCGCTGGTGCGGCCAGCATCGTCTATTCCGATACCGACAAAGAGAATGCGGACAAGACCAAAAATGCTTAGTCATATGCAGGAGCTGGCGGGTTCGAAGGAGTCATAGCATGGCGGATACCACGTCGCCCGACCTCAACGGTAAGAATGCCGATGCAATTCTCGATACGGGGTCGTCAGGACTGCAGTTCTTTGCTCAGTTGATCGAACGTTATAAGAAAGCGTTCGGGCATGATCCGAGTCTGACCCTGAATCAAATCTACGCCAGGTATGACGAACAGCGCGGCATGAACCTGGAAAAGTTGGCCAATACGGCTACTGCTCTCCGTTCATCGCTCAATGAGGTTGATACCCAGTGGGATACGCAGTATGCACTGTCGCAGAAGTTGGACACGATATGGCAGGGGCAGGCGGCTGCTGCCGCGAAGCATATGTTCGGGCAGCAGCTCGCGATGGCCAAGGAGGACCGAAGTAAGGCTAGGGCTGCGCTCGATGCGATTACAACCGTAGTGCCGAAGTTGCGATCGGCGGTTCAATCGAAGGCGGATCACGTCCATGAACTGGCAAGCAGTTCTGGCGAAGTAAAGGTCGACGGCAAGTCGCCCTCGGATATCGACGAGATAATCAAAGGCGCCAATACCGGCTGGTCGGATTTTTCGTGGAAGGATTGGGGTATTGTTGCCGCGGTTGGTGTCGTTACCGTCGGTGCCGGCACTTCGGCCGCAGCCGGAGTGTTGGGCCTCGATAAGGAATCGACAAAGAAGGTCAGCCGCAAGTGGCTCGATGATGTTTTCAAGAAGAAGTTCGAGGACACGCTGACCAACTTCGTGGACAAGTGCAACTCGACCGATACGGCGATTAAAGAGGCGTATCCGTTGCTGGTCAAGGCCATGGAGGATTTGGACAGCAATCCTTATCCACGCCCGCAAGGGACCACCACGGACAAGACGCCTTCGAACAACAACAATCCCACCAACAACAACTCCACCACGGCTTCGTCGACCCCCGGCCCCGGGACGACCCCGAGCACGAATACCTCGACGCCGACGACTGCAACCACGGCAACGATGCCCACCGCTACCACTACGGCGAGCAATCTCCTGTCCGGGCTGTCCTCCCTTACCTCTGCGGCATCGCAATTGACTTCACTCGGTCAGACCGTTGGTCAAGGACTCACCTCTCTGGGCACTTC
Organism: Nocardia sp. NPDC102475; assembly: GCF_055584605.1. Taxonomy (NCBI): domain Bacteria; kingdom Bacillati; phylum Actinomycetota; class Actinomycetes; order Mycobacteriales; family Nocardiaceae; genus Nocardia; species Nocardia sp. NPDC102475. The sequence goes on along the minus strand of NZ_JBVJLS010000024.1, from coordinate 9,224 downwards.
GATCAAAGACGGGATCGATAATGCGGTGCAGGAGATCGAAAAGATGCTCGACCCGACGAGTACTGAAGACAAGGATGGCGACGGCAAGCCGGATGACAACAGTAAATCGGGTGCCGAGTTCGATTTGGCCGGAAAGCATTTGAAGTTCGAGATGGGCCAGGACGGACAGTTGAAACTCGTCTCGACCGATGCCGACGGAAAGTCTCATGAGTACAGCATGAAGCTGGACGAGAACGGTGCACCGGTTATCTCGGACGCCGAGGTCAAGAAGGAAGGCGAAGACCCGGGGGGCGCTTCCTCCTCTGACAACTCGCAGCAGGAGGAGGGCACCGGAAGTCCGGGCACAACCTCCGGCGTGCCTCCCGGAACGGGCACCAAGCGAGAAGAGGACGGCGAGCACACGCCGGACCCGGCGCTTACCGGCACCGAGGAAGAGAAACCCGAGCAACCTTTCGATAGTGGGGCGCAACTCGCTGAGGCCGGCCCGCTCTAGCAAGTGGATGCGATTAGTGGAGGTGCAGGATGACGAACTACTCGGAAGAGATCGAGCGGATATTCGAAGAGCACGACCGCCAGTCTCGGATGCTGCGCGAGGAACTGGTGGAGATCGAGCAGCGAAGCGCAGAGCGGGGACGCGACTTCGTTGAACAAATGAACGAAGAAATGCGCACGTTCTGGGAAGAACACGCTGAGGAGTTGGAGAAGGCGCAGGCGGAGGCGGACGAGCGAGAACGTCGCGAGACCGAGGCTCGTGCCGAGCAGGAACGCCTCGCCGCCGAGGCATGGGAGCAGCGCGAGGCGATCGCACGGTCGATCGCAGCCCGCAAAGCTCACAATGTCGTCACACCGATCGACGAGGATGACGACCCTGAGTCCGAGTACTACCGCCGTAAGAGCTGGCTGATCTGAGGATTGCTGGGTCTACCAGCGGTCTTCTTCGGCTCGTCGGAGGCGTTGGGTTGTTTGGTCGATCCAGGTGGTGAAGTGGGTGGTCAGGGCGGTGGGGGTGGTGGGGCGGACGGTTATGTGCTGGGAGCGGTGTTCGGTGTAGCGGCCGTCGTTGGTTATGTCGTGCCATTGGATGGTGGTCAGGGGGGTGGTGAGTTTGTTTGCGGGGCCGGTGTGCAGGAGGGCGGAGCCGCCGCCATCGGCGGGGCGGTTGAGGAGGCGTTGGTAGCGCTCGCGAGGAGAGTTGCGGGTGACGCTTTCGAGGTGGCTGTTGGGGCGGCCGTAGATGTCGTCGGGGTGGAAGGTGTCGGGTGGGTTGGCACCAGGAGTGCAGGGAGGCAGGGAGCTGGTTAGTTGGGCGGGGAGGTGGTCTACGGGGAACAGGCGGCAGCGGATGGGGCCATTGGTTTCGCCAAAAGTGGCTTGGGCCAGTGACATGGCGTGGTGGTCGGTACGGGCGCCGACGATTCGGTAGACGCGGACGCCGCCTGCCGGGTTCTTGTGTTGGGTTGTGCCGCCGAAGATCTGGATGCGGATGGTCGAGGCGGTGAGGGTGTGCAGGGCGAGGTGGATCTCCTCTAGTTCGTCGGAGGAGTAGCGCTCACGCATGGTGGCCCGGTGCGTGTCGAAGTTGTCACGGTAGGCGAAGCGGCTGGTGAAGCGGAGTGGATTGGGGAAGCGGTCGTTCGCGGGGCTGAACCACAGTGCGGCGAAATCGTCCGGCTCCCAAGTCCATTCAGCCATCTGGAGATTCCAATCGATCGTGCGGGTGGTTCGTGACGGGTGCGGTGCGTCCGTTTGCGTTTCTGGCCAACAGGTTTCGGCCACGGGTGGGTGGCGTTGGCCCGCATGGACGATCCCGGCCTGCGTCGAGCGCGGCCGGAGGGTGTTGTGCGGCGGTCAGGTGCGGGCCGGCGGGGGCGGGGATTCCGGATCTTCGCCGATCACGCCGCCGGGGAGGGTGCGCGCGATCTCGCCGAGTAGTTCTTCGGTATTGGCGGCGTTGATGAGGTAGTCCGGTATCTGGTGGGTGCTGTCCTCATCGGACTTGCCGCGGCCCGCGCCGGCACCCATACCGCCCATGCCCATACCGCTGCGTCCGGTCGAGGTGGATGTAGTGGCCGCTGCCGCAGCGGGATTGGTCGTAGTTGTGCTGGGCGTGCCGGATACGGTGCGGCCGGGACTCGGCGACGTCGAGGTGGAACTGCCTGGCGAGCCCGGCGAACCCGTGCCGGTCGGGGTGGAACTCGGGGTTGTCGCGGTGCTCGGCGTTGTCGCGGTTGTGGTGCTCGGTGTCGTCGTAGTCGGTGTCGTCGACGCCGTGGTGCTCGGGTTCGTCGAGCTCGAGCTGGCATCTGTCGGGTTGGTGTCCGTGGACGTGGTCTCCTCTGGAGACTTGCCCTCGGATTCGGTCCCATCCTTGGTCTCGCCGCCAGTCGAGGTGCCGCCCGTCGGTCCTCCGGAGGTCCCGCCGGGACCGGACGATCCCGGTTCGTTGCCGCCGGATTTGATCGGCCCGGAGATGTCCAGTGGACTGGTCGGGTCGAGTGCGGTGGGCAGCACGGGAACTCGTCCGTCGAACTCGGCGAATTTGTTCACGTAGTTGGTGAGCATGGCGTTGCGGGCGCCGGCGGTCGCCTCGTTCTTGGTGTTCTCTTCTTCGTGGGCGCGGGGCGGCCAGACGTTCGCGGTCCAGGAGTGGTGGTTGGCTTCCGGAATTCCGTTGGCGACGTTGCGGACTCCGTCGGCGGCGGCTTCCATGTCGTTCGACATCTGGGTGATCAATGGAGTCAGCTCGTGGGCGCTGGTGACGTAGCGGTTGATCGCGTCCTTGGCTTTATCTGCGGCCGAGCCTTCCCATGCTTCGGCGATCGAGCCCTGAACGGATCGGGCGAATGTTTCTAGCCCTTGGTCCCATTGGGTGGCCACGTTGGAGTAGGTCATGGCCGCACCGTGGGCATTCTTCGGATCCAGCGGCTTGAACGCTTCCTCGATTTCTGTACGTTCCCAATGGAATACGTTCTCCCCGTGCGGGGGGATTCTCGTGGGCTCATTGCCTGACATTGAATCGCCCCTTCCCTACAGACCTGGCCAGGAGAAGATCTTCGGTGTCGCCGGGGCCTGCTGCGGCAGGGTTCTCCTCCAAGCCCTTGCTGCTTTGATGTAGGCGCCGTCGAATTGGCGGGTCGAGATCGTTCGCCTGCCATGGATGGTGAATTCGGTGGGCTCCGGGAAGTTTCGGCCGCGAGTCGCGTCAATGGTCAGGTTGGTGGTGCGGATGCTCACCCTGTAGCTGCTCGGCCGAACAAAGGCGCAACCACGCCATTTAACCCCCGCGCTCGTATCATCATCGGACACGCGAGTCTTCGGCAGCTTGTCCGAATCCAGCACGCTTTGCGGGATGTCTTTACCTGGGTCATAACCGCTCGGCGCATCTGCAGCCAACGACGGCCCCGCACTCGTCGTAGACGGCTGAGCCACAAGCTTCCCCCTGCCGACCATGTGGTCCTCCCCGGTCGCCGGATGTCGATGACATCGAACAGGGCCGGACCGGCTCCCCGCCCCCTATTCAGCTGGGTCGACCGTACCGAGCAGTCGACCACCGTGCAAGCGCCCCACAACCGAGTTCCCACTGGTCGTCCACGGCCCGAACTACCCGGAATGTCAACGGCCCGTTGACAGTCCGCGGCCCATGGTCCTACCGTTAAATCGGAATCGGATTCCGGTTCCATCAACTGACCGATAGGACCCCATGACCACCCACTGGACCCTCCCGCGAATCCTCGTCGGCGCCGTCCTCCTCAACACCCTCATCGGCCCCCTCCTCGCCGACCTGGTCATCCCCGACATCGCCGACCTGCACCTGCACAACGCGGCCTGGCCCCCGCATGCCAAATTCCACGACGCCCAATACATCGGAATGGGCACACTCATCGGCGCGATCGGGCTGGTGGTCCTATGGCAGCGAACGGGGCACCTGCGCGCCCAGTTCTTCCTGGCTGCCGCACTCGGATCGGTCACCTGGCTGGCCATGTTCGGCGCGCTGCTCTTCCCCGGTACCGCGGCCCAGGATCCGGAGCACGCCGCCGACGCCACCAGAGTCATCGGCATGGACCCGCAACTGTTCATCGCCTTGGTGATGCTGATCGCCTTGGCGGTCGCGGTCGTCGTCGAGCGCACCCGCGCACCGATCCGGGTCTAACCTACGACCGGCAGACAGGGAGATAGATGACCGACCCGAACACCCGCAAACTCCGCACCGACGCCGCCCGCAATCGCGACCAGGTCCTCGCAACCGCGACGGCATTGTTCGCCGAACGTGGTGACGACGTGCAGATGGCCGATGTGGCACGCGCGGCCGGGGTCGGGGTCGGCACCATCTACCGCCATTTCCCGACCCGCCGCGCCCTGATCGAGGCGGCCGCCGAGCAGCGTTTCGCCGGGATCCTCGAGCATGTGCGCCGCACCAGCCTGCCCAATCCGGATACGCGGCAGGCGCTGGCCGGTTTCCTCAGCCATGTCGCCGAAGTGCATGAGCAGGGGCGTGCACTGTCCGGCACCATCGAATCGATGCTCGGCGACACCGAACCGCGCGGTACGGTACGCGACGACCTGGCCGAACTCGGTGCGGAACTGCTGGCCAGGGGGCGAGGCGACGGCAGTATTCGCGCGGATGCGACCGTCGCCGACCTCTATATGATCGTCGGCGCGGTCGCCACGATCAGCCGCGACGGATTCGGCGATTGGCGGCGGTTCATCGAACTCGCGCTCGACGGCCTCCGGCCATGATCACTTGCGCAACAACTGCGCGAGTTGCATGACCGAGAGCTTCGGCTTCTCCTCTTCGCGCGGCGCTTCCGGATCGACAACCGTGGCGTGCGGGATTACCGCTTCCGGATCGGAAAACGCCGCGTATGTCTTATCGCGCAACAGTTTGTGCAGAAGAAACCCGGTGAGCAGCGCCCGCGTCGTCCGCGCGGTCTTGGCTTCGTGCTTGCCTACCCCCAACGCCGCCAACGCGCGGCGCCCTTCGACAATGCCGTTGTGCGACGCCCCGTCGACCGTCCGCAGCACCACCGGCCCGGCCCACGCGGCGGTCAGCGGGATCGCATTCGAGCTGACCGATTCGATATCGGTCGCCCCCGCCAACACCAACGCGGGCGTGTCGATATCCGGAGCGATGGTCTCGGCGGTCGGCGCGGTCGGCGCCGGGTACAGGGCGGCAACCGCGGCGACGCGACGCTGTCCGGCGGCGATCACCGCGGCGCCCGCGCCCATGCCGTGCCCGGCCAGTGCCAGCCGGTCCGGATGCACGCTGATCGCACCGTCGCCGAGCCGGACGCTGGTGCAGATATCGAGCGTGGTGAGCAGATCGGTGGCCAATCCGAGGTGTGACGGAATCGGCCCGCGCTCGGTATCCGGGGCCGCGGCCACAAAACCCCAGGACGCCAGGTGTTCGAGCGTGGCGCGATAGTTGGCGGCGCCGGTCAGCCAGCCGTGGCCGAAGGCGACCGCGGGTAGATTCAGTCCGGACTCCGGGGTGAACACCACGCCGGGCTGACCGGCGATGGCGAGATTGCCGCGCAGTACGCGGTGGGGCCCCCGGCTGGTCAGGGTGCTCAGGAGTGATTTCACAGACGCCGACACGACGTGAACGTTATCCGATAAGTACTCTGGTGAGCCATGTGCGGAATCGTGGGGTACGTCGGGTACCGGGACGCTCTCGGCGTTGTCGTTGACGCGTTGCGCCGCATGGAATATCGAGGATACGACTCCGCGGGCGTCGCGATCCTGGATGGCACGGGCGTGTTGGCGGTGGAACGCAAGGCGGGCAAACTGGCCAATCTCGAGGCCGAACTCGCCGAAGTGGGGGCCGACCGCTTCGCGGGCACCACCGGCATGGGACACACCCGCTGGGCCACCCACGGCGCGCCGACCGACCGCAACGCCCATCCGCACCGCGACATCACCAACAAGGTGGCCGTGGTGCACAACGGCATCCTCGAGAACTTCGCCCCGCTGCGCCGGGAGCTCGAAGACGCCGGCGTCGAACTGAGCAGTGACACCGACACCGAGGTCGCCGTGCACCTGGTGGCGCGCGCGTACGCCGAAGGCCCCACCGCGGGTGATTTCGCGGCGAGCGCGCTGGCCGTGCTGCGCCGGTTGGAGGGTGCGTTCACGCTGGTCTTCACCCATGCCGACCACCCGGACGTCATTGTCGCCGCGCGCCGCTCGACGCCGCTGGTCGTCGGTGTCGGCAAGGGCGAGATGTTCATCGCCTCCGATGTCACCGCATTCATCGAGCACACCCGCGAGGCCGTCGAACTCGGCCAGGACCAGGCCGTCGTGATCACCGCCGACACCTACACGGTCACCGACTTCGCGGGCAATGACGGATCGGCGCGTACTCGCCCGTTCACCATCGACTGGGATCTGGCCGCCGCCGAAAAGGGCGGGCACGACTTCTTCATGCTGAAGGAGATCGAGGAACAGCCCGCCGGTGTCGCCGACACGCTGATCGGCCACTTCACTCACGACGAGGCCGGTGGCCGGATCGTGCTGGACGAGCAGCGCCTCGCCGATCAGGAACTGCGCGACTTCGACAAGGTGTTCGTCGTCGCCTGCGGCAGTTCCTATCACGCCGGACTGTTGGCCAAGTACGCGATCGAGCACTGGACCCGGCTGCCCGTCGAGGTCGAGCTGGCCAGCGAATTCCGTTATCGCGACCCGGTTTTGGACCGGTCCACGCTGGTGGTGGCGATCTCGCAGTCGGGTGAGACCGCCGACACCCTCGAGGCGGTGCGGCACGCGAAGGAGCAGAAGGCGCGCGTGCTCGCCATCTGCAATACCAATGGCGCACAGATTCCGCGCGAGTCCGATGCGGTGCTCTACACCAGGACCGGACCGGAGATCGGCGTCGCGTCCACCAAGGCGTTTCTGGCGCAGGTGGCCGCGAACTATCTGGTCGGACTGGCCCTGGCGCAGGCGCGCGGCACCAAGTATCCGGATGAGGTGGCCCGCGAGTTCGCCGAACTCGAGGCCATGCCGCACCTGGTGCAGCAGGTACTGGAGACCGCGCCGCAGGTGCGCGCGATCGCCAGGGAACTGGCGCATGTGCCGACCGTGCTGTTCCTCGGCCGCCACGTCGGCTATCCGGTGGCGCTGGAGGGTGCGCTCAAGCTCAAGGAACTCGCGTACATGCACGCCGAGGGATTCGCGGCGGGTGAGCTCAAGCACGGCCCGATCGCGCTGATCGAGGAGGGGCTGCCGGTGATCGTCGTCATGCCCTCGCCCAAGGGGCGCGCGGTACTGCACTCGAAGCTGCTCAGCAATATCCGTGAGATCCAGGCCCGCGGCGCCCGCACCATCGTGATCGCCGAGGAGGGCGACGACACGGTGCGCCCGTTCGCCGACGATCTCATCGAGATCCCGTCGGCGCCAACGCTTTTCCAGCCGCTGCTGTCGACTGTCCCGCTGCAGATTTTCGCAGCCGAAGTGGCGCAAGCTCGTGGGTACGACATTGACAAGCCGCGCAACCTGGCCAAGTCCGTCACCGTCGAATAGCGCCCGAACCGGTTCGCTCGCCGAGCGCCGCAACGCAAGCGTCCCTCAGTGCAAACGCCGGGAGCGACGGCGATCCAGCGGGGGATGGCCGCGCTCGGACTCCGACGATGCCTCGGCGCGCAGTACTGCTCTCGCAGGATGGCGCATATCCAGTGAGCGACAGCTTGGGTGCAAATTCTTGCGCGGGCCCTGATGGCTCCGGACTCGATGGTGAGCGATTCGCGACCTGGATGCAGCCGATCGCGGCGGACCCCTCGGACCCGGCGCCGATTCAGGACCGCAGCCGGGTATGGGAGGGGTGCCCGGCCGTTGCCAGGGATTCGGTTGGCTCGCTTGATGTTTCGGCACCGCGACGTTCGAGATTGCCCGACAGGACTGCCAGGCCGAGCGCGCTCACGACCAGGACGACCCCGACCCAGTTGGGTGAGGTGTACCCGTATCCCGCGGCGATGACGACCCCGCCGAGCCACGCGGAGATCGCGTTGCCGAGGTTGAATGCGCCGATATTGAGGGCCGAGGCCAGCGTCGGTGCGCTACCTGCCTGGTCGAGGACACGTTTCTGCAGCGGCGGAACGGTCGCGAAGCCGAGGGCGCCGATGAGGACGACCGTGATTGCGGCCGCGACCTTGTTGTGCGCGGTGAGGGTGAACAGTGCGAGCACCAGCGCGAGGCCGCTGAGGGTGGTGTAGAGCATCGGCATCAGATGCCGATCGGCGAATTTGCCGCCGATCAGATTGCCGAGGAAGAAGCCGATGCCGAACAGGACGAGCAGCCAGGTGACAGAACTCTCCGCATAGCCGGTGACCTCGGTCATCATCGGCGCGAGGTAGGTGATCGCCGCGAAGACGCCGCCGAAGCCGAGCACTGTCATGGCCATCGCGAGCAGCACCTGCGGGTTGGTGAGGACGGCGAGTTCGTGCCGCAGGCGCGCGTCGCGGGGTGCGGGCTGTTCGGGCACCAGCGCGGCGACGCCGACGAGACCCGCCAGGCCGACCAATGCGACGAGCAGGAAGGTGAGCCGCCAACCGAACTGCTGGCCGAGCAGGGTGCCCAGCGGCACGCCGAGGATTGTCGCGACGGTCAGTCCGGTGAACATCATGGCGATCGCACCGGCCTTGCGATCCGGGCCGACCAGATTTCCGGCGACCACCGATCCGATGCCGAAGAAGGCGCCGTGCGCGAGCGAGGCGACGATGCGTCCGGTCAGCATGAAGCCGAAAGTCAGTGCGAGCGCAGACAATACGTTGCCCACGACCAGCAGCAACAGGCTGATGAGCAGCATGCGCTTGCGGGAGACCCGGGTGCCGAACCCGGTCATGATCGGCGCGCCGACCAGCACGCCGAGCGCATACCCGGTGACCAGCAGGCCCGCGGTGGGGATCGACACGGTGTAGGTGTCGGCGATGTCGGGCAGCAGCCCGACGACGACGAATTCGGTGGTGCCGATTCCGAAGGCCCCGAGTGTCAGGGCCAGTAGTGCGAGCGGCATGAGCACGAGCCTCCACGTGATATTGCGTCTGAGCGTTACAGGCGTAAACAATAATTGCAGACGCGGTTTAATTGCAAACGCGGGCTATTGTGGCGTTCATCTATCCTGGAGGCAGGAGCCCCGACGCAGAAGGACTCTCAATGATCGTGTCAAGCCGCGACTGCCGTCGGGACGGGTGTGTCGAGGGTGAATTCTCTCCCGTCGCGCAGCAGTGCCCACAGGA
>NZ_JBVJLS010000023.1:105876-152631 GCF_055584605.1 Nocardia sp. NPDC102475 | reverse complement strand
GCCTGGTCACGCTGGCGGCGACGCCGCCAGCACCAAGCCCGGTTATCGCACTACCGTCGCCGCGGCCACCCACTCACCTGAGTGCAGTTGCAGTATTAAGCCGTCTGGTGTGTCAGTGTGCTGTTCTACAGTGCGTTCTCATGGGAGAAGTTGCCCCGACACCCAATGTGGTTGCACAACAGATCCGTTTCGCGTTGGCGGAGCTGAGGACTATGAACGGGCACCATCAGTTCGAGGATCTATGCAGGCATTGGGCGCGGGCGCGGGTTAGCCGCAACGTTCGCCCCGCGACTGGGCCGGTCTCGGCTGGCGGTGATCAGGGGCGGGACTTTGAGACGTTCCGGTCGTTCACGACGGTGGATGGCGATCTGGTGATTGCGTTCGCTTGTACGTTGCAGTACAAGCGAATTCCGGACAAGATCCGGTCTGATGTCGAGCGAATCGTGGCTGGAAGGCCCGTCGACAAGGTCTATGTTCTGTTGGGGGAGAACCTGAACCAGGCCAGTCAGGACGAGCTGCAACGGTGGGCTCTTGAACAGTGTGGCGTCGACTTGTTCATCCTCGATCGAAGCGCGCTAGCCGAGGATCTTGCTGAACAAGATGTGTACTGGATCGCGCAGCAGTTTCTGGATCTGCCCGAGCGGTCTGTGCTGCAACATCTTCAGGTATCTAGTCGACGTACGTCGTTTCCTCGGATCCGGCCGGAGCTGATCGGGCGCGACGACGAGCTGGCCGAGGGGGTGGAATGGCTTTGTAGTACGGGTTCCCAGCGTCCAGTCGTCACGGTAACTGGTCAAGCGGGTGTCGGAAAGACGGTATTCGCGATTGCTCTGGCATGTTCGGTTGAGCAACTCTTTCCAGATGGCTGCTACTTGATCGAAGCGAACGGAGAGGAGTCGGGTGGGGAACCGGATCTTGTCGGCATGCTATGCGACGTTCTCGACAACGGGGCCGAACGATCACTCGAAACTCGTGCACAACAGGTCGCTCGCCTCCGTGCGATGCTTAGCGGCACAAGGGTGCTCGTCGTCGTCGACGATGTGACGTCCGAGGCCGTTCTCGACGATCTTCTAGCCGTTAGCGATGCGATTGCTGTCGTCTGCACCAGCCGATCGCGACTTACCGGGCTGGGAGTCCGCAATGCACGAACGATCGAGCTTCAACCGCTGACGGATGTCGATGCTTCAGCACTAGCGATCCGTACGGCTCCACGGCTTACTGAAACCGATGCTCACGCAATGGCATCCACTTGTGGGGGTTTGCCACTGGCCGTGCTTATTGCTGCAGCCTATGTGCAGAGCCGACCGAAGTTGGACGTCCAGGAATATCTAGGCCGCATGGCCGACCCTGACTCAGGGTTGTCCACGCTTGCGGCTGGCAGCAAGTCGATGGCGGCGATCATCGAGACGAGCTATCGCTCTTTGGACGATGAACATGCTCGCCTGGTCCAGGCGCTTGGCATCCTGCCGAACACGACTGTAACCGTGGATGTCGTGGCGAGCGCGACCGCCGGAGACGTGCAGGTGGTCGGCAGAGAGCACTTTCAACACACACACCGGTTGTTGGACAACCTGTTCGAGCTGAATCTGGTCCAGCAGCCTGATACCGACGGCTACCGGGTTCACAACGTCTTGTATCTGTTTGCCCGAGCGAAGGCATCCGTTGCAGATGATCAGTGGCGGTCTCAGGCAATTCGGAACAGCTGTTTGATGTATGCATCTCGACTGCGCTATGCGGCAGAGCACATCGGTTTCATGGGCGCAGGCGATGCGACACCTGCCGAGACCAACAATCAGGGCTTGGCAATGTGGGAGAAGGACCGGCTCGGTGCTCGAGTGATGGTCGAAACGGCTTGCCGCGCCGAGGAATGGGAGTCGGGGCACACCGTTGCCAATATTCTGCTGGCCGTGCTGCGGCACCTGAGTCACTGGGAGGAACTGGACCGGGTGGCGCGGTGCATAGTTGTAGCGGGTGAAAGCACCGGCAATCATGAGTGGATAACGCATTCCATGTTGAGCCTCGGGCTCTCCGAAGAGCGCCGAGGCCAGACGGAGCAGGCATTCGAGATATACCGGCAGGTCGGTGAGATCGCAGCAGAAAACCAAGATTCCGTCACGGGCATGTATGCCCGCGCGCATCAAGGAGGGTTATTGCTGTCGCGGGGTTACCTCGATGACGGCATCGCGATGCTGCGCAGTACATTGCGGGCATGGCGGCTGCTGGGTGAGGACGGCATGCTCACCCAGATACTACTGGCAATCGCAGGCGGTTACGTCGCAGCGGGTCGATTCCACCGTGCGGAAAGATATGTCCGTAGTAGCATGGCGGTCTCTCATCGAGCCGGATTCGGCGCCCTTCTACCAAAGGCGGGGACGAAGCTCGCGTCGATTCTGCGGTCTTCCGGTAAAGATGCAGAGGCGAACCAGGAATGCTTGATTGCTTTGGAGCGGGCACGCTCGATCGGCAGCCGTGACTCGGAAGCTGATGCGCTGATGGAACTTGCGCTTGCGAATCCTCATCTGGACCGTGAGATCGACCGCGGCGAATGCATTGACGCCGCCCTAAAAATCTATCGAGAGATCGGGGACGTCACTGGGCAGATCACGGCTCTGAGATTTCGCGGTCAATATGCCAAGGAGCACGGGCACCTGGAGATAGCTGTACAGTCTCTGACCGAGTCAGCCGACCTGGCCGTCGACGCCGATGACAATGCGTCGGCGGCGCAGGCACTGAGTCTTCTCGGGAATGTGCATGGCGCTATCGGTCGCCATGACACGGCAGCAAAACTATTTGAAGATGCCAAACAGATTGCTGTTGCCACGAAAAATGACATGCTTGAGGCAGAGGTGAATATTCGCGAGTCATTTCAGATGCGCAGGCTGGGCAATATCGCGAAGTCGATTGCATTGCTTCGGCAGATCGTGAAAACTTTCGCCAAGCGAGGACCATCGAATGATCTCGCAAACGCCAAAACCCTGCTCGGTGAGGCTCTATTGCACAATAATCAATGGGAAGAAGCCGCAACTATTCTGCAGCCTATCTCCGGCGCACCATCAGAGCAAGTAAGCGCACTTGTCAGAGCATCGGCATCACGATACCTTTCGGTGCTCTACTCAAGACGTGAACTATGGAACGAAGCGGAAAATGTCGGACGCCGAGCGCTGGTATTGGCCGTCGAGAGTGGCGCTGAGAGTGAGATGATGGAGTGTCATGTCGCCCTGGGCAACGTTTATGCGCGGATGGATCGAACGGAGGAAGCGGCGGAACAATACAACCTCGCCAAGCCGATCGCAGAGAAGAGGCGCGATCTCAACACCCTTATGATTATCGCCAACAACAGCGCCAAATGCGCGATTGCCAAAGGTGACGCACAGAGCGAAGCCGATCGGCTGCGCAGCTTGATCGAAACTGCTGAGAAGCTCGGCAACCCGGAGATCCAAGCGACCTTGCATTTAAACCTCGGCTCCTTCCTTGCCAGAGCGGGCGATTTGGAGGCGGCGTCGGTGGAGATGGCTCTGGGGCGAGATATTGCCGAAAGAATAAAGAATAGAAACCTGGTTGGTACGGCAGAACTCCAAATCGCTAACATCCATGCTGATCGTGGCGACACGAATTCAGCTATCGATGCAGCGCAGAAGGCGCGGAGGGAATTCGAGTCTGATAGGCATTGGTCCGAAGCTGCCGCCGCTTTGAGGCGCGAGCTGATGCTCAGACTTGAGGGCCTCAACGAATCCGAAGTTATTAAAGAATGGCAATTGACATTGCGTGATGTCCCCGTCGCCGTTCAGGGAGCGCTATTCGCTTCTCTCCGAGATAGTGTCGCAGGAGCTGAGTCTTCCTCCGAGGAAGACGATCCTCCGCGACGCCAGATCAATATTGCTGACAGCGTAAGGGATTTCCTGATCCGGCAGTTTGGGGATATCGACATCAGTGCACTGTGCGCAGCAATGTCGACGGATTTGCGAAGGCAATGCCTCGTATGTCAGTTGCCAATCGCGGCCAATGGAAAAGCCGAGTTGATGGCGGTGGTGTCGCCATCGGGACCAGTTGTAGCGAACCTCGCGCACTCGACATGTACCCCCTCGGCCGTCGTGCGTACAGGGGAACGAGCGTTTAATCCAATGGTCAAGTTCGAGATCGAATGTGTGCAACTTGCATATGAAGATGAGGGATATCTGCCATCTATTGTTGTGGACTGCATAGGTGGGCGTGTTGTCGACTCGGACGGAAAGCCGATCGAGGTTGCGTTAGAGTTATTTAGGCGACGAGGGTTCGCAAACATAGTTGGAGATTCCGGGAAACTCGAAACTCCGACACCAAAGATGCTTGAGTCCGGGCGGACTAAACTTCAAGCCAGGCTAGTCGGCCGTCGACTCAGCCTTCATGATGGCGAAGAAAAGATCTTCGACGTCCGGCTGATGTTCAACGCTGAATGGTATCGAATTGCCCGAACACATAAAGTGCTGGTCGCCGTGTTTGGAACCAACCTCGAAGGTATGTTTGTCGAGAACGTAGAGAAGATCGTACGGGCGGCGGAAACAGGTAACCTCGTCGGCGCAGTTATGGACCTGACAGTCATCACTCCAGCGCGGAACAAACCATGTGTGTGCGAAAACCCCGGTCGAAGAAAATTTCAACACTGCTGTGGACGCCCGGAGTCGGTTTCCAACGTCAGTGCGCCAGGCGTCAGCCCTCGGTCAGTGAGGCAAGCTGGTTCAAAGCGGTCGAAATAGAGGTCGTGGGTGGCAGGATTCTTTCGCAGTATCTTCGGGTCGGGGACCGAAGACCCCATTGCGCCTGTATAGGGATACCCTGAAGCCTGTTGTGGCTCGAACCTCGTCGTGCAGTTAGGGAATGCACCGGGCTCTCCACGGGACCCGTTCAGGCAGATCGGTTTCCTCATCGGTAGCCTCGGGGCAAGGGACGGAATGTTCCACCGCCTGGCTCGCTGCTTACTGTGTGCTTCGCTATGCATGCAGCCTTCGGCGAGCCAGGAGAAGCCGGAGGAGCTGGAAACCCGGAGGAGCCGGAAGAGTTGAAGACGACGACCTGCAGAGCGCCGATCCCGCCCAAAGGGCCCGCACTCTTCCGCTGCGGCGGGTGCACAGCCCGCGGTGCTTTCTCATGTTCGATTTCGACCTCCGAAAGCGGGCCTTAGCGGCTAATCCTTGGCGAGTTCACAAAGTCCGGTCAGGCCGCGGTCGGCGAAAAGCAAGCAGCGCGTTGACTCACTCGGTCATCTCTCCGTCCCCCGGTGGGTGCCATTGTAACGAAAAACCTTGCGGTGGATTGGTTCTCGTAGATTGGAGCGGTTCTGTTATCTGTCGGTGGGTGGCACTGACGGGACCCTGAAGTTCGGTCCACCTGGACCGAAATCATGGGGTCAGGTCAACGCAGTTGTGCCGAAATACAGCGACCAAGCCAGTCTCGTGAGTCAGCGCGGGAGACTTCCCGTCACCCGGTGAGGGGTGGTGACGCCGTCACCACCCCGAAGATCACAGCGGCAAAAGGCGTGGTGACCATGTCACCAGACTGGTGGTACCTTGGTGATCCGTAACGTACTGAAAAGCTCTGAAAGGTCTGTTGAGGCCCAACATTTGGGTTGCCTCAGGCTATCGACCAGGCGAATCGTGAAGCGCTGAGACAAGGTTCGAATCCCGTCACCCACTCTTACTATAACGAGAACCCAGAATCGCACTTCGCCTACACTTTAGCTCGATCTGTTTGCGCCGTAAAGACTTTCTGTCGGACGTGATCGCTGCCTGGGCGCTCGTGGGTGGACGCGGCTTCAATCGTGACCGTGACTTGCTGGTGTCGCTGCATGCATCAACTGACTTCGGCCCGGTGAGAGATCTCACCGCGGCTATTCAGCGAATTCCATTGCCCGGCTTGGGTGCGTATGGCTCATGTAGTTGTTGTCGGCGGCGTTGTGACCGTATTCCAGTTGTGGGGTTTACGCGGGTCGGGGAATCCGAGGGTGAGGTAGCCGGGTGCGCGTTTGTGTAGTGATGATGCGAGCACGGGGGTGCGGACGTCGTGGTAGTCGTGGACGGTGGCGGTGGTCTTGTTGGGATGTGGTCGGGTGATGCGCCCGACGTATTGGACGAGGCGTCCTTTGAATGAGATAGGGGATGCGAGGAAGAGGGTGTCGAGGGCGGGGCAGTCGAAGCCTTCGCCGATGAATGAGCCGGTGCCGACGAGTAGCAGCGGTGATCCATCGGCTTGGCGGGTGCGGATCGTTTCCGTAATTGCTTGGCGGTCGCGGGCTTTCATGCCGCCGCGGAGCACGATGATGTCGTGGCAGCCTGCGTGGGTGAGGCGGTCGGTGATCGCTTCGAGGTGGTTGACCCAGGTGGTGAGTACCAGTATTTGTGCGCCGGCGTAGTGCGCGGTCTGGATGTCGGTGGTGATCTGCTGTAGGCGGGCTTCGTCGGCGACCAGCGCTCGATAGATTTCGGCCATTCCGCCTGGTTGGGACGGATCGGCGTCGCCGTTGTAGGCGAATTGCGTTGGATGAATCTCGAGCACGGGGTGGGGTGCAGGCGTTTCGCCGTTGGTCGGGAGTTGTCCTGCCGCGGGACTGTCGACGGTGTGGGTGCGTGAGCCGAGTTGGTGGTAGATCAGGTCGTCGAGTTGATCGCGCCGGTAGGGGGTGGCCGTGAGTCCGAGCCAGTATCGGGCGGGTATTTGGTTGAGGACTTCGGTGAAGGCGGATGCGGCGATGTGGTGGCATTCGTCGACGATGACGAATCCGTAGCTGTTGGTGAGTTCGGCTACGTTGGTGCGGCGTGCCAGGGTGGGGAGCAGGGCGATGTCGATGACGCCGGTGGTCTTGGATCGGCCGCCGCCGATTTGTCCACACTTGAATCCGAGATGGTCAGCGATCCGGACCCGCCACTGGTCCGCCAGGGCTTTGCGGTCGACGAGGATCAATGTGGTCGTGGCCCGGGAAGCGATTGCGGCGCAGGCGATGACGGTTTTGCCAGTACCGGGCGGTGCGACAATTACACACATGTCGTCGACCTCGATGTCGCCTACTGCGGCTCGCTGTTCGGGCCGCAATTCCGCCGAGCAGTGGAACGAGTGTGGGACGCCTTCGATTCGGTTGTCTTCGATGCGTAGTGTGCTGTCGGCGGATTCGACCAGTGTGGTGAGTAAGGGCAATAGTCCGCGGGGGAGCACGAGGTCGCCGTCGAGGGTTTCGTCGTAGCTGCGCAGGAATCGTGGTTTGTCCCAGGTGCTTCGGCGGGCGCGTTGGCGGGTGTAGAACTCGGGGTTCGGGATGGACGCGGCGTGCTTGACCGCCGAAATCATTGCGGGGCCCAAATCAGCAGCGGTCAATTGGAGCCTGGCTGCGAACGTTGCGCACACCACGGCTGCCGGGCGTGGCATGATCCGCGAAGAGTTCGGCAGCTGCAGGCGCCGAACATCGTGTCCGACTTTTGGTTCGGGCAGCGTGTCGGCAAGTGCGGCAACTTGTTTCGGTGACAGTCGCGGGATGCTCGACAGGTAGGCCCACTGGTCCTCGAAAGGTTCGAGAGTGGCCGGATCCAGGAACAACGTGGTGCCGTGCTGGCGTCGGGTTCCGTTCAGTGGTGCGGCGATGAGATTGCCCATGCCACGGCCGGTGTGCGTGTCCTGCGACGGGAACAGTCGGTCATAGCTGGACAGATTCATGCTGCCGCGCAGCTGGATCGCCTCGGCGAGCAGGCCGGTGGCGATCCGTCGAGCTAGGGCAGCGGCGGTGGCCTGTGCGAAAAAGATCCACACATGCGCACCTCGGCCGGATTGCGATACCTCGAGCGCTGCGGGAATGTCCTTGGTGCGGGCTGCTTTGAGGTATGCCAAGGCGTCGAGCATCGCGGTGTCCTTGTCGAAGTCCGCGGCGACCCACCAGCAGGTGTCGTCATCGCCCAGCGGATACAAGCCGATATGGTGCGCCCCGCGCAGATGGGCGGCGACGACCTCTGTGGTGAGCGGCAGGTACGACGCCTCCGACCGCGACATCCCAGAACGCCACCGGCCCCGGATCGCCGGCATCCAGCCGGATCGACCGTCCTGACGGTTCTCCCAGCGAATCGCGTAAATATCGGGGCGGCAACGGAACAAGTCGAGATAGAACCGCACCTTGGCTTCCGGAGCAGAGCGCATGTCGATCGGGGTCGAGACCGCGATCTGGTCCGGATCAGCTGCGCGGGCTTGGTTTTCGGTGAGATCGAGCAACCGCCGCAGGCGGGTGTTCTCCGCACGGAGGGACTCGAGCTCGCCAGGAAAGCGTTCCACGGCCATCCAGTGTGCCGTGCCATCGTTTCTACCGTGCAGCGATCACCGCGACGCACGCGTTGCTGATGTGTCGAAGGCGAAGGGCGGGTGAGATTCCCGCGAGATCGTGCCAGCGGCTCAGGTCCGCGGCCGTATTGCGGTGGAACAGCGGCGCGCTGGAGAACCTGGTCGGTCGGGCATACGGCGAGAACCGATGGCTCGATAAGCGAAAGTGATCGTAAGCGGGCCGAATCGGCGTTGTTCCCGGCGCCCGCTTCTCGCAGGCTGGGGCAGCACATAAGTCGGGGCCAATCTCGGACAATCGGGAGAACAATTGTCACGCACCAGGTTCGTCGTAAGCGCTCTCGCTTTTCTGGCGATGGCCGGCACCGCGCTGGCCGGAAATACCTTCACGAGTACCCAAGCATCCGCCGATGTGCTCACCGACCAGGGCGCCTCGGTCGCCGACCTCAACCCTGGCCCCGCGGTTCCCGCGGTCGCCGACCTCAACCGCGACGGCTACCCGGACGTCGTGTTCAGTGACTTCCTTCTCGGGAACGGCGTGTCGGTTTTCTTGGGTAAGCCCGGCGGGGGCTTCCAGCCCACGGTCCGCTACACCACCGGTGGTCAGGCGGACTACGTTGCCATTGCGGACTTCAACCATGACGGCAAGCTCGACATGGCCGTCACCAACTTCACCTCGCACGACGTCTCCATCCTGATGGGCAATGGCGACGGCACCTTCGCCAATGCCGTCAACTACCCGACCGACCTCGCACCTGGGGCGGTGGCCGTCGGCGACTTCAACCACGACGGCAACCCCGACCTTGCCACCTCCAACCAGGCCCCATCGATGTCGGTGCTCCTAGGCAACAGCGACGGCACCTTCGCCAAGGCCGTCAACTACTCCAGCAACCTGGGCGTCGGCTCTGGGTCCGCCGACGCCGCAGACTTCGATGGGGACGGCAACCTCGACCTGCTACGCGGCAACTACGTCAACAGCACCATCCAGATCTACCGCGGCCGCGGTGACGGCACCTTCGCCGCCCCGACCACGTCCAGCGAGGGCGCCCTGACCGCCTGGTACGGCATGGCGCGCGACATCAACGGCGATGGCAAGCCCGACATCCTCTTCTCCAACCTCGCTGCCGGCACCGTGTCCACGCTCTTCAACAAGGGGGACGCGACCTTCGGGCCGCCCAAGGCATACTCGACTGGCGGCCTGCTCCCGCAATGCTTCGACCTCGCCGACATCAACGGCGACGGAAAGCTCGACATGCTGGTCGCCAACGGTGGCACCTCCAGTATCAGCGTCCTGCTGGGGACCGGTGACGGCACTTTCGGCGTCCCCCACACATACCCCTCCGGCGGGCTCGTCCCCCTGTCCACCCCGATTCTCGCTGACTTCAACGGCGACGGAAAGATCGACACGGTCATCGGTAACACCGGCTCAGGGAACATCACCCTGCGCTATGGCAAGGGCGACGGTACCTTTGGGCCCCCCATCAACTACGCGGCCTGATCGACTTCGACAGGCCCCGCGGGCGCTGCGACTTCGAGCGCGATGAGCATTCGCGATGAAGTCGTGATGACGGTCAGTATGAGATCGCCAGCGCGGTAGCTGTAGTCCAGGTCCCAGGCTTCCGCCATTCGCGCCACGGAGCTCATCGTGGGAGCACGCGATCGTAACCACCGAACTCACGCGCAGAACTCGAGGCGCGTGTCCTCTAGTTGCTAGTTTTCGTCGGGCGTGTGCTCGGGGCCAGCGTCGAGGGGGTTCGCGGCCATCCTGGTGGTGAGGCCGGACTGCATTGCGCGTGCGGCGGAGCTACCGGTCTTCCGGTCGGCCTGAGCCTGGAAGCAGGCGAGGAACTCGTCGGCGAGCCCGAGCCGGGGGTACTGCTGGAGTACTTCGGCACGGAAGGCGGGGCTGAAGTCGTCGATGTTCTTGCCCGCGATATCCAACGCCGCCGCCCGCCACAGCAAGTGACCTTCAGGATCATCGGCCAAGTCCACGTCAGGCCACATATGCCTGACGATGACTTCACCGATGCGTTCGCGGCGCTCGCTCGGCCAACCGGCGCCGGCGGCGAACACCCGGGCGACATGGCCGCCGGCCTCCTCGAAGGAGAGGGTGTGGTTGTCGAACTCCGGCACCAGGCTGATGTCGTGGAACATCGCGGCCGCGAACAGCAGTTCAGCGTCGTACCGGATGCCCTGCTGCCTGCCGTAGGCAGCCGCCCAGACGTAGACGCGGCGCGAGTGGTTCAGCAAGGCGACGGAATGGTAAGCGGAGGCTACTTCCAAGGCAGCCGATGCGGCGGCCGTGTCAGGAATCACGAGCTCGTCCAAAACGACCATACTTCGACAGTACGGCGTGGAAGGGCCCGTACCAGTACAACGACTACCGGAAGGACCTTCATGCGAGCCGTCACAGTCCGGGACCGCGAAGCTGGCATCGGCGGATTGACCCTGACCGATCTGCCCCACCCCCACGCCGCTGAGAACGACGTCATCGTGCAAGTCCACGCCGCCGGCTTCACCCGCGGCGAGCTGGACTGGCCAGGGACGTGGACCGACCGCGCCGGCCGCGACCGCACCCCAAGCGTGCCCGGCCACGAACTATCAGGTGTCGTCGTCGAGCTCGGCTACGGCACCACTGGTGTCACGGTGGGGCAGCACGTCTTCGGACTGACCGACTGGGCCCGCAACGGTTCGCTCGCGGAGTACACCGCTGTGGAAGCTCGCAACCTGGCCTCGCTCCCCGCCGACGTCGACCACGTCGCCGCAGCCGCTCTACCGATCTCCGGTCTGACAGCTTGGCAGGCCCTGTTCGACCACGCTCACCTGAAAACTGGCCAAACCGTCCTCATTCACGGAGTCGGTGGTGCCGTCGGCTCTGTCGCCGCACAACTGGCCCACGAGGCAGGCGCCCACATCATCGGCACCGGCCGAGCCTCGGACCGGGACGCGGCCCGCGATCTCGGCGTCCACAAGTTCGTCGACCTGGACGGCGAACGCCTGGAGGACGTCGGCGAGGTCGACGTAGTACTCGACGTGATCGGCGGCGACATCCGCGACCGCTCCACCGCGCTACTACGCCCCGGCGGCACCCTCGTCACCATCGCCGATCCACCCACCATCCACCCCCACGACGGCCGAGCCATCTTCTTCGTCGTCGAACCCAACCGCGAGCAACTGGCCCAACTGGCCTCCCGCCTCCGCGATCGCCGGCTCATCCCCCTCGTCAACGCCGTGCGTCCGCTGGCCGACGCGCCCGCGGCCTTCAGCCCCGACGGACGCACCCGCGGCAGAACGATCATCAAGGTGACCACGGACTGACGCTCGGCGGTCCCGCTCGGGCATATGTCCTCCAGTCGGGAATGAGCGAGAGCGAATCACTGCGCCCAGCGCACCGGCATGACAACGGATTTGCGCGCCTCGAGCAAGTCGTACCGACGCCACCGAGATCGAAGGCTTCGAACTCGCGTGCCTCGAGGCTCCGCATGGCCTGTGTTCGAAAGGCTCTCGGGCAGGGCGCAGCAGGATTCGTCGGAGCATGCACTCTGCTGGCAGTGCTCGAGGTTTGACACTGATGCCGCGAGTACATGGCACAACCCGCTGGACCGGGCCGCCGAACCGGCGCTGGAGCTGTGCCGCGACCACGCCATCGCCTGGGTACCTCGGCTCGGCTGCTGGGGTGCCCATGAAAGCTGGGGCGCAACGATTTTCATTCAGGACGCGAAGTGTTCGGTAGTACAGAGGGGAAGGACACTCGATGAAAAGGATCATCGGCATCATCGTGGCGGCCGCGGCGGTGACGCTGGCAACGGCATGTCAGGACGGCGTGACGACGCAGCATTCCGGCGGGTCGTCGGTACCGAATTCCGCTACCGTTGCCGTGACGGGATCCGCTCAGCCTCCCGTCACTCAGCAGTCCCCGGGTGCCACGCAGCCTGCTGGTGACAATGCTCCTGCCACTGCCGGAAACGGCAGATGCGTCGATTTGAAGTCGGCGGTGGTCACAGCCGCGCTCGGCACACTCGGTCCTGGCGTCGGCGGCGACGGGTTCTACGCGGACAGTGGCACCGACGCCTCCGTCGGCGCTTGTCCCGCCATACTTTGGGTGCTCGCTGGGACTCCGCACGGCACCGCTAGCTCACCCTGGCACGTGATGCTGTTCAACCACGCAGGCTATCTGGGCACCGCGACCAAGAAGTCGACTTCTTATACACAGGTGGTCGGCTCGTCCGATCGCAGTGTCCGGGTCCAGTACCGTTGGCTGGCGGGTAATGACGCCAGCTGCTGTCCCTCGGGTGGGCCGGTCATTGTCACACTCACCTTGGGCGCCGACGATCGCACGGTGACTCCGGACCGTGACTTCCCTACGGAGGTGATCGATCCGAGTTCAGCGAGCTTGCCGCCGGTGTGCCCGGTTACCAAGGCCGTTTTGCTCGAAGCGTTGCGAGGCACCGATATCGAGTCGCGGTTGGCGACGCCGATCGAACTCGAGGATCGAATCGACTGTGCGGGTGAGTGGGCGATGGCCCATACGGGAACCCACAACAATACTGTCAACCGAGCCCAAGTCCTGTTCCACTACGTGGCGGCCGACGGAGGCTGGAAGCCTGAGGACCTCGGCAGTGCGCTGCACTGCACCGAGATCGGCGTTCCTGCCGATGTCGCGGACAAGATCTGCCACTGAGCGCCGTGCGATCAGTCGGCAATCTGGCGCGTCGCCCGTTCCGGGAGGATCCCAGCCTGGACGAGTTCCTCGTAGATCCGCTGCTGCTCATCGTCGAGATTCGAGTACAGCATGTCGTATGCCAGTTCTTCCTCGGCGAGCACCGCGACCGGATCCCAGTCGTCACCGAGCGCGGCTACGACGGCGCTGCGCCGTCGTGCCTCGTCCAGCGTGAGGTCGTAAGCAAAATTGTGGTCGGCCATGTGGCATCTCCAACCGGATTCTTTCCGAAAACGATTTGACGACGATGCCCAACCACGCCTTCTCGGGCAATGACCTGAATCACATTCCACGCTGGACTTCGTCACATTCGATGCCTGTGCGCGGACTGGACCGCGGAGTAAATGCGTCCACATAATGGCCAGGAAACCGCCGAAATCGGGCACGACGACGCTATCGCGCCACGCCACCAAGAGAGCGGAGCTCGCCAATGGCCGTTGCTGGGTGCTGCCGCCGGCCACTCCGATGCTATTTACCCCGACGCGAACACCCCGCACAGATCGAATCCGAACTGGGCCGTACGACATCAGCGGCCGATGACGCGCGCACGATATTCGGCAAAGTAGCGCATGTTGAGTTATGGATCGTCGGATGACCTTGCAGGCCAGGTGATCTCACTTCATCAGCCCAGGCAGATCTTCCGGAAGGGCCTGCCGTGACGCAGCCGGACAGCGCACGTCCCGAACGCGGTGCCGAGATCACTACAAACAGGCTGGTTTGTCTCGGTGCTGCGAATCCGTTGCGCAGCGCGATCGGTGCGGTGGCCGCGTACTCGGTTCAGCAGGACTGACTGTGGGTCGGTGAAGGAGTCGAGTCCGAGCAGCTCGAGCTGCTCGGACTCGACGAAAAGGGTTGTGGCCCTATGGGTCAGGGCAGCACCTGCGGGATGACGCCGGGGTTGACCGAGCCGATGATCCCGCCGATCAGGGCGCCGATCACGGTGGGCACGGGATCGATGAAGGAACCGGTGGCGGAGCCGATCGCAGCGCCCGCAGCCGCGCCGTTCAGCACCGGATCGGGGTACTGGGCGTCGGGGTTGGTGGTGACATCCTCCAGCGGGAGCCCGGCGATCGGCTGGGCAACAACCGGAGCAGCCGCAGCAGCAGCCTGACCCGCGTCGGCGGACGACGCGCCCGCGAATACGACGGCCGCAGCCAACGGCAGGGCACTCACCGCAAGGACGCGACTCGTCTTGATCAGGGCATTACGGAACATTGTTTTCCTAACCTTTCGGGCCCTCGGAACAACCGAGTTCCACTACTTCATCAGGGGGAGACTGCCTCTTGCTGCTCTGATGAATAGACAGCAATCGAGCGGCCACTATTGCGCATCGCGCCCGAAGATTCTGCGCTACATGCGAACTCGCACAGTACCGGCATAACAAAGTAATGACCAGAGACCTGACCGGACAGCGCGGTTCTGTCGGATCAGGGCAGTACCGGTACGCTCGCGCGAATAGCGCCGATGCATGAATGGGCATTCGCGCATCCGGCATTATCGGATGTTCGAGAGAGGTAGAAGCTCCGCCGAGCGCGAAACGCTGATCTGACCCTGTTGTCGTCCATTCGCGAATATCGTCGGTGCATGCACGTGGGACACGCCACGCGGATTCGCGAATAACTGCCGTAATCGCTCACGGACAGAGCCGCCTGGCCGACCAGCCTCCAAACCTTTTGTGGCCGGAATACGGTGCACGGCTGAGTTTTCCGGCTGGCCGCGTACGCCGTGTGTCAATGGGCGGGTGTTCCCCGGGTCTCTTGGCGGCCCGGCTCGTCGACAGCATTTGAGTGGCCGTCGCCCACGGGTAGAGGGAGAAGTGTGACGAGAGTGCGAGCCTGTATCCATGCTCCTTCCGGCCGACAGTCATATTCACAGCGAATGGTCTTGGGACACAGGCGGTCCCGCGTCGGACGCTGCGGGACGAATGGGAGCGAACCTGTGCACGCGCCGTCGCGATCGGTCTGCCCGCGGTGATCTTCACCGAACATCTCGACCTTGATGTCGCGTGGCGCACCGACGCCGAGGACCTCATGCCACACCAACGACACCTGCTCGAGGACGATGGCTATTTGCGCCCTCCGGCCCTGGACATTGCCGGCTATCTCGACTGCGTCGAGCGCTGCCGACACCTGTTCCCCGAATTGCACATTCTCACCGGTGTGGAGTTCGGACAACCTCATCTGTACGACGATCAAGCGACAAATTTCGACTTGACCGTGCTCGACCGCGTGAATGGTTCCCTGCACACGCTCCCGATCGGCGGGGACCGCAGCGAACCCAACACCCTGTTTCGGCTATTCCCCCCGGACGAGGTGATGCGCGCCTACCTCGACGAGATCTCCCGCATGGTCGCAGGATCCGATGCGTTCGCGGTGTTCAGCCACATCGACTACGCGGTGCGCGCTTGGCCGAGTGCGGAGGTCGGCCCGTTCGACCCACGCCGATTCGAGGATGGGTTTCGAGTGGCGATGCGGGCCATCGCCGACAGTGGGAGAGCCTTGGAGATGAACACCCGCAGACTTTGGCCCTGGATCCCGCAATGGTGGTGTGAAGAAGGCGGGCGCGCAGTCACATTCGGCAGCGACGCCCACCTCCCAGAAGCGCTCGCCGACAATTTCCCTGAGGCGATGGCTATGGTCGAGCACTTCGGATTCCGGCCAGGCCGCCGACCTGAACACTTCTGGACACGATAGAGATTCCGCTTCGGCCGCTTCGACCTCGAACCAACGTCTGGGACCAGTCCCGAAGGTCACGTTGTCCGCGCTCCCGGTCGCGGGGGTGACGATCGGCAGAGATACGGTCAGGGTGTGTCGGTGCAGAGCGCTGGCGGCTCGTTCGGGAATTACCACCTCGAACGCTTGGTGGGTCGTGGCGGTATGGGTGAGGTGTGGTTGGCGCGCGACCGCACCGGTCGCACCGTTGCGTTGAAGGTGTTGTCTGCGGCGTATTCCGCCGATCCGGGCTATCGGCGTCGTTTCGAGAGGGAGGCGCGGCTGGGCGCCCAGGTGCGCAATCCCCACATCGTGCCGATTCACACTTTCGGTGAGGTCGATGGTCATCTGTTTTTGGAGATGGACTACATCGCGGGCATCGATCTGGCCACGCGGCTGCGGTCGGGTGCGCTGGTGCCTGCTCGGGCGGTCGAGGTCATCGCCCAGGCGGCGGAGGGGCTGGATGCCGCTCATGCGGCGGGGCTTGTTCATCGGGATGTGAAGCCGGGCAATATCCTCGAGGGCACCAGCGGTTTCGTATACCTGATCGATTTCGGTATCGCCCGCGCCGCGGACGGCAGCGCCCTCACGGCCACCGGCCTGGTGGTGGGCACGTTGGGTTATATGGCGCCGGAGCGATTCACCGGCACGGCCGATGTCCGCTCGGATGTCTATTCGCTGGCCTGCGTGCTGTATGAAACCCTCACCGGGAGGCTGCCGTATGGCGACGGCGATCCGGCACAGCAGATGCATGCGCATTTGATGTCCGAACCACCGCGTGCGTCGCGGGCGGCCGGAGGTGTCCCGCCGCAGCTGGACGCTGTTATCGCCCGCGGGATGGCCAAGAAACCGGTGGAACGCTATGCCAGTGCGGGGGAGTTCGCCGCCGCCGCAAATGCGGCTTTGGGCGGGCCCGTGTCGGCGCAACCGGCCTCAGCGAGATCGGGCAGTCACCCGCCCACCCGTGTTATGACCGCCGTCGGCCCGCCCCCGACCTTGGCCGCGCCCCTGTCAGCGCCGCAATCGCCCGAGCCCCCGACATTCTCACCAGCGCCTCGAAAGCTGTTGGTGCGCAGATGGTTACCGATCGTCGCCGGTCTAGCGCTTGTCGCTGCAGCGGCACTGTGGCTGCTGCTGAGCAGTGACCTCGGGTCTGACTCCGCTCCAGGCACGACGACGCCCGCTGCTGCCTCGACCAGTTCGCTGCCGCCCTCAACCGGTGGACGATCCCCGGTTCCAGCAGGTGCGGTGCGTGACGGGAACTTTGCTTTCACCGTTACCGGGGTTGCGTCCAACGTGAGCCGCACCGGTTCGGCGACCCCGGGTGGTTCCTACACCATCGTGACGCTGTCGGTCACCAACGTCTCCCAACATGGCCAAGTCTTCCGCATCGCCGATCAGCGCCTGAGCACCGCCGCCGGCCGCTCCCTCGCCCCCGACGCGTCCGCGACAGCCGAGCTCAACGCGTCCGGCCCTGGCGTCGACCAGATCGATCCCGGCAGTACCCGCACGATCCGGCTGGCCTTCGACCTCCCCGGCAAGGACAAGAACGGCAAGAAAAACGACAAGAAGAACGACACACCGAGCCAGCTGGTCCTGCACGGCGCCCCGTCGTCCTCCGGCGTAACCGTGCCGGTCGGCTAGCCGCAAACCGACCGGAACCTCGGAGTCGGATCGCTTGCCGACGTCGTGTTTCGGATAACTCTCACGGCCTGAGCGCCCCGTGAAGGCCTGGATAATGATCCGCTGGCGCGTGTGCATTCGGCTATGCATTCCGTGGATACGGCAATATGCTGCCAATCGTGTCGAATCTGCGGATCAGTGAGGTTGCTGCGTTGATGGGTGTCAGCGATGACACCGTGCGGCGGTATATCGATCAGGGCCGACTCAACGCGATCCAGCTGGACAACGGGCGCAAGGGTGTGAGCGGCCGCGAGTTGGCGGAATTTCTGCGGGCCAACGCGGAGGCCCCGGAGCCGGGTGCCACGGTCGCGGTCTCGGCGCGGAATCGGATGCGCGGGATCGTGACACGCATCGTGAAGGACACGGTGATGGCTCAGGTCGAGATGCAGGCCGGGCCGTTCAGATTGGTGTCGCTGCTGAGTCGCGATTCGGTCGACGAACTCGGCCTGGAGGTCGGCAGCGTCGCGGTCGCATCGGTCAAGTCCACCCATGTTGTTGTAGAAATCCCGGAAAGTTGATGAGGATGATTCGTTCGCTGAGCGCGGTTGCTCTGACCGGAGCTGTCGCATTGACGTTGGTCGGTTGTGGATCGGACAAGTCGTCCGATCCGGCGCCCACCGACAAGATCTCCGGAACGGTCACGGTATTCGCGGCCGCATCGTTGACCGAGACGTTCACCGAGTTGGGCAAGCAGTTCGAGGCTGCCCACCCCGGGGTCAAGGTTGTCTACAGCTTCGGTGCGAGTTCGGCGCTTGCCGAGCAGATCAAGCAGGGCGCCCCGGTCGATGTGTTCGCTTCGGCGGCGCCGAAGAATATGCAGCAGGTGGTCGACGCGGGCGATATCAAGGCCACGCCGGTGACGTTCGTGCGCAACCGCCTGGAAATCGCGGTCCCCAAGGGCAATCCCGGACACATCACCGGTCTCGCCGACTTCGGTAAGACCGAGCCCAAGATCGCGCTGTGTGCTGAGCAGGTGCCCTGTGGTGCCGCCGCGAAGAGTGTGTTCGAGGTCGCCGGTGTCAACCCGCAGCCCGACACCCGTGAGGCCGACGTCAAAGCAGTACTGACGAAGGTCACCCTCGGTGAGGTGGATGCGGCGCTCGTCTACCGCACCGATATCAAGGCCGCCGGTGACAAAGTGGAGGGCATCGACTTCCCCGAGGCGGACAAGGCGATCAACGACTATCCGGTAGCGCCGCTGGCCAAGGCCCCCAACTCCGCGGCCGCCGCGGCGTTCGTCGATTTCGTCCGGTCCGACCAAGCGCGCACGGTGTTCACCAAGGCGGGATTCGACAACCCGTGATCCGAACGTCGGCGCGACGGCGGGCAGCGCGCGGGCGGCGACCGCTCGTTCTCGTGCTGCCCGCCGTCTGCGGTTTGGCGTTTCTGTTGTTGCCGCTGGCCGGGCTGCTGCTGCGCGCGCCGTGGCGCGGTCTGCCCGACCGGCTGTTCAGCGCCGAAGTCGGCCAGGCGCTGCGCCTTTCGCTGGTGTGCGCGAGCTCGGCGACTCTCGTCTGCCTTGTTTTCGGGATTCCCTTGGCGTGGCTGCTCGCTCGCGGTGAAATCCCCGGACTGGGGTTCGTACGGGCGCTGGTGACGGTCCCGCTCGTGCTGCCGCCGGTGGTCGGCGGTGTCGCATTGCTGCTGGTATTGGGCAGGCGTGGGGTCATCGGCCGTCATTTGTATGAATGGTTCGGTGTCTCACTGCCTTTCACCACCGCCGGGGTCGTCGTAGCCGAGGCGTTCGTGGCGATGCCGTTTCTGGTGATTTCCGTCGAGGGTGCTTTGCGGGGAGCCGACCCTCGCTACGAAGAGGCCGCCGCCACCCTGGGTGCGTCGCGCTGGCTGACTTTCCGGCGGGTCACCTTGCCCTCGGTGATGCCTGGTGTGATCGCGGGTGCGGTGCTGTGCTGGGCCCGTGCGCTCGGTGAGTTCGGCGCCACGATCACCTTCGCGGGCAACTTCCCTGGCAAGACGACGACCATGCCGCTGGCGGTCTACCTCGCATTGGAAACCGATCCCGAGGACGCGATCGTGCTCAGCTTGGTGCTGCTCACCGTGTCGGTGGTCGTACTGGCCGCGCTGCGGGACCGGTGGACGCGAGGAGCGCTGTGACACTCGATGCCGAAATACGTATCACCCGAGACAAATTCGAACTCGATATCGCCGTCAGTGTGGCACCGGGTGAAGTCGTCGCACTGCTGGGCCCCAACGGTGCGGGCAAAACCACCGCGCTGCGGGCGCTGGCCGGACTCACCCCACTCACCGGCGGAAGCATTCGTCTCGACGAAAACACATGGGACGCACCGCCGAAGCTGTTCACCCCGGCCGAGCGTCGCGCGATCGGCGTCGTATTCCAGGACTACCTGCTGTTCGCGCACATGTCCGCCCAGGACAACGTCGCCTTCGGACTGCGCGCCCGCGGGCACCACCGCCGGGCCGCTCGCGACCGCGCGAAATACTGGCTCGAGCGAGTCGGCCTAGCCGAGCACCTGCACGCCAAACCGCGTGCGCTGTCGGGCGGTCAAGCTCAACGTGTCGCGCTGGCCCGCGCGCTGGCCACCGATCCGCGACTGCTGCTGCTGGACGAACCGTTGGCGGCACTCGACGCCAGCACCCGTTTGCAGGTTCGCTCCGACCTCGCCCACCATCTCGCCGACTACACCGGACACACCGTGCTGGTCACCCATGACCCGCTCGATGCCATGGTGCTGGCCGACCGCCTCGTCATCGTCGAAAACGGCAGCATCATCCAGGAAGGCCCGCCCAGCGAGGTCGCCCGCAGACCACGCTCGGACTATGTCGCAAACCTGGTGGGCCTCAACCTTTATCGCGGCACAGCCCACGGCAATGCCATCGATCTCCACGACGGCGGCGCACTCACTGTCGCCGAGCCTGCCCAGGGCGCTGTACATGTCGCGTTCCCGCCGAGCGCGGTGAGCCTGCACCTCGAACAACCAACGGGCAGCCCGCGAAACACCTGGCCGGTCACCGTGGTCGGGCTCGAACAGCACGCCAACACCACCCGGATCCGCCTCGATGGCAGCCCATCCGTGCTCGCCGATGTCACCCCCGCGACCGTCGCCGATTTGCGTCTTCAGATCGGAGCGCCCCTGTGGGCCGCGGTCAAGGCCACCGAAATCCACACCTACCCGGCGTGATCCAGGTCAGTAGAGATCTTTGGACAGTACCGGCCAGGATTGCTTCAGGTCGTCCTGCCAATAGCCCCAGGTGTGGGTGCCGGTGGGGGGCAGGTCGAAGGTCGCCGGAATCCCCAACTGGCTCAACCGATTCTGGAGGTTGTGCGAGCAGGCGCTCATCGCCGCCTCGATGATGCCGCCGACGACGACGTGGTTGGCCACGCTGATCGGGTTGTACTTGTCGTCGCCCATAATGAACGGGTCGCCGGGAGCGTCGTGCGCGCCGGGCAGACCGCCGCCCGCCGCAACCCAGAGGTTCGTTCCGCGCAGCTTGTCCGCGTGCAGGACCGGATCGTTCGCTTGCCAGAGCGGATTGTCGGCGGGGCCCCACATATTGTCCGGGTTACCGCCGCCCCACGTTTCGACCGTGGTCTGCACGAACTTCTGGCCGACCGGATCGCTGGTCTGCGCACAGCCGCTGTAGGCGCCGACATTCTGGAACAGGCCAGGCTTGGTGATCGCCAGCATCAGCACCGATGTCCCCGCCATCGAGTAGCCCGCGATCGAGTTCTTGCCATTGGTGCCGAGCGCCGCATCGATGATCGGAGGCAGCTCCTCGGTGTAGAAGGTCTGCCATTTGTTCACGCCGAGCACCGGATCGGCCGCGCGCCAGTCCGCGAAGTAGCTCCACCGGCCGCCGATCAGCTCGACGACATTGATGTTCTTGTCGCCGAGGAATTGCTTGGCGTCGGTCTTCTGGTCCCATGAGGCGTTACCGTCGACGCCACCGCCGCCGCCGTTGACCAGATACAGCGTCGGGCGCGGGACCGAGTTGTCCGCGGGCAGATCCACCACGACCGGGAACGTTCGATCCATGGCCGTGGAGTGGACCTCGAGCTGCAGCTTGCGGTCGCCGAGGGTCTCTACTTTCTCGATGTAGGAACCGTCCGGTGCCTTGGCCGAGCTGTTGATCGGTGCGGCCGAGGCCGCAGGCGCCCCCAGGCTCACTCCCGTGCCGACGACCGTCACAGCGGCGGCCGCCGCAACGAGAACTCTGAATCGCATACCGCGTCTCTCCTGAAAATCGCATCCGCGCAACACTCGAGCCCGTTTAGGAAGTCCACCAAATGGGCAGTCGTTACTACCGTAGATCGAATCGGAAGCCGGATGCGGCCGGAAGCCCCCAGTCCTGGGGGTTGCTGAGCGGTGCGGCCGAGAGTTGCATCACCTGCGCCAGAAGAAGTGATGTACTACACCACTCGGGCTCGGGATCTGCTCCAGATGGAAACGGTCGATGAGTTCGTCGGGGTTGGTCCACAGCCTTTCGCCGCGACCGATTTCGACTGGTGCGACGACGATGTGCATGTTGTCGATCAGGTCGGCGTCGAGGAACTCGCGGACTGTGGCGACACCGCCGCCGATTCGCACATCCTTGCCCTCGGCGGCGTCGAATGCCCGCACCAGTGCGTCTTTCGGAGACGCGTCGAGGAAGTGGAATGTGGTTTCCCCCAGGGTGATCGAGGGGCGCACATGGTGAGTGAGGACGAAAACCGGTGTGTGGAACGGGGGTTCGTCACCCCACCAGCCTTGCCAGTCGTAGTTCTCCCATGGACCCCGTTGCGGACCGAATTTGTTGCGCCCCATGATCTCGGCGCCGATGTTGTTGGTGAAGTCGCGGGTGCAGTAGTCGTCGAGGCCGTAGGTGCCGCCGGGGTCGGTTCGGTTGGGCCAGTGGGCGGTGGCGCCTGCCCAGAACATGAGCGCACTCGGATCGGCGTGGCCGAATGGGTGCTCGCGGGTTTGTCCCTCGCCAGCGCCGTAGCCATCGCTGGAGACGGTGAAGTTCTGAACTCGAACCAGCTGTGTCATCGAAATCCCTTCTGGTTGCAATTTGCAATCGGTTGAGAATTTACCTGAACTGATCCCGTTGTGCAATCAGTTGAGGGCTGAGCGACGATTCAGAGGCAGAACCCAGTACCAACCGCCTGTTGGAGTGCTTGCCGAACTGACCGCCGTCCATCGCCCGAGCAACTGCCGGGCGCGATCTCCGCATTCCGGTCGGGTCGAACAGTTACCGCTGGTCACGCGCGGAGGTCATCGGCCGTGTCGGCCCACTGCGCAAGTGCTTTGTACAGCCAGTAGAGAGCAGCTCCGGCGGTGGTGGTTCCGGTGATCTCGGCGGTGAGTTTCCAGTAGCGATGGATGAGCGGGTCGTTGTCGGGTGCGTTGTCGAGGAGTTGGTGTCGCAGACGTGGACTGTCGCGGCCGCGTCGGGCAGTGGCGTGCGCGTCGATGAACCGGTCGAGTTCCGGGCCCGGGTGTGGTCGTGTGCCGAGCGAGTCCACGGCCGCGCATGCTTCGGCTACCCCGGTGACCAGCGCGAGTCTGTCGTGGATTCGGGTCGGGTTCGTCCGCCAGAGCTGTCGTGACATTGCGGCGGTGCATGCGGGATCGGTGATGTGGGTGGTGAGTTCGGCGAAGGCGACGATGTGCTGAGGGGTTGGATCGGCGGGTAGATGCGGGATGTTCATCGCGATGAATCCCTCGAACAGCGCCGGTGGGATCGGGGCGAGCAATGTCCGCCAGAACGTCACCAGATTGTCGTGTGCACGGTCCCGATCTTGCACGGACGCAAGCAGTTCCAACCGTCGGGCGCGTTCGGTGGGTGGCGCATCCTCGACGGCGCGTAGCGATGCGCGCCGCCAGGACAGCACGCCGAGTTCGGTGTCGAGTGCGGCGCGTTCCGCGGCGATCGCATCGGCGATCGACAGGGTGCCGGTGAGAACCTCGATGATTGCCGACAGGCTCAGGCCCAGCGTTCGGAGACGACGCACCAGTAACACCTGATCGACCGTGGTCGCCGGATCGAACAACCGGTGCCCGCCCACGCTGCGCCGCGACTCCAGCACTCCGTTGTCGCAGTAGAAGCGGAGCGTGCGGACCGGTACCCCGGTGACTCGCGACAACTCCCCGATACTCACGAGGCCGTCGCGGTGTGTGTTCTCAGTCACATTCGCTGGAACCTCCACCTCGGTGGAGTTCCTACCCTACTGGAACACCCACCGGGACAAGGAGATACGCGGATGGCCGAGGACACGAAGATGAGCACCGACCAGATCTGGCGGGCAGTCGCCACCGAGCGAACCAGTCTCGTCGAGCTATTGGAGCCGCTGTCGGAAGCCGACTGGGACCATCCTGCACTGTGCGATGGCTGGCGAGTCCGCGACGTCGTCGCGCACGTCGTGCTGTCGGCCCGCGCCTCCATCGGTTGGATCCTGATCAATGTGATCCGTGCCCGCGGCAGCCTGGACCGGGCGATCCGCGATACCGCCATTCGTCACGCGGACCACATCCCGACTCAGCAGCTGCTCGGCGAGTTGCGCGACAGCATCGACGCGCGGGTCACGGCGGTCGGCACCACACCGGCCGATCGCCTGATGGACCTACTGGTGCACGGCCAAGACATCGCGGTCCCACTCGGCATCACCCGCGATATGCCGGTCGCCGCCGCACGAGCGGCCATCCACCGAATCTGGACAATGGGCGCCCCATTCCACGCCCGCAAGAAATTCACCGGCTACCGCCTCGCCGCAACCGACACCGACTGGTCCGCAGGCGATGGATCCACCATCACCGGCCCGGTCGCCGCCCTGCTCCTGATCGTGACCGGTCGCGAGCACGCATGGGATCAGCTCGCCGGTGCCGGAGCAGCGCTATTTCCGCAACGTGACCGACGGTAGAACACGAAATTTCTTGCTGGGAATTGACTGGCAATGTCGCGAGAGGTTGCCGAGAGTATCGCGCAGCTGATTGTGGACGCCATTGGGCCGCAGTAATTTTCGATTGCTGATCGTTGCTCTACGAAAGGTCGAACCGATGATTCTGCTTTCCCTCTTGGGGATGACCGGAAGTGCCGCTGCCGCATGGGCCACCGGAAGTGCCGCGATGGGTCTGGGAAATAGCGGCATTCTGCAGTGAGCCATGGGATCGGGCGGGACGGCATGGACGCCGTCCCGCCCGATTCCTATTGAGCGGTGGAGCGGAAGCCGCGCAGGCGCAGACTGTTGCTGACCACGAAGACCGAGGAGAACGCCATCGCGGCGCCCGCGAGCATCGGGTTCAGCAGTCCGGCCATGGCCAGCGGAATCGCCGCGACGTTGTAGGCGAAGGCCCAGAACAGATTGCCCTTGATAGTGCCGAGGGTCCTGCGGGACAGTCGGATCGCATCGGCGGCCGCGCGCAGGTCACCACGGACCAGGGTCAGGTCGCTGGCCTCGATGGCGACATCGGTTCCGGTGCCCATCGCCAGGCCGAGGTCGGCCTGGGCCAGGGCCGCGGCATCGTTGACGCCGTCGCCGACCATCGCCACCACCTTGCCCTCGGCCTGCAGCCGCTTGACGGTGTCGACCTTGTCGGCGGGCAGCACCTCCGCGATCACCTCATCGATACCGACCTGTGCCGCAATGGCTTTCGCTGCGGCGGTGTTATCGCCGGTCAGCATGATCGGGGTGAGACCGAGTGCCTTCAGCTGCGAGATCGCTTCGGCAGAAGTGGGTTTCACCGCATCGGCGACAACGAGTAGGCCGCGTGCCTTACCGTCCCAACCCACGGCGACGGCGGTCCTGCCATCGGTTTCGGCAGTGTGCATGGCCTGCTCGAGGTCGGCGTCCAGGTGTTGCGACCAGTCCGCGAGCAGCCTTGCGCGCCCGACGATCACCGCATGGCCGTCCACCACACCTTGCACGCCGAGGCCCTCGATATTCGCGAAATCCTCGACCTGCCGCAGTGTACCGACCTTATCCCGGGCATCCTTGGCGATCGCCTGGGCGATCGGGTGCTCCGACGAATCCTCCAGCGCCCCGGCCAGCGCCAGCACTTCGGCGGTGTC
Organism: Nocardia sp. NPDC102475; assembly: GCF_055584605.1. Classification (NCBI taxonomy): domain Bacteria; kingdom Bacillati; phylum Actinomycetota; class Actinomycetes; order Mycobacteriales; family Nocardiaceae; genus Nocardia; species Nocardia sp. NPDC102475. Next base: position 127,203 of record NZ_JBVJLS010000023.1, on the reverse strand, counting down.
CTCACCTGCGGCGGCAATGACATCCAGCAGGGCCATCTTGCCGGTGGTGACGGTGCCGGTCTTGTCGAGCACCACGGTATCCACCCGACGGGTCGACTCCAGCACCTCCGGACCCTTGATCAGAATGCCGAGCTGCGCACCGCGACCGGTGCCGACCAGCAGCGCCGTCGGCGTGGCCAGCCCGAGGGCGCAGGGGCAGGCGATGATCAGGACCGCGACCGCGGCAGTGAAGGCCGCGGCGACCGAACCGCCGGTGCCCAACCAGAATCCGAGCGTCGCGACCGACAGCGCGATCACGATCGGCACGAAGATCCCGGAGATCCGGTCCGCCAACCGCTGCGCCTGCGCTTTACCGGTTTGCGCGTCCTCGACCAGTTTCGCCATCTGAGCCAGCTGGGTGTCGGCGCCGATGCGATTGGCGCGCACCACGATCCGCCCGCCGACATTGACCGTAGCGCCGACCACCGCATCCTCGGGACCGACCTCCACCGGCACCGATTCACCGGTGAGCATCGAGGCGTCGACCGCCGAGGAACCCTCGACGACCACGCCGTCGGTGGCGATCTTCTCACCGGGCCGCACCACGAAGGTGTCGCCAACGCTCAACTGATCGACCGGAATTCGCTGTTCAACGCCGCCGCGCAGCACCGAAACTTCCTTCGCGCCCAGCTCCAGCAGCGCCCGCAGCGCCGCCCCGGCCCGCCGCTTGGAGCGCGCCTCGAAGTAGCGTCCGGCGAGGATGAAGGTGGTGACGCCCGCCGCGGCCTCGAGGTAGATACTGCCGGTGCCGTCCATCCGCGAAATGGTCAACTCGAACGGATGCTTCATGCCGGGCATCCCGGCCGTTCCCCAGAACAGCGCATACAGCGACCAGCCGAACGCCGCGAGCGTGCCCATCGACACCAGGGTGTCCATGGTGGCGGTGCCGTGCCGCAGGTTGGCCCAGGCGGCGCGGTGGAAGGGCAGTGCGCCCCACACCACGACCGGCGCGGCCAGCGTCAGCGAAAGCCACTGCCAGCTGTCGAACTGCAGCGTGGGCACCATCGCCAGTGCGATGACCGGAACCGTCAGCACCAGCGAAACCAGCAGCCGGGTCCGCAGCGCCGCCGTCGGATCCTCTTCCGCGGCCGTTTCCACGGGCTCCTCGATCGGCAGCGCGGCGGTATAACCGGCCTGTTCCACGGTGGCGATCAACTGCTCCGGTGAGATATCACCGCTGAAGTCGACCCGCGCCTTCTCCGTCGCATAGTTGACCGTCGCGGTGACGCCGTCGAGCCTGTTCAGCTTCTTTTCGATGCGATTGGCGCAGGACGCGCAGGTCATGCCACCGATCACCAATTCGACCTGTCCGGCGGATGGTTGTGTCGCGGTGGTCATCGTGTGCTCCGTTCTGTGCGACTCAGGGTAGTGATCAGTGGCCGTGTCCGGCAGGTTCGGCTGCCGGGATGGGCGCGGAACCGGCAACCGAGAGGGTGAATTCGGCGGTGCGAACCACGCCTTGGTGCTGGAAATCCAGGAAGAGTCGGTAGTCGCCCGTGCTCGGCGCATCGACGTAGAAGGTAATGCCTGGTCCGGCCGGGGTCACACCGTCGCCGGGGCTGCCCTCCGGATGGACGTGCAGGTAGGCGAGGTCGGCGGCGCGCAATGCCACGAGGTGACCATAGGCCCCCAGGTAGGGCTGCAGATCGGTGACCGGTTTGCCATTGCGGCTGACCGAGAGCACGACCTTCGAGGCCTGGCCCGGCGTGACCGTGCCGTTCAGCGCGACGGTGTACTCGCCGACCTGCGCGGTGGTCGATGGCGCGGGCAGTGCCTGCGTGTCGTAGTTGCCCGCGACCCGAAGATCGGCGCCGAGCGTCAGATTCTTACCGCCATCGGGTGTGAAGTCGGCGAAGACCCGGTAGTCACCGGCGCGGGTGAGATCCAGCGGGACGCTCCAGGCTCCGGCCTGGTCGAGTACCGGATGCACGTGCTGGAAGGCGGCCATATCGCGGCGGACCACGATGAGGTGCAGATCCTTGTCGTGGCTGCGCACATAGCTGGTGACGGGTGAGCCGTCGCGGTTCAGGATGCGAAACCGCAGCGGAAAATTCGCCGCCGCGGTGGTCTGCGGGGTGTCCAAGCGCAGGGTGTAGCCGTTTTCGCTGGCCATGAGTCCCGCGGGCAGCTCCTCGGACTCGCTCATGGCCTCGTGCCCCTTCGCGTCCTGCGCGGACTCGGTGGGTTCCGGCCCGAGCGTGGCACCGACGGCCAGTGCGATCCCGAAGACCGCCACGAGACCGAGGGTGAAGCCGGTGAACTTGCTTGCTGCGTTCATCAGGAGGCTCCGTTCGGATTATTCGGCGGACCGTCCCGCCGAACTCGGCTCTACCATACCCCCCTAGGGTACATTGTCAATGTGGTACGGGGTGAGGGTATGCAGCCGAGAGCCCGGCTCGGTACTGGACCGGGCCGGGCTCTCGGCTGCGATGCTCAGGCTTCGGGGCGGTAAGTGACCAGCGCCACGGCGGGCGCCGAAACCACCTGCACCTCGGCCGACTCCGCAATCTTGATGTGCAGGAATCCGCCCTCTATCGACACCTCGACGTCATCGATCGTCCGAACCGGCTGTCCATCCCGGTCGAGCAGTGAATATCCGTCGACCAAGGCGACTTTGGCGGCCTTACGCCATTTCGCGTTCATCGTGGTGTCTTTCGTGGGTTCGGCGGGAGGGAAGTCCAGCTCCGGCTGGGCGACGTGATTGAAGTAGTTCGACAGGACGTTCAGCGCGATATGACCGACCACCTCGCTCAACTCGGCATCGCTCACGCCACGCTCGCGGGCCGAGTCGATGACGCGATCGTCGACCCGGCCGCGCGATCGCAGCACCTCGCGCGCGACCTGCAGTACCGCATCCGCGTGCGGATCATCGGCGTGCGCCGCACGGGTGGCCGCGATGGCCTCCTCGGTGAAACCCATCCGCCCCGCTCGCATGCTGTGTGCGGCAACGCAGTAGTCGCAACCGTTTTCGCTCGCGACCAGCAGGGCCAGTTGTTCGCGGATGCGGGCCGAGAGCTTGCCGCGGGTGAGCGCGTCGCGCATGTTCAGGTATCCGCGCAGTGTCGCGGGGCTGTTCGCCATGGCGGCGTAGAGATTCGGAACCCGGCCCAGTTGGCGCTGCACCTCGGTGAGCAGGCCGGCCTGCTCGGCGTCGGCGATTTCGGTCGATACAAGCGGTAGCCGAGGCATCGTGACTCCAAACTCGAACGTGATGGTACTGATCGGTACCGGATCGAAACGGTACTGATCGGTGCCGAATGTGTCAAGTCAGATGGTACCGATCAGTGCCGTCCTGGTATGGTGATGCCATGGCAACACAGGCCAAGCAGCGACTACTCACCACGGCCGAGGAACTTTTCTATGCCGAGGGCATCAGGGCGGTCGGCGTCGATCGCCTGCTGCAGGAGTCCGGCGTCGGCCGCGCCTCTTTCTATCGCCACTTCGCTAGCAAGGACGACCTGGTCGTCGCGGTGCTCGAGGACCGGGATCGGCGCTGGCTGGCGTGGTTACGGGAATCCGTCGAAGCGGAGGCGAGCGACCCGGCGGACCGCCCGCTCGCGGTCTTCGACGCACTCTCGGAACGCTTCGCCCGCAACGACTTCCGCGGCTGCGCCTTCATCAACACCATGGTCGAAGTGGCCGATCCGAGCTCGGCCGCCCATCAGGCCGCCGATCGGCACAAGCGACGCGTCATCGACTACCTCGGCGAAATCCTCGCTGCCGCAGGCCGATCCGACGCCGAGGAGTTGGCCATCGAATTCGCGCTGCTCGTCGACGGTGCGATAGTCACGGCTGTGCGCGAGAACTCCCCGGCCGCCGCCGACCGTGCTCGCACCATCGCGCACCGTCTGCTCGCGGCAACCTGACCTCGCTACCTGCCGCTTGGGCGACCTCCCGGTGGTGTGAGGCAGACACCTCACCAGTCGCGATGGATTCGCAAGTCGACAGCGGTAAGTACTCCTACGAACGCGCCCTGAGCTGGTCAGGCGGAGTGGAGATGGCGAGCGGTTGGGGAGGTTTCGGTGGTTGCCGGGTCCGGATAGGTGCCGAGCAGACGGTCGGCGGTGCCGGAGGTCGTCACGGTGAACCAGTAGTGCTCGTTCTTGTAGTGGTGATGGCGATGGTTGCGCCAAACCGCCCGGTAGAGCGAGCCTTTCGGCTTGTAGTCAGTGTGGATCAGGTAGTGGGTCCACTCGTAGCCGAGGCCGAGGGCGGTGATCATCAGGAGGAAGGTCAGGCCGAGGCCGAGCCGGGGGAAGGCCAGCGTCGCGATCGCGATCAGGACGACAACCAGTACCGAAAGCGTCTTGGTCGGGATGAAGATCAGCGGGATATTGCGCGGATCCACATGGTGCTCACGGTGTTTGCGGGCCAGTTCGCTATCGATCGGGATCGAGCCGAGTTGCCGCGGCCGCCAATGCAACACCGTGACGTGCACGATCCATTCGAAGACCGGGAAGACCGCCAGCATGACCGCGGGCACCAGCGCATCAGTCGATTGCCAGTCGCCCACAATGATTCGGGCGACCAGCGCCGCCACCAGGGTGGTGCCGATCAGCCATGGCGACGGGTGCCGGATGAATTCGCGGAAGGCGGCGGCGAGGGTGAGGCCGCGGCGCAGGGGCCGCTCGTCCTGACGCACACGCGCCGTGGCCGAATCCTTGCTGGATGATTGTGGTTTCGTCATGGTCTTTCCTCGATGGAGCCAGTCGGTGCCGTCCATTCGGCGGCGACCGAGCGATATTCCGAACCGCCGCGGTGATCCGGGATTGCCGATGCCGGATCGCGTATTCGCCGTCAGCGTTCGATGTTTTCGGTGCCCTCCAATACTTCGATCAGGGCCGTGGTCGCCGGTTCGAGCAGCGCCCGAGCGGTGTTTGCGGCCTGTTCCGGCGCACCGGCCTCGATGGCGGTGGCCAGGTTTCGATAGGCCTCGACATTGCCCACCTCGGCGGACATGATCGGGGCCAGCGCCGCGAGCGCGGGTTCATATGCGGCGCGCAACATGTTGAACATCAGCCGGAAGACGATGGAGTCGGCGGCGTCGACGACGTGATCCCAGAACTCCATCGCATGCCGCTGCTGTGCGATCGGATCCTGTTCGGCGGCAAGCGCTTCGACCGTACGATCCAGGGCGGCGCGCACGGTGGCCGACTCGGTTTCGCCGAGCCGGATCGCCGCGAGTTCGGCCACCTTCGGTCCGTTGTGCAGCCGCGCTTCCAGAATGCTGCGCGCGACCTTCGGTTCCAGCTCACCGGCCTGAACCAGTAGTCGCGGCAGCACCTCCAGCCCGGCCCCGCGCCGGTAGTCCAGCACGGTGGTCGCATCTCCCTGCCGCACCGCCACCAGTCCCGCAGCCGCCAACCGCTGCAGCGCCTCCCGCACCGCGGGCCGCGAAACTCCCAACGCCTCCGCCAACTGCCGCTCGCTGGGCAGCGTCGCGCCGGGCGCCAACTCCCCACTGAGCACATCAGCCGCGATCTGCTCGAATACATCGCCCGATACCGACCGCTTGACCACAGGTTGCAACGCCATGCCCCTACTCTCCGCCAAATAGGTCAGGAGGTCAAGTGGTCAGACCAGTTTGCTGACGGGCCTCCTGTGTCTCGCGACGTGCGCGATACACGCTCATATTCGGGTTCGGCTCCGAGGCGGGCCCGCCTGTCGGCGGCCTTGGGAACGTCGTCCGCTGAGGTCAAAACCGCGCAGGCGGCGAGCCGGGTCGGGCTGACAATCGGTGTGGTTCCCGACGCGGGCTCTACCGTCGGCGATGGGAGCTCGGTTGGGGCGGAGCCGCGAGTGGCGCCGCGCTGGGTCGGGCCCCAAGCGGCGTAGGCCCCGGCGCGGGCCCGACTGTCGGCTGCCCTGGGAAGGTCAGCTGGGGTCGGAGCCGCGAATGGCGGCGAGCCAGATCGCGGTGGCGGCGGCTACCGAGGTGGCGGCGAGAAAGGCGATGAAGCCACCCGCGGCGACGTAGATCCACATGAGGGCTACGAAAGGCGCGGCGACGGTGGATTGGGCGTCGAGCAGGAGGCGGCGGCGGATCCGCGCGGAATCGGTGGCGAGAATTGCGGCGTCGGGATCGCGACGGGAGGGATTGTCGATCAGGCGGCCCGGAGGTTCGGAGGTCCGTGCCTTTCCGGATGGATAGAGGTGCTGCGTGGCGGTGTCGACGGAGGTGTCGGTCACGTCGGCCTCGGTCTCCGTCATATCGAGCAGCGCTGGCTCGAAAAACACTGGCAACCAGCGAGTTCGATAGTTCTCGGTGATCTCGAGCCAGCTTCGGCTGACGAGCCGATGCTGCTGTCGCACCCGTTTGATCTCGACGGTGCGCAGGCCGTGGCCGCCTTCGGTTTCCCGGCTGCGGCCGGTATCCGCACTCCCGTCCGTTCCGAACTGTGAGCCGCCATCGCTGCGAGCCGTACTCCTGCGATTCCCGCGCGGTGGGCCGATATCCGCCAAACCGTTCGTCAGGTAGCCCAATGCCCTGGCGAGCTGGAGACCGGTATAGCCCAGAATTCCGAGCGTAACCGTCGCCAATGCCGCCACCTGGTCCACATCGCCGAACGGCGCCCAGGCCAGGCAGACAACCAGGGCGCCGATCGTCACGGAGACCGGATAGGCCAGGGGGTGGCCTGGTCCGAATTTCACTTCAGGAAGCCGACTTTGGTGTAGTCGGGGGAGGCGAGGCCGAATGCGCCGTAGTTGGCTAGGTTGTCGCGCACCGCGTAGGTGCCCGAGGCCTGCTGCAATGGCACCGAATACCCCTCGGCGAAGATCATCTGATCACATTTGTTCGCCGACTCGATGGCCTTCGCCGGATCGAGTTCGGCAATGGTCTGCTCGATCAGCGCATTCAATTCCGGGGATCCGATGCGGGCCTTATTGCTGCCTTGACTGTTCGGGTTGTTCGGGTCATACGCGTAGACCTGTGGCAGCACCCCCAGCGGTAGCACGCTACCGCCCCAGCTGAATTGGGCGATGTCGAAGTTGCCCGGATCGATCACATCCTTGAACAACCCTTGGCCGGGTACGGTTTGGATGGTCATCTTCACCCCGACCTTCGCCAGGTTCTGCTGCACGATCTGCGCGGTCTGCACCCAGCCCTCCTGCTGGTACATCACGTCGCGCAGTTCCAGCTTCCGGCCGTCCTTTTCGCGGACATCGCCGTTGAGCTTCCACCCGAGCGCGTCGAGCATCCGCGCCGCCTCGGCGGGGTCGTATGCGATGGGAGCCGAATTGTCCTGGTAGCCCTTCTGGCCCTTCATGTAGATGTGGTTGTTCAGCGGCGTCGGATTTTCGACGACACCGTTCTGGGCGGCGGTCACCAGGGCCTGCCGATCGATTGCCTTCGAAATGGCAATGCGCAGTTGCGGATCCGCGAGCAGGGCGCCCTTGCCGCCATTGAAGGTCAGATGCGACCAACTGGGCTCCGGCGTGCGCCGCACCACCACATTCTTGGAGTTCCTCGCCCCGGTCACATTCTCGATGCCGGACATATAGGCATAGTCGATCTCGTTGTTCTGGATCCCGGGCAGCACCGCGGAATCGTCGAGCACGCTGAGCGTAATCGTGTCCAGCTTCGGGGTATCACCCCACCATTTCGGATTGCGGCCCAACGTGATCCGGTTCTGCGCGCGATCGATGCCGGTGAGCATGAACGGACCCGAGCTGACCGGGAGGGTGTCGTGGTCGGCGTTGCTGAACGCATCCGGGGTGGCAGTGACGGCCTTCGGATACAGCGGACTGAATTGACCCTGCCATTCGGCATACGGCTTATTGAAGGTGACGATCGCCTGCCGGTCATCCTCGCCTCGTTCGACCTTCTCGACCCGGTCGAAGCCACTGGGGGAGGAGATGAGGAAGCCGGGGTCCTTCGTGCTCAGCGCGGCTGCCTCTGATCGCAGGTCCTCCCAGGTGATCGGGGTGCCGTCGGACCATACGGCCTTCGGGTTGATCGTGTAGGTGACCTGCTGGGGGCTGGTATTCGTCAGCTTGATGTCGGTGAAGTAATTGTGATCGACGGTTAGTTCTCCCGCGGCATTGCTCACCCAGGGTGACGGCATGGTCGGATTGATCACCGAGGCCGTGGTGTCGGTGGTGCCATCGATATGCAGATAGTTGAAGTTCTCCGGGAAGTTGGTGATGGCCAGGCGCAGATTCCCCCCGTCGCGCAGCTCGCTGCGATCCTTCGGGTTGATGTCGTTGGTACTACCGATATCGACCGCGCCGGGCGTGATGCTGTTGTCGGAGCAACCGGTCATGATCAGGCCGAGCGCGACAACCGGAACTGCTACCGCGGTTGCGAATCTCATTTCTCGAACCCGACCTTGGTGTAATCCGCCGATGCGAGGCCGAAGGCGCCGTAGTTGGCCAGCCCCTCGCGCACCGCCACGGTGCCCGCGGACTGCACGATGGGCAGCGAGAAGCCCTCGTCGAAGATCATCTTGTCGCATTCGTTGGCCAGCTCGATGGCCTTTTCGGGATCGAGTTCGGCGATCGTCCGTTCGATCAGCGCATTCAGTTCGGGCGAGCCGATCTTGCCCTTATTGCTCAAGGTATTCGCCGGGTCGAAGGCGTAGATCTGCGGCAGCGCACCCAGCGGGAGGATGCCACCGCTCCAGGTGAACTGGACGACGTCGAAGTTGCCCGGGTCGACCACATCCGTGAAGAGCCCATTGCCCGGGTAGGTCTGGATGAGCAGCTTGACGCCGATCTTGGCCAGATTCTGCTGGGCGATCTGGGCCATCTGCACCCAGCTCTCCTGCTGGTACATCACATCGCGGATTTCCAGCTTGCGGCCGTCCTTTTCGCGGACGTCGCCGTTGAGCTTCCACCCGAGATCATCGAGTTCTTTGGCGGCCTGTTCGGGGTTGTAGGCCACCGATGCCGCATTGTCCTGATAGCCCTTCTGACCAACCATGAAGATGTGGTTGTTGAGCGGTTTGGGATCGACCACGACGCCCTGCTGGGCCGAGGTCGCGATGGCCTGCCGATCGATACCCTTCGAAATGGCAACGCGCAGTTTGGGATCCGCGAGGATCGAGCCGGGCGCGCCGTTGAAGGTGAAGTGCGAGAAGCGCGGCGCTGGGGCGCGGCGCACTTTGATGCCGGGCGCGTTCGAGGCCGTCTTGACCTCATCGATGCCCGATACCGATGCCGAATCCAGTTCATTGTTCTGCAGTGCGTTCAGCCGCGCCGAGTAGTCGAGCACGCTGTAGGTGACCGTATCCAGCTTCGGTGTATCACCCCACCACTTCGGATTGCGGCTCAATACGATTCGCTGCTGCGCCTTATCGATCGAGGTGATCATGAACGGACCCGCCGAAACCGGCAGACCGTTGCGGTCGACGTCGTCGAAGGCCTGCGGCGTCGCAGTCGACGCCTTGGGGTAGACCGTGCTGAAGATGCCCTGCCATTCCGCATAGTGCTGGGCCATGGTGACGATCGCCTGCCGGTCGTCGACACCGCGTTCGACCGTGCCGATCTGCGCGTAGCCCTGGGTTGCCGCCACCTGGAAGGCCGGGTTGCGCCCGCTGAGCGCCTCGGCCTGGGATTTCAGATCTTCCCAGGTGATGGGCGTGCCGTCGGTCCAGACCGCCTTGGGATTGATCGTGTAGACGATGGTCTGCGGATTCGTATTGGTGAGTTTGATCTCGGTGAAATAGTTGGTGTCGGTGGTGATATCGCCCGCCGCATCGGATTTGACCGAGCCCGGCAAGGCCCACCCGACCAGATCGGAGACCTCACCGTCGGAGTCGACGTGCGATGCATTGAAGGTCGCCGGGAAGTTCGTCAGCGCCAGCCGCAGATTCCCGCCGTCGCGCAGGTCGCCGGCGTCCTTCGGATTGATGTCGTTGGCCGTGCCGATCGAGCTGGAGCCCGCCGTCACGTCATCGCCCGACCCGCACCCGGACAGAATCAGCGCGATGGCGACGGCGGGTGCCGCGATCCGAATTCCCACCCGGCGCTGCCGGGCGATGCGTGCTGTTGTCATTTCACGAATCCGATCTTGGTGTAGTCGTAGGACGCGAGGCCGGGGGAACCGATATTGGCGAGATTCGCGCGGACGCCGAAGCTGCCGTCGCTCTGCATCAGTGGCAGCGAATGACCCTCCTCGAACACCTTGCGATCCACCTCATTGGCCAGCTCGAGCGCCTTCGCCGGATCCAGTTCCGAGAGGGTGCGATCGATCAGGGCATTGAGCTCCGGCGAGCCGACGCGGGCGTAATTGCCCTGCAAATCGTTAGGGTCGTAGTAGTACGCCTGTCGAATACTGCTGAACGCGAACGCATCACCCACCCAGATGAACTGGGCGGCGTCGAAATCGCCGGGCTGGATGACGTCGGTGAAGTAGCCCGCCCCCGGCCTGGTGTCGATGGTCAGCCCGACGCCGATCTCGGCGAGGTTCTGCTGGATGATCTGGGCGACCTGCACCCAGGTCGGATCGTTGTACATGACATCGCGGATGACGAGCTTGCGCCCGTCCTTCTCCCGCACGTCGCCGTTGCGCTTCCACCCCGCCTCGTCGAGTTCGCGCGCCGCGGCGGTCGGATCGAAGCCGAGGCTATTGTCCTGATAGCCCGCCTGTCCCTGCAGGAAGATGTGATTGTTCAGCGGCTTCGGATTCTCCACCAGCCCGTTCTGAATCGCGGTGACGATCGCCTGCCGATCGATGGCCTTCGAAATGGCAACGCGCACCTTGGCATCGGACAGGATGGACCCCGGCGCGCCGTTGAAGGTGATGTGGCGCCAGCGATTACCCGGCGCGCGACGAACCACCAGGCCGCCGGTATTGCGCACCGTCTGGACGTCGTCGACCGTGGTCAGCTGCACCAGGTCGAGTTCGTTGTTCTGCAGCGCCGTTGTCCAGGCCGAGTGATCGAGCACGCTGTAGGTGATGGTGTCGAGCTTGGGCTTGGGCCCCCACCATTTCGGGTTGCGGCCCAGCACGATTCGACCCTGCGACCGGTCGGTGGAGACGACCTGGAATGGTCCGGCACTGGGGCCCATCGCATCGGCGAGGCTGTTGTTGAACGAATCCGGGTCGGCGGTCACGGATTTCGGGAACAGTGAGGCATTGCCCGCGAACTGGCCGCGCCATTCGGCGTAGGGGTGGCTGAAGGTCAGGACGGCCTGGCGATCGTCGACGCCGCGTTCCACCTTGTCCACGAATTCGAAGCCGTTGGTGATGGCGATCAGGAATCGCTTGTCCTTACCGCTGAGCGCATTGGCCTCGGATTTGATGTCTTCCCAGGTGATCGGATTGCCGTCGGACCATACGGCCTTCGGGTTGATCGTGTAGGTGACCTGCTGCGGGTTGGTGCCGGTCAGCGCGACATCGGTGAAATAGTCCTTGTTGATGGACAATTCGCCCGCCGCGTTGGTGTCGAACGTGCGCGGCATCAGCGGCCGTTCGATATCGGCTATCTCGCTGTCGTTACCGTCATTGGACAGGGTGTTCCAGTTGGCCGGATACGACGTGGTCGCCAGGCGCAGATTCCCACCGTCGCGGACTTCGTCGACGCTGGTGGGGTTGATGTCGTTGGTGGTGCCGAGCGTATCCGACAGCCCCGCCGTCGAATCGCCGCCCGAACCACAGCCCGCCGCGATCAGACCCAGTGCGACAACCGGCGCCGCCCATTTGGTTCGGGTTCTCGATCGCATCGCGCTCTCCCTCTATCGGCTGACGACCGGCACCGGGACCGCATCGATCAACGCCCGGGTGTACTCGTTGCCGGGACGGTCGAAGATCTGTTCGGCGGGCCCGGCCTCGACGATCTTCCCGCGATACATGACCGCGATATCGTGGGCCAGATTGCGGACCACCGAAAGATCGTGCGAGACGAACAGATAGGACAGACCGTGTTCGGTCTGCAGGTTGCGCAGCAGATTCAGCACACCCGCCTGGATAGAAACATCCAGTGACGACACCGGTTCGTCCAGCACGAGAATCTCCGGATCCAGGGCCAGCGCACGGGCAATGCTGATGCGCTGCTTCTGGCCACCGGAGAAATCGGCGGGATAGCGGTCGGCGTGTTCGGGCCGCAGACCGACCTGTTCGAGTAATTGCGGTACCCGCTTGGCGATTTCGGTGCGCGGCCGGCCGTCGATGCGCATCGGTTCGGCGAGCACGTCGAAGATCGGCAGCCGCGGATCCAGTGCGGCCGTCGGATCTTGGAAGACGATCTGCATCTTCCGGCGGATCTCCCGCCTGCGCGCCTTGGTCAGGGTCGCGGTATCGCTGCCCATGATCTCGATGGTGCCCTCTTGCGGCTTCACCAGGTCGAGAATCTGGGTGAGTGTGGTGGATTTTCCGGATCCGGACTCGCCGACCAGCGCCAATGTGCGCCCGGCGCGCACCTCGAAGCTGATGCCGTCGACGGCGCGGACCTCGCCCTTACGGCGCTTGAACACCAAGCCCGAGGTGATCGGATAGGTCTTCACCAGATCCGAAACCCGCAGCACCACACGCTCGTCGGTATCGGCTTCGGCGGATGGCTCCGAAATCTCCTGGCGGTATGCCTCGAACAGATCGGCGGAGGTGACTTCCGCGGTGCGGATGCAGGCGGCCGAATGGCCGGGGCCGGTCTTCTCCAACGGCGGTTCGGCCGCACGGCAGTCATCGATAGCGATGGGGCAGCGGGGTGCGAACGAGCAACCCGGCGGCAGCGCGTGCATGGCCGGCGGTGCACCGACGATCGGGATCAGCGGGCTGCGGGCCGGACCGTCCATGCGCGGTATCGAGCCGAGCAGGCCGACCGTATACGGCATCCGCGGCGCGGCGAAAAGCTCTGCCGCCGGGGCGGTTTCGACGATTTTCCCGGCGTACATCACCGCGACGCGATCGGCGAGCGTGGCCGCGATACCCATATCGTGGGTGATCATGATGACACCGGCGCCGGTGATATCGCGCGCCTTGCGCAGCAGATTCAGGATCTGCTTCTGCACCGTCACATCGAGTGCGGTGGTCGGCTCATCGCAGATGATCAGCGCGGGGTCGTTGGCAATGGCCATGGCGATGACCACACGCTGTCGCATACCGCCGGAGAACTCGTGCGGAAATGCCTTGGCGCGCAAAGCCGGTTCCGGAATGCCGACCAGGTCCAGCAGCTCGACGGCCCGCACCGAGGCCTCTCGACCGGTCATATCCGTGTGTGCGAGCAGGGCTTCGGCGACCTGATCGCCGACCCGATACACCGGCGTCAGTGCCGAGAGTGGGTCCTGGAACACCATGCTGATGGAACGCCCACGCAGCTTGGACAATTGGCGATCGCCGAGCCCGAGCAGTTCGCGGCCGCGCAGTCGAATGGAACCGTTGATCCGCGCCTGCTCCGGCAGCAATCCGATCACCGCGAGCGAGGACACCGACTTACCGGATCCGGATTCGCCGACGATCGCGAGCACTTCACCATCGGAGACGGTGTAGTTCACCCCGCGCACGGCGTCGATGCGGCCCTCTTCGCTGGGGAAGGAGACCCGCAGGTCGGAGACCTCCAACAGCGGTGCGGTGGAGTTCTTTTCGGTGGAGACCTTGTCCGCTGGGCCCGTCATGCCGCTACCTTCTCTTCCGACCCAGCCTTCTTGCGCGAGCGAGCCCGTTTGGCACTGGGATCGAATGCGTCGCGCAATCCGTCGCCGACCAGATTCGCCGAGAGCACGATGACGATCAACAGTCCACCGGCGAACATGAACAGCCAGGGGAAGGTGAGCGCCGATGCGGTGCCCGAGGCGATGAGCGTGCCCAGTGAGACATCCGGCGACTGCACACCGAATCCGAGGAAGCTCAAACCGGTTTCGGCCATGATCGACGCGCCCACCGACAGCGTGGTGTCGATGATCAGGATCGAGGCGATATTCGGCAGGATATGACTCAGGATCACCGTCCTGGTCGGCGCGCCCATATATCGTGCGGCCTTGACGAATTCGCGTTCGCGCAGACTCATGGTCAGGCCGCGCACGATGCGCGCGCTGATCATCCAGCCGAAGACGCTCAGCAGCAGGATCAACAGCAGGATGGACCCGCTGCCCTTCGTCTTCGGCGCGAACAGCGCGACGATGATAAAGCTCGGCACCACGAGCAGCAGGTCGACCAGCCACATGATGGCCTTATCGGTGAAACCGCCGATGAGTCCGGCGATCGAACCGGTCAGCGCCGCGATGGTGGTGCTGATGATGGCGACGCAGAAGCCGATGATCAGCGATTTCTGCATACCGCGCAGGGTTTGGGCGAGTACGTCGTGGCCGATGGCGTCGGTGCCGAAGGGATGCTCGGGAGAGGGCGGCTTACGCAGCGCGGTGCCGTCGAGTTCCTGATAATCCCAGGTCCAGAAGTACGGCAGCACATAGGCGACCAACACCAGGATCAGCAGCACGATCACGCCCGCGACGGCGGCCTTATTGCGCAGGAACCGCCGCAGCACGAGCCTGCGCCGACCCGAGGCTGCCGCGACCTCCGGCGCGCCCTGGACAATGATTTCGGCTTCTGTCATCCCACACGCACCCTGGGGTCGAGAATCGCGTACACGACATCGGAGAGCAGACCCGACACCAGCACGACAAGACCGGCGAATGCCGTCACCGTGACGACAACGTAGAGGTCCTGGGCATTGATCGAATTGACCAGCCATTCCCCGACGCCGTGCCAGCCGAAGATCTTCTCGGTGAAGGTCGCACCGGTGATCAATCCGCCGAGGCTGTAGGCGAACAGCGTCGCCATCGGGATCAATGCGGTCCGCAGGCCGTGCTTGTAGAGCGCCTTGTTGCGGGTCAGACCTTTGGCTCGGGCGGTGCGGATGAAATCGCTCTGCAGCACGTCGAGCATGGCATTGCGCTGGTAGCGGCTATAACCGGCCATCGCGCCGAGGGCCAGACCGGCCGTCGGCAGCACCAGATGCTGGAGGCGGTCGAGCAATTGCGGGAAGAAGCCGTTGATCTTGTTCGCCGAGGTCTCGCCGGTGTACAGGAAGATCTGCGATCCGGTGAGCGTATTCACTTCCAGCGCACCGTATTTCAGCAAGGTGGCGAGCAGGAACACCGGCGTGCTCAGCACCAGCAGGGAGACGACCGTGGTGAAGTAATCACTGAATTTGTATTGCCGGATCGCCCCGGCCGCACCGATCAAAACCCCGAGCACCGTACCGACGATCGAACCGATGATCAGCAGCCGCAGACTCACCAGCACCCGGCGCGGCAGTTCCTCACTGACCGGCTGCCCGGCCAGCGTCTGGCCGAAGTCACCCTGCGGGATGCCCTTCAGCCAGCTGATATAGCGCTGTGGGATCGGCTCGTTGAGATGCAGCTGTTCGGCCTTGGCATCGATCACCGCCTGCGGCGGACGTGGATTGCGCTGTTCGAGACTATCCAGCGGCGTGAACGTCAGCGACGCCAGACTGAACGTCAGGAACGAGGCCAGCAGCAACAGCACGACATAATTGAACGCGCGTCGTAGCAGGAAGCCGGTCATCAGTCCTCTGGTCCTACGGCTGGTCGGGCCAGCATCGAGTATTAGTCCCTGATCATAAGGACGTGCGTGCGAGCGTGCGTGACACGCGTGAGATCGGCATGTCCTTTATTCTGTGGAGACCGGTATGTCCAGGCTTTTCCGGTGCTCAAAGGGGGACTTCATGAGTTATCCGCAATATGAGCCTTATCCATCGGTCCCGGCACCCGCACCCGGTGGCGGCACCGCGATCACGGCCGGGGTGCTGGCGAGTATCGGCAGTGTGGGCCAATTCCTCGGCGGCGGTTTCAATATCGTGCTCGGACTCACCGACCTGGCCCGTGATCTCTCGCAGTACGACTCGACCGGCCTGTTCGCGCAGAGCTGGATCAAGACCTACCTGCTGGTGGCCGGTTCGATCGCCGTGGTCACGGCGTTCCTGCTCGGTATCGGCGCGATCATGATGTTCACCAGGCGGCCGCTCGGTCGGGTGCTCGTCGTTGCCGGATGTGCGGTGGTGGTGATCGCCGGGATCACGGAGTACGCGGTAACCCTGCACTACACCACCTCGGGCGGAAGCGCGGCGGAGATCGGCGGCGGCATCGGTGGTCTGTTCGGGTTGATCTTCCCGATCGCGACCGCGGTGCTCGCCCTCGTGCCCCCGACGACGCGCTGGCTCAACCACAACCCGGTAGCCGCGCCGCCCGTGGCCATGTATCCGTACGGACCCGGTGCTCCAACCGCTGGGTATCCGTCCGGACCTGCCGTGCCACCAGCTGGGTATCCGTCCGGTTCGACGCCTTATCCGCCGTCGCCTTATCTGCAATACGGTCCGTCAGGTGATGTTCCCCCGCATCCGCAAGCAGGTGCCGATCAGGCGGGCGCGCAGCAGCAATGGGGAGCGAATCCGCAGGCAGCACCGGATTCTTCGCCACCAGATCTGGCGAAACGACAGTCCGACCCGACGATGAAGGCCGAGGACTCCCAGTGGCGGCGACCGGCATCGCAGTGATAGCCGCGACCTCGCCGAGATGGTCTTCCGGCAGGCGAGATGGTCTTCCGGCAGGATGGAATAGGTGACGCGCCTGCACCTGCCCAAGCCGAAGATGGTTGCCACCGACGTGGACGGCACCCTCATCGATCACGACGAGCGGGTCACCGCGCGAACCAAGGCGGCGGTGGCTGCCCTGATCACCGATGGGGTGCCGTTCGTACTCGCCACCGGACGGCCGCCGCGCTGGATCGATCCGGTGGTCGACGGGCTGGGGTATGCGCCGCTGTGCGTCTGCGGCAATGGTGCGGTGATCTACGACAGCGCCGCGGACCGTGTGCTCGTCAGCCGGACCCTGGACGTGGACACCCTGTCCTGGATCGCCGACCTGGCCGAACGCGCACTGCCCGGCTGCGGTCTGGCCGCCGAACGTGTCGGCGCCAGTGCGCACGACGCGGTGACGCCACAATTCGTGAGTTCGCCGGAATACGAACATGCCTGGCTGAATCCGGATGACACCGAGGTCTCGCGCGCCGAGGTCATCGATGCGCCCGCGATCAAAATGCTGGTCCGACTACGCGGCACCCCCAGTGCCGATATGCGCGCGGTCCTCGCACCGCTGATCGGCGACCGCGCCGATATCACCTACTCGACCGACCACGGCCTGATCGAACTCTCCGCACCCGGCGTCACCAAGGCGTCCGGCCTGACCACCGTCGCCCAACGCCTCGGTGTCGAACATTCGGCGATCATCGCATTCGGCGATATGCCCAACGATGTTCCGATGCTGTCCATGGTCGGCCACGGCGTCGCGATGGCGAATGCGCATCCGGAGGCGCTCGCCGCCGCGGACGAGATCACGGCGGCGAACTCCGAAGACGGTGTGGCGCAAGTGCTCGAGCGCTGGTGGGTGTGAACGTCCCGGTCAGCTGGCCGGTGCCGGGACCGGATCGGGGCCCGGCGCGACCACCTGGCCGACCGGGTTGCGGTTGACCTGCTGCTGGTAGGTGTCGTTGTAGGTCTTCCGGACGGTGGTGATGATGCCGGTCAGCTGGTTGAGAATCAGTGAACCGTACTGGAAGTCGGTTCGCAGCCCGTCCGGCACCGAGAAGCTGTTGCTCATCGGCAGCCCGAGAAGCCCGGCATCCCCGCCGAGGGCGAGGAAGCGATCCAGTATCGCGCCCATGACCTCGAACACCTGACCGTTCGGGCCGGTATAGACGTACCCGTTGACGAACTTCGCGTACTGCTGCCCCTGCGCGGCGGGCAGCGGCTCCGACACCGGCTTGCCGAGCGGACCGTCCGGACCGCCCTTAGCGGCCCAGTGCTTGGCGATCGCATTCTGATTCACCATGCCGAGCAGCTTGGCCGTGAGTGCGGCCAGCGTGGCGATATCGCTCTGCGGGGTGGTCTGCATCTGCGGTTGCTGGGTTGTCGGCGCCTGTGCCTGCTGTTGCGGCTTGGTGGAGGTGCCGGACGGTGCCGATATGCCCGCTGCGATATCCCGAATGCGGTCCATATCGGCGTAGGCGGAGTCACCGGGGCAGCTGGTGTTGCCGACATCGCGATGCGCGAACACCACCGGCAGCCGAACTGCCTCACCCTGCGCATACGAGGTGAATTCGGTGCCCTCGGAATACATCGTGGTGTAGCCCCTGGGATCCAGGCCCGCGATCTTGGACCGCCACCCGATGAACCGGCCGATCGCATTGATCGCCTCTTGCGAGGGTTCCGCGGATTCGTAATTGCCCATCAGAGCGACGCCCGAGGTGTTCTCGTTGAACCCACCCGCGTGCGCGCCCTGCACCGGACGATCCAGTCCGCCGAAGCGACCCTCGAAGATCTGGCCGTACTTGTCGACCAGCGCGTTGTAGCCGATATCGCACCAGCCCAACGTCTTTGCGTGATACGTGTAGATCGCGCGGACGATGCCCGCCGATTCGGCCGGGGTGTAGTCGTTGCGGCCCGCGGTGTGGTGCACGGTGAGGCCGCCGAGCTGGTCGTCGTAGGTGGGTTCCTCGCAGCGGATGGATTCGTCCGCGCCCCACTGGGATCGGGTGATGACATTGGGTCCGCCACCGGGAAGCGCCGCGGCGACATTATTGAGTGCGCCATCGATCGCGCCGCGGCCCGGATCGATCAGCACGGCCGTCAGTGCGGCGGCGGTCTGGGCCGGATCATCGGAACGTCCGGCGGCCGGGGTGGACAGCATCGGCACGGCGCCCTCCGCATCACCCGCGACGGGAGGACGCGGTACGGCCGCAACGGCAGGCTTGCGGGTCACCAGGATCTGCACGGACTTGGTATTGCCGACGTAGATCGGTTCGGTGCCGGTGGTGCCGCCCGTCGCCCGATCGTTGCGGCGGGTGTCGACGGCCTCGGCGTCGTACCAGGGACCCCAACCGCCATCGGACTGCCGGGCCCGGACCAATGCCTTGGTATTCACCAGATCGTGCGCGGTCAGTGCGACAACGCTGAACGGGGTATCGCGGCTGAGCTCCTTGACCTGCGCACCCACCTGGCTGAGGAGCTCCGGCGGGACGGCGCCGGGTGACAGTGCCGGTGTGTCGGGGGTGGCTTCGGGCTCGAGCTGGGCGGGATCGGCGATGAAGGCGGCGGCTGGGGAACGGCCTTGGGTCGGTTGACCGGGGGTTGTGCCCTGAGCTGGGGCGGGGGTCTGACCTGGGATGGTTTCGGCGGGAGTCGATTGACCCGGGATGGTCTGGCCGGGTGCCGATTGACCTTGCGCAGTTTGGCCGGGGAGCGATTGGGCGGGGGTGCTCTGGCCCGGAACCGTTTGGCCGGGCAGTGTTTGGCCGGGTAGCGATTGGCCCGGAACCGTTTGGCCTGGTGTGCTGTGTTCGGGGTCGAGCTTGGGTAGGGGAATTTCCGTCGGTAGCTCGATACCGGGCGGCAGCGGCAAACCCTGGGGAACCGGAATGGATTCTGGAATCGGCAGCATGCGTAGATCCGAAAGATGCAGATCAGGCAGGTCGAGACCGGTGAGTTCGCGCAGCGGAAGGGTGATATCGGGCGCCGTGGTGAGAACCACCTCGGCCAATTGCGCAGGGATTGCGGCGAGCTCGCTACCGGTTGTCGCGCGGTAATCGGTCGAATCGCTCAGCGTGAACGTCGCGAGCGGAGCCGCTACCGCAAGTGTGGTGACAACCGGGAGCACGTAGGAACGTTTCGGTTTGCGGTACGGCACGAGCATCTCCAATCAGGTCGAACCGGAGCGATCATCTGCATGAATGTCAGGGTTGCTTCCTGATGCATCAACGACCACACTAGTTCACAACTGTCACATGTCTAAACCTCTAGTTGAGGATTGTGTGATTGCTCGAATGTAGCTCTCGATTTGCCGCCGGATGGAACGACATGCCGACAGGTATCGAACCGATCAGGTCCTGGAAAACCGTGGGAGTGAACGGATGCGAAGTAAACGGCACCGGAATGACACGACGCGGGGGAGCGAAAAATGCGGGTGAAAACGAGTACGCCACGCGGACGAATTGGCGGGCGACGGATATCGGGAACTCCGATTTCCATCCGTCCGGTGCTGGTTACCGGTGGTGCGGCCGTGCTGGCCGGCGCGCTACTCGCGTTCTGGGTCTGGCCGACCGACGCCCTTGTCCGGCCGTTGGCGGGACCGGGCCATGGGCGCGGTATGAGTCAGGTCGGCGCGTTCGACAGTGCCCTGGAAGGCTGGACTGCCGAAGGCATCCTCGATCACTACTACCCGGGCGCGACGCTCAGCAAAATCTCGGCGACCACCGTCGGGGTGCGGCTGTTCGCCCAGGACGATTCGACGCTGGACGTCTATGCCGACGCCGGATTGCGAGTCGCGGGCCAAATGCTGCCGCGCGGCCAGGTCGCGCATCTCACCGCGCTGCCCGACGGCGGCGCGAATGTGGTTGTCACGATGGGCTGTGACGGTGCGGTGCTGTGGCAGCGGGCGACCGCCGACCCGTGGATCTATCCGCTCAACCCGCGGCCCAACCGTCCGGCCGCCGAACATCTGACGCTGTGCGGTGGTTCGGCATATCGCGGCTCACTCGGCGTTGCCATGGAAAACGGTGAGGCACGCACGGTGAACCGCGTCGACGTCGAGGACTATCTGCTCGGTGTCGTCCCGGCGGAGGTACAGGCCAACTGGGTCGACAAGGGAGCGACGGAAGCCCTTCGCGCACAAGCGATCGCGGCACGTTCGTATGCGCTGGCGGAGCACCGCCACCTATACGCGCAGACTTGCGATACCACCGACTGCCAGGAGTATCCCGGCACTGCCAAGGAGGATCCGCGCGCGGCCGCCGCCATCGCATCGACCGCGGGAACGGTGCTTTTGCGGGACGGCCGAATCCTGCGTTCGGAGTACTCCTCCGCACCCGACGGTGGGGAACCGGCCGATATCTACGCCTTCGATGTCGGACCGACTCCCGCCGAGCTCGGCACCCCGGTGGTCGGTGCGGGTAATCCTGTCGATCCCCGCAAGCAGACCCTCGTCGCCGAATCCCCGATCGATGCCGAATACCGCAGGATCGGCGGCGCGAACAGCGCGCTCGGCCGGCCGCTCGGCCCGGAAATGGCGCTACCCCAAAACGCCGGTACCTACCGGCTTTTCACCAACGGCGTCATCATCGCGACCCCGACGCTCGGCGCCCAGGTCGTCGACTTCACGACGCTGATGCAACTGGTGCCGGATACGCACGAGGGCAAGCCGGGCGGCACCGTGCCGCCCGGCGCGAACGGCACACCCGAGGGCGCGGTGCCCGGTGCTGCGAATGGCGTGCCCGAAAGCGCGCCGCCCCGAAGTGCGGTTTCGCCCGGCGTGTACAGCTCACCCGAGGGCGCGGTG
>NZ_JBVJLS010000023.1:0-105778 GCF_055584605.1 Nocardia sp. NPDC102475 | reverse complement strand
TGCCCGGTGCTGCGAATGGCGTGCCCGAAAGCGCGCCGCCCCGAAGTGCGGTTCCGCCCGGCGTGTACAGCTCACCCGAGAGCGCAGTGCCCGGTGCTGCGAATGGCGTGCCCGAAAGCGCGCCGCCCCGAAGTGCGGTACCGCCCGGCGTGTACAGCTCACCCGAGAGCGCAGTGCCCGGTGGCGCGAACGCCGTGCCTGAGGGTGCTGTGCCTGGTGGCGCGAACGCCGTGCCTGAGGGTGCTGTGCCCGCCGATGTCGCGCCCGCGAGCGTGCTATCCGGCGGCAACATATCGCCCGAAAGTGCGGTGCCCGGCGGCAACGCCCTGCCAGGAAGCGCCGTGCCCGAAGGCGCGCTTGCGCCCGGAAATGCCGTGTCGCCGGAACATTCCGCAGCACCAGGCGCCGCCATCGCGCCCGAGGTCTCGGTCCCGCCCGGAACCACCGTCGCTCCGACCACCGCATCAACCCCGACCCCGCCACCTCCACGCGCTCCCGCGATCCCCTCGGGCGCGCCGACGAGCGAGGAATCGGAGCTGACCGAAGAGCTCTAGTCGCCCTACCCACCGCTTGCCTCGGCCCCCGGGTGGCTGCGGCTTCCGCGCGATTACCGCTGCTCGTGCCGCGTGGCGTATCGCCCGCACAGGCCCTCATCCCCGGCCCGGCCGCACCTGCTCGCACCCATTCTCGCGGGCGCGCACCGTGCATTGGGTGTGCGGCTCACAAGGGAGTGCTGCCCCTCCGGACGATCGGCGCTGGCGGGACGCCGTGTCGACCGCTGGCGTCGGTCCCTGGGTGGCGCGGCTTGCGACCCATTTGCCGCAGCCCGGTGTCGGTCTTGGCAATCCGCTTGCGCGGCAGTAGTTGTCGGTGGCGTATTCGGCAGTCGTCGAATCAGGACGACGCGGAATCGCCCAGCGATTCGGTCAGGGTTCGCAGCAGATCGGCGAGGTGACCGCGGTCCTGCTGATCGAGTGCGGCGAGGAGGCGCTGCTCGTTCGCCATGTGCAAGGGCAGTAGGTCGTCGATCAGAGTGCGGCCGGTGGCGGTGAGTTGGACGCGGATTGCTCTGCGATCCTCTGGGCAGGGTGCGCGCTCGACGAGGCCCTTGGCTGCGAGGCGGTCGATGCGGTTGGTGATGGCGCCCGAGGTGAGCATGGCGACCTGGTTGAGGGCGCCCGCGGTGAGTCCGTCGGCGCCACCGGAGCGGCGCAGGGTCGCGAGCATGTCGAACTCCCAGAACTCCAGTCCGTGTCCGGCGAAGAACTTCTTCAGTTCCTGTTCCAGCAGGCGGGAAAGCCGCTGGATGCGTCCGATCACCGCCATCGGTGACACGTCGACGTCCGGCCGTTCCCGGTTCCAGTGCGCGGTGAACAGATCGATCGCGTCGGCCACGGTGTTCCTCTCGATAGTGATTATCTCAACATTCATCTACTTGACGGTGAGGTATGCCAGCGAGTAGATATTTCAACGTTGAGATTATCAATGAGGAGCGACCAACATGACAACAACCACCGCCGCGCGTGACTCGTACGCCGGCACCCTGGCGCTCGCCGCACTCGCCCCGATCGCATGGGGCTCCACCTACGCCGTGACCACCGAATTCCTGCCGCCGGACCGTCCGCTCTTCACCGCGCTGATGCGTGCCCTGCCCGCCGGGCTCGCACTGCTCGCCATCACCCGCGTACTGCCGCGCGGGGTCTGGCTCGGGCGCGCCGCTGCCCTCGGTGTCCTCAATATCGGCGCGTTCTTCCCGCTGTTGTTCCTCGCCGCGTACCGGCTGCCCGGCGGCATCGCCGGTGTTCTGGGCGCGGTCGCGCCGATGTTCGCACTTGCCTTCGCGACCGTCGTGCTCGCCGAAAAACCGAACGGGCGCAAGGTGATCGCGGGCCTGATCGGTGTCTTCGGGGTCGCGCTCGTGGTGCTGCGCGCCAATGCGCAGCTCGATACGGTCGGTGTGATCGCCGGACTCGCCGGTGCGGCGGCCATGGCGATGGGCACTGTGCTCACCCAGCGCTGGGGTCGACCCGAGGGTGTCGGACCGCTCGCGATCACCGGTTGGCAGCTCACCGCCGGCGGCCTGTTCATCGCACCGCTCGCCTTCCTGATCGAGGGTGCGCCGCCCGCACTCGACGGCCGGGCCGTCGGCGGCTACCTGTACCTCGGCGTCATCGGCACCGCATTGGCGTACTTCCTCTGGTTCCGCGGCATCGCCAAGGTGCCTGCGACCTCGGTCGCCTTCCTCGGACTGCTCAGCCCGGTATCGGCGGCTGTGATCGGGTGGATCGCGCTCGGCCAAGGGTTGAGCCCGCTGCAGGTGGTCGGACTCGGTATCGCGCTCGGCGGCACGCTGCTCGGTCAGGTGGTCGCAAAGCCGCGGACAGAACCTGCCGTGGTCACACCTCGGGTGCCGGTGGACGCACATTAAGGGTTGACTTTGACGTAACGTCAACTTGCAAGCTGGTTGTACCGACGAGAAAGAAGGGAGAACAGGTCATGCGAACGGGCACCGAATGGTCCATCCAGGATCTGGCCAAGGCGGCCGGTACCACCAGCCGAACGCTGCGCCACTACGGGCAGCTCGGGCTGCTGCCGCCGAGCCGGATCGGCGCCAACGGCTACCGCTACTACGACCAGGACTCCCTGGTTCGGCTGCAACGCATCCTGCTGCTGCGCGAACTCGGCCTCGGCCTTCCGGTCATCGCCGACGTTCTCGCGGGCGAACAGGACACCGCCGCCGCGCTGCGCGCGCACCTGGAACTGCTTCGGCAGGAACAGGATCGGATCCGGCGCCAGATCGAGTCGGTGACCACCACGCTGCACAAGACGGAACGAGGTGAACAACTCATGGCAGCAGAGGTTTTCGACGGTTTCGACCACACTCGGTACAAGGATGAGGTGATCGAACGCTGGGGCAAGACCGCCTACGAAAGCGGCGACCGCTGGTGGCGCTCGCTCACCGAGGCGGATAAGCAGGCGCACTTCCAGACCCACCTGGATATCGCCGCCGACTACGGCCGGGCGCACGCCGCCGGACTCGCTCCGGACAGCGACGAGGTCCAGGCCATCGTCGCGCGGCACTACCACTGGATCGGGGTCGGTTCGCAGCGCCGCCCGTCGTACGAGTACTTCACCGGACTCGGCGAAATGTACGTCGCCGACCCGCGTTTCGCGGCCAATTACGACGTACACGGCGACGGCACAACCGAATTCGTGCGCGACGCGATGAAGACGTACGCCGAGGCCAACCTGCGATAACAACAAGGTAGGGCGCCCGCATCCAGCGGACGCCCTACTCCCGGTCCGCCGGGGTCGTCGTGGCGCGGCAATTCGACAGCACGCCGGAGGCCGGTCCGCGGCCGTAGGATCGAATCGTCCACAACCAGGTGGGGAGGAGTGTCGGCGATGCTTTACCGGAGTGAGGATCGGCCGCCGAGCGGGGCGGCCGCGATGATCGGCGCGGCGCTTGCGGTGCTGTACGGGTTGGGGAGCCTGGTCGGGGGCACGGTGCTGGTCGTCGGTTTCATCGACAATCGAAGCCGGTTCGACAATTCGCTCGTCATCTTCACCACGCTCGGGGCGGCGCTGATGGCCGCTGTCATGATCTTCGGCGGTGTCCAGCTCTGGCGTCAGGACGAGACCGGGCGCTACACCCTGATCGTCGCGTCCGGTCTTTCGATCGCGATCGGCATCGTCGGACTTGCCGTTTCGCTCACCGATTACGAATTCGGGCTCGGCATCTTCTGGTGGTCCACCGCCGACCACCCGACCTGGGTGTCCCTCCTCTTCGGCCTGGTCGGCCAGATGACCGCCCTGATCCAGGAAAACCTGCTCCGCACCGCCATCGACCTCGCCCAACCCCTCCTCATTTTCGTCCTGTGTGCCAACAGATCCGCCGCCCGCTGGACCGCAGCTCGCCCCGCACGCCCGTCCCACCCCGCGCTGATCTACTGATCGCACGCGTCGAGCGAAACCGTTGGGGCGGTACAGTTTCGCGATCGAAGTGGGAGGGAGATCTCGATGGGTTACCCATACGGCCAACCCGGCCATCCGGGTTACGGTCAGCAACCACCGTTCGACTATCCGCCGCCGCAGCCCGCTGGCGGTGGCACCGGAATCACCGCGGGTGTGCTCGCGTTGGTTGCTGGGGGCTTGAACGTAATTGGGGCTGCAGCAATCGCCGCGCTCGATTCCAAGATTCTCGGTGTGACGCCCGGGAAGGTGCAATTCGCCGCGGTCGCAGCCGGATTCATCGCATTCCTCCTGATCATCGGGGGCATTCTGCTGCTCTGCCGTTTGACCATCGGACGAGTGATGGTGCTCTTGGGCTGCGGGCTGGCCCTGGTGGACTTGCTTATCGGCGTGGCCATGTTCGGTGTTTTCAGTCCGACGTCGGCAGTGGGAGTGGCCCTCATGCTCACGACGATGGCACTGGCGGCGGTCGGCTCGACCGGACGCTGGATCGCGGAGCGTCGCCGCCCGCGGGTGCCGGTGCCCCCGCCGTACGGTCAGCCGATTCAGCCGTATGCGCAACCTGCGCCGTATGGCCAGCCGGTGCAGCCATCGGCAACGCCCTATGCGCAGCTCGCGGCCTATGGCCAGCCTGCACCGGATCCCTATCAGCCGTCCGCATTTCAGCCCGGGCACTCCCCGTATCCACAGCAGCCTCCTGCTGCGCAATCACCGTATCCGTATCAGTGAGCTCGGCCCACAGGTTGTTTCGGCCGCACTGACGTACTCCGGACGAGTGCCGCGCGGGCGCATCCGGCGCTAGCCCTGGAGCGCCTGCATCAGTTGATCTTCGGTGATGGGCGGCACCGGGAGGGGGTGGGCGGCGGTGGCTCGGAGGCCGTCCAGGACGAGGGCGAGGTGGCGGCGCCAGGCTTGGGGGGCGATTTTGGCGGTGGCCTCGATGATGCGGGTGTGGGACCAGGTGATGAAGGCTATGTCTTCCAGGACCCAGTCGGGGCGTAGGGCGCCGGATTCCTGTGCGCGGGTGACGATTTGACGCATCAGCCCGTGGCCGTATTCCTGGGCGTGCGCGATCGCGGGGCTGGGGGCGCCGCGTAGGGCGAGGTCGCTGAGGAGGCGGTCGGCCGCCTGGAGTTCACAGACCTTCTCGACCAGGTAGACGAAAGCGTCCCAGGGGTCCTGGATTTCGATCGCCTCCCGGGCAATGCGGCCGCCCGCTTCGATGCGGTCCTCGACGGCGGCGGCGATGAGGTCGTCGCGGGTGGGGAAGCGGTTGTAGAGCGTGCCGATGGCCACGCCGGCGCGGGCGGCGATTTCCTTGAGCGGTGCGTCCAGGCCGCGTTCCTCGAAGACCTCGCGGGCGGCGTTGACGAGCGCGTCCCGGTTGCGTTGGGCGTCGCTGCGTAACGGCTTGTCCACGGGCATTCGCCGATCCTACAAATCCGGTACCCGACTTATCTTGAGCATAGGTTCAACTTAATGCTACCGTCGAAGCTAACTTGAACCCATGCTCAACTTAGCGAGGAACTATGACCAAGACGATCGCGATATTCGGCTTCGGGCCCGGGCTCGGCATGGGGACCGGACGCCGGTTCGGCCGGGAAGGGTTCCGAGTGGCGGTCATCGGGCGGAATCCGGATAAGGCCCGCGGACATGTCGCGGAACTGGCTGCCGAGGGCATCGAGGCCGCGGCCTTCCCAGCCGATCTCACCGATGAAAAGCAGCTGTACAGCGTGGTCGACAAGATCACGGCCGAGTTCGGGCAGATCGATGTCGCGATGCACGGCGCGGCGGGCGATGTGGTTGATCGCATCCCGGCCACCCTCGATGTCGACGCCGCCAACCTGCGCGTCCCGCTGGAATTGAAGGTCTACTCACCGATCTGGATGACCCGCGCGCTCGCGCCCGCGATGATCGAGCGCGGCGCAGGGGCACTGCTGTTTTCGTCCGGATATTCCGACAGGTATCCGGTCCCGTATCTGTCAAATTTCGGCGTCGCACTCGGCGCGCAGCGCACCTACATTCGCCAGCTCGCGATCGAACTGCAAGGCACCGGCGTCTATGTCGGCCTGCTCAATATCGGCGCGCTGATCGGCAACAGCAAGGCCGAGCGCCTGGTCGACGAGCAGCCGGAACTGTTCCCGGCCGGACTCGAGATCGTCCGCATGACCAATGCCGAACTGGGCGACCACTATTGGCGCATGTACACCGATCGCGACGCCGTCGAGTCGGATATCGGCTTTCCGGAGTAGTTCTACGGTGACGGCCGCCGGATCGCCCTGCGGTACGACTCGCGTAGACGTAGGGATGGCGACGCTGGCGATGTGAACGGTCGGCTTCAGCGCCCATTCCCGTGACGAATCCGCAGGATCCCGCGGATCGAGGTCGGGAATGGGCGCTTACGACAACTAAACCGCGCACATCGACTGCAGAACGCCCTTCAGAATCGGCGCACCGTAGGTAGTCGGCGCGAAGACGACCGTCTGCACGATGGACAACGGCGTGAGTACAGCGTTGCTCACCCCGGTCCACCCCGTCGCCAAATTTGCGACGGTGAGCAGCAGACTCGTCACATCCAACGTCAGCGTGGCCAGGTCGAAGGCGTTCTCCACCTGCACATCCGCCAAAGCGACCGTGTCGAGCGCCTTACCCTCGTACAGGTCGAAACCGAGGTTGGACAGGAAGGTCACCGGACCGTAGTCGAGCGCATCGACGATCGGCCCCAGTTCCTCGGTCCGGCGCATCAGTGCCGGCTTCGCGACCCGGTTATCGCGCAGAAAGCGTTGCAGAGACTCGGCCCCGGCGCTCAGCCCGTCTCGATCCAGCGGCAGATCGGCCTGCTCCAGGAAGGCCCTGGTGCGTTCGACCAGCGTCCGGGTGGTCAATTCGGCTATGGGAGTGCAGGTTCCGTTCGCGCGCACCACCGTGTCGGCGAGATCGACCAGCGCCCGGGGCAATTCGACGTGCTCGGTGTAGACGGATTCGTCCAACACCAACTTCGGATACGCGTTCGGCGCTGCACAATTCGCGGCGAGGAAGTCCGGCACTGTGCGCGCCAGCGACTTCACACCGGTGAACGCCGCACCGACGATCGGCTTCAGAAAAAATCCGACCGTGGGCACCAGACCGGCCGCGAACTGCGCCGGAATCTTCACGATCCGGGTCGCGAGGATGAAGACCTCGATCACATCATTCACGGTCAGCCGGGATATCGACGTGGTGGTGTCGAGCCGCCCGGTCCGCACCGCGTCCAGGCCGTTGACCAAATACGTGACGATCGGATCGTCGAGGAATTCGGTGCGCTCGTTCACCGTCGACGGCGCGACCGGCAGCCCGTCCCGATGCACCCGCACAGCGGCGATGGTGCCGCGGAAATCGGCGACCTGACGGTCGAAGGCGGCGACCTGGTCGCCCGGCACCGCCGTGCGCAGCGCGGTCGCGGCGGCGGTGACGCTGGCGATTGTCCAACTGGACATGTGATCAGTTCGCGTCCGTATGTAATAGCGGCTCTATTGCGGCGGCGTATTCGTTTCGGCGAACACCAGGAGAAATTCCGATGGCATCCGTCGCCGAGTGCGCGCAGGTCGCGACTCCACCCGGCCCGCGCGCGGACTTCCGATACGCTGGGCACCCGTGACCGTCGCATCGTCCCCGGGTAACTCCGCAAACTCCGCCTCTCAGTTCGATCTGATCGTCGTCGGCTCCGGATTCTTCGGGCTGACCGTCGCCGAGCGCGCCGCCAATCTGCTCGGTAAACGGGTGCTGGTGATCGATCGTCGCTACCACCTCGGCGGCAACGCCTACTCGGAGCCGGAGCCGCAGACCGGGATCGAGGTGCACAAGTACGGGGCGCACCTGTTCCACACCTCGAACAAGCGGGTGTGGGACTACGTGACCCAGTTCACCGAATTCACCGGCTATCAGCATCGGGTCTTCGCGATGCACAAAGGGCAGGCCTATCAGTTCCCGATGGGCCTCGGTCTGATCTCCCAGTTCTTCGGCCGCTACTTCACGCCCGAGCAGGCGCGCAAGCTGATCGCCGAACAGGCCTCGGAGGTCGAGACCAAGGACGCGCAGAACCTCGAGGAGAAGGCGATCTCGCTGATCGGCCGTCCGCTCTACGAGGCATTCGTGCGCGACTACACCGCCAAGCAGTGGCAGACCGATCCGAAGGAACTGCCCGCGGGCAATATCACCCGCCTGCCGGTGCGCTACACCTTCGACAACCGCTACTTCAACGACACCTACGAGGGTCTGCCCAAAGAGGGCTACACGAAGTGGCTGGAGAATATGGCCGCCGCCGAGCTCATCGAGGTCCGGCTGAACACCGACTGGTTCGACGTGCGCGAGCAGATTCGCGCCGAGAACCCGGACGCCCCGATCGTCTACACCGGACCGGTGGACCGCTACTTCGACTACAGCGAGGGCGAACTCGGCTGGCGCACCATCGATTTCGAGACCGAAGTACTCGAAACCGGTGACTTCCAGGGCACCTCGGTGATGAACTACAACGATTCGGACGTGCCCTACACCCGCATTATCGAACCGCGGCACTTCCACCCGGAGCGCGAGAGCTACCCGAACGACAAGACCGTGATCATGCGCGAATTCTCCCGTTTCGCGCAGACCGGTGACGAGCCGTACTACCCGATCAACACACCGGAGGACCGCGCCAAGCTCACCGCGTACCGGACGCTGGCGAAGAAGGAAACCGCAGCTGCGAAGGTGCTTTTCGGTGGTCGCCTCGGCACCTACCAGTACCTGGATATGCATATGGCGATCGGCAGCGCGCTCAGCATGTTCGACAATGTCCTGCGGCCGCACCTGGAGTCGGGCGAACCTCTTTCGGATGAAGGCGACGAATGACCTCCCAATCGATCCTGGAAGACATGACCACCGAAACCCGCGCGAAATCGCTGCTGCAGCGCATCATCCTGCCCCGGCCGGGTGAACCGCTGGACGTGCGCACCCTCTACCTGGAGGAGTCGCCGACCAACGCCCGGCGCGCGCACGCCACCACCCGCACCTCGCTGTCGGTGGGCGCGGAGTCGGAGGTGTCGTTCTGCACCTACTTCAATGCCCTGCCCGCGAGCTACTGGCGGCGCTGGAGCATCCTGAAGTCGGTGGTGCTGCGGCTGGAACTCGCCGGACACGGACGCGTGGATGTCTATCGCTCGAAGGCGGACGGCTCGCGGATCCACGTGCAGGGCAAGGAATTCGCGGTCGCGCCCGGCACCGAATCGGTGCAGGTGGAATTCGAGACCGATCTCGGCCCGTTCGAGGACGGCGGCTGGATCTGGTTCGACATCACCACCGATACGGCAGTCACGCTGCTCGCGGGCGGTTGGTACGCGCCGGTCGAGGCGCCTGGTGCGGGCACCATCGCGGTCGGCATGCCGACCTTCAACCGGCCGACCGATCTGGTGAAAACCCTTGGCGCGCTGGGCTCGGATCCGCTGGTGCTCGAGAAGGTCGCCGCGGTCATCGTCGCAGATCAGGGCAACCGCAAGGTGGTCGACGAGCCCGGCTTCGCCGATGCCGCCGCGGTGCTCGGCGATCGGCTCGCCATCCGCAATCAGCCCAACCTTGGTGGTTCCGGCGGCTACAGCCGGGTCATGTACGAGGCGCTGAAAACCACCGACGCCGAGTACATCGTCTACATGGACGACGATATCGAGATCGAACCCGATTCGATCCTGCGTGCGCTGGCCTTCGCTCGCTTCGCCAAGTCGCCCATGCTGGTCGGCGGGCAGATGCTCAACCTGCAGGAGCGCTCACACCTGCACAGCATGGGCGAGGTCGTGGATCGCGGTATCTTCATGTGGACCTCCGCGCCGAATGTCGAATACGACCACGACTTCTCGAAGTACCCGCTCAAGGACCGCGACAACTCCAAGCTGCTGCACCGGCGCATCGACGTCGACTTCAACGGATGGTGGACCTGCGTGATCCCGCGCCAGGTCGCCGAGGAGATCGGTCAGCCGCTGCCGCTGTTCCTGAAGTGGGACGACGTCGAATACGGGCTGCGCGCCCGCGATCACGGCTACTCCACCGTCACCCTGCCCGGCGCCGCCGTCTGGCATATGGCCTGGAGCGACAAGGACGACGCGATCGACTGGCAGGCGTACTTCCACCTGCGCAACCGTCTGGTGGTCGCCTCGCTGCACATGCCGGGCAACGGTCGCGGCATGGTCGTCAACACCGTCAAGGCGACCCTGAAACACCTGCTCTGCCTGGAGTATTCGACGGTCGCCATCCAGAATCTGGCGATCAAGGACTTCCTCGCCGGACCGGAGCGACTGTTCCAACTGCTGCCGAGCGCCCTCGGCGTGGTGCACGAAATGCGCAAGCAGTACCCGGATGCGGTCATCCTGCCGTCGTCCACCGAACTGCCGCTGGCCAGCCACATCGGCGTCGGCGCGGTCGGTGAACCGGCGAATCCGATCGCCAAGGTGGTCCGCCTGGCCAAGGGCGTCGTGCACAACTTCCGCCCGGCACATGCCGAGCATCACGAGCGTCCGCAGCTGAATGTGCCTACGCTGGACGCCCGTTGGTTCTTGCTCTCGCAGATCGACGGCGTCACCGTCACCACCGCGGACGGCCGCGGCGTGGTCTACCGTAAGCGCGATCCGCGTCAGGCCCTCGGCCTGTTCAAGGAGGCCATGCGGCTGCGCAAAGAGTTGGCGGCCCGCTTCCCGGAGATGCAGCAGCGCTACCGCGCCGCTCACCCGACGCTGACCAGCACGGCGGCTTGGGAGAACGTCTTCGGTATCGATACGAAGGATGAGCAGTAGTGAGTCTGGAAGCCACCGCCGCGGACGACAACACCGCGGTGCACTCGAGTGCGAACGGCCACGGCGGCCCGGTATCGGCGGTGCCGTCCGCGCCGCAGCCGCCCGAGGTCAAGATCATCAACGCGGTCCAGGCGACCATCGGCACCAAGCCCGAGGTGATCAAGGCCGCGCGCGGTATGTCGCATTTCGGTGAGCATGCGCTCGGCTGGATCGGCATCGCGGCGGCGGGCTGGCTCGTCGACAAACCGCGACGACGGCAGTGGGCCGGGGTCGCGGTCGGCGCGGTCGGCGCGCACGCGGCATCGATCGTCATCAAGCGCGTCGTCCGGCGCCCGCGCCCCAATGATCCATCGGTGCAGGTCAACGTCTCGACGCCGAGCAAGCTGAGCTTCCCGTCCTCGCACGCGACCTCGACCACGGCAGCGGCGGTGTTGCTCGGCAGACTGACCGGGCTACCCTTGCCTGCGGTGCTCGTCCCACCGATGTTGCTCTCCCGGGTTGTGCTCGGGGTGCACTATCCCTCCGACGTGCTCGCCGGTTCCGCGCTCGGCGCCGCGTCCGCCGCTGTTGTGCTTGCCGCCGAAAAGAGACTCGATAGTGACCGCACAAGAAAAGACGTTCGTTGACATGAGTGAAGAGCCGACCAGCACGGACCTAGCCGAAGCAGTAGTCAAGGGTCCGCCCAAGACACTGGGCGGCGGGCTGTTCAAGGCGGTCCGCCCGCGTCAGTGGGTCAAGAACGTGCTGGTGCTCGCCGCGCCGCTGGCCGCGGGTCCGGATACCGCGACCGAACTGAGCGTGCTCGGCCATGTCGGCATCGCCTTCGTGGTCTTCTGCATGGCGGCCTCGGGCATCTACCTGGTCAACGACGCGCTCGACGTGGAGGCCGACCGGGCGCACCCGACCAAGCGGTACCGCCCGATCGCCGCGGGCGTGGTCCCGGTGAATCTGGCCTACCTGCTCTCGGTGGTGCTGCTGGTCGGCTCGATCGCCGGATCGTTCCTGGCCTCCTGGCATCTGGCCGTGGTGATGGCCGTGTACATCGGCATCCAGCTGGCCTACTGCTTCGGCCTCAAGCACCAGGCGGTGCTGGACATCTGCATCGTGTCCTCCGGCTTCCT
This sequence comes from Nocardia sp. NPDC102475, assembly GCF_055584605.1. NCBI lineage: Bacteria > Bacillati > Actinomycetota > Actinomycetes > Mycobacteriales > Nocardiaceae > Nocardia > Nocardia sp. NPDC102475. The sequence goes on along the minus strand of NZ_JBVJLS010000023.1, from coordinate 93,891 downwards.
GCTGCGGGCGGTCGCCGGTGGCGCGGCCGCGAATATCGACCTGTCGCAATGGTTCCTGCTGATCATGGCGTTCGGATCGCTGTTCATGGCCGCGGGTAAGCGCTATGCGGAACTCCAGATCGCGCTGAGCACCGGTGCCAAGATCCGCAAGTCGCTGGAGTACTACACACCGACATATCTGCGCTTCATCTGGACTCTCGCCGCGACCGCGGTGGTGGTGTTCTACGGTCTGTGGGCGTTCCAACAGGACAGCCTCAAGCACACCAACTGGTTCGCAATCTCGATGATTCCGTTTACCATCGCAATCCTGCGTTACGCGGTCGACGTCGATGGCGGCGAGGCCGGTGAACCCGAAGAGATCGCGCTGGGGGATCGCATCCTCCAGTTCCTCGCAATCGCCTGGATCGGAGCGGTAGGTGTCGCTGTCTATCTCACCTGACGAACTGCTGGTAGAGGGAGTGGAGCGAACAGAACAAGTGACGGAGGAGCCGGCCGAAGGGCCGGCTCGTTCGGCCTTGCGGTTCGTCAGGCTATCCCGAGCCACCTTCGTCGGTGGGATCGTGCTCACCGTCGCACTATTCTCGGTCGGCGCCTGGCAGCGACGCTGGATCGCCGACGACGGCCTCATCGTGCTGCGCACGGTGCGGAATCTGTTGGCGGGCAACGGGCCGGTCTTCAACGAGGGCGAGCGCGTCGAGACCAACACCAGTACCGCATGGACCTATCTGGTGTGGTTCTTCAGCTGGCTCACCAGGGCCAGGCTGGAGTACGTCGTCCTCGGCGTCGCACTCACGGTGTCGATGCTGGCGATCGTCTTCGCCATGCTCGGTGCCGCGCGGCTGTGGGGCGGCACCATGTCGGCGCTACTGCTTCCCGCGGGCGTATTCGTCTACATCGCCCTGCCGCCCGCCCGTGACTACGCCACCTCCGGTCTGGAGAGCGGTCTGGTCATCTGCTGGCTGGGCCTGCTGTGGTGGCAACTGGTGCGCTGGAGTCAGACCGAGCGGGTGAAGCTGCCCGCGCTGTTCGGGCTGGTTTTCCTCGCCGGACTCGCACCGCTGATCCGTCCGGAGATGACGCTGGTCGGCGCGCTGTCGCTGCTGATGATCTTCCTGGCCCCGATGCCGCAGTCCCGGCTGCATCCGATCGTGTTGCGCGGCTTGATCGTTGCCGCCGCCGGACTGGTGCCGATGTGCTACCAGGTCTGGCGGATGGGCTATTACGGCCTGCCCTATCCGAATACCGCGGTCGCCAAGGATGCGGGCGGCGCCAAGTGGGGTCAGGGCTTCAAATACCTCTGGGATCTGGTCGGTCCGTACTACCTGTGGGTGCCGCTGCTGGTGCTGCTGGTCCTGGGTGTGGTCGCGGGCCGCTCGGCGCGTGCCGACAAGGCAACCGACGAACGCGGCTGGACGGTGCTCCGAGTCCGCGAATGGCTGCACTCGCCGAGTGCGGTGGTCGCGCTCATGCTCGGCAGCGGATTCGTCCTCACGATCTACGCTCTGCGCGTCGGCGGTGACTTCATGCACGGCCGGATGCTGCTGCCGCAGCTGTTCTGCCTGCTGCTGCCGGTCGCTGTGGTGCCGATCCGGCTGCCGCTTGCCTCGTTCAACCGCCAAGGTGGTCTGCGCGCGGTGACCGCGAAGGACTGGTCCTTCGCGGTGATCACACTCGCGCTGCTCGGCACCGCGGGCTGGGCGCTGTTCGCGGCCAACACCACGGCCATCAAGTCCGGCACCAAGATCAGTGCCTCCGGCATCGTCGACGAGCGCGTCTACTACGTCCTCAATACCGGCCACGACCATCCGATCCTGGCCGAGGACTACCTGGACTACCCGCGCGTGCGGGCCATGGTGAACAACATCGCCGAAACCCCCGACGGCGGTCTGCTGCTGAACTCGCCGTCGTTCATGTTCTGGTACATCGCGCCCCCGCCGCAGCCGATTCCCGATGGCGGCGCCGGGCATACCGTCTACTTCCTCAATCTCGGTATGACCAGCATGAACGTCCCGCTGGACGTGCGCGTCATCGACCAGATGGGCCTGGCCTATCCGCTGGCCGCGCACACCGACCGGCTCACCGACGGCCGGATCGGCCACGACAAGAGCCTGTATCCGGACTGGGTCGTGGTGGATACCGGCATGGTCGACCGGCATCCGTGGATGCCCTGGTACATGGACGAGAAGTGGGTCACCCAGGCGCGTATCGCCATGAGCTGCCCGGACACCGTGGCACTGAATATCTCCTACCGTGATCCGCTCACTTGGGGTCGCTTCAAGCACAACCTGATCCACGCACTGCACTTCGCGAAATACCGGATAGATCGGGTGCCGAAGTACGAGATCGAGCGGTGCGGGCTGGTGGATCCGTATCCTCAACCGCAAAGGTAAGACGCAACTCCTGTCACACGGGGCCCATGGATCTCTGTGGGCCCCAGTTCTTTCACTGACCAGGGCAAATAAACGTGGCGCATATCGCTTTATCTCTTTTTGATAACGCCACCGCATCGATGTCGCGATATGGTACGTGGGAACGCCCGTTGGGGCTTCCGATTCGACATGGGCCCATCCAGTGGTCAACGTAGAGACGCGGTCGAAGTACGACCGCATAACGAAAGGCCGAAAACCAGATGCGAGGCGTGATCGGGCGAAGGACGCACAATGGACGTCTGAAAACCCGTAGAGCCGGTTCGTGGCTCAAGCGGTCGGTGCTGATGTCGCTGGCTATCTTGCTGCCGCTCGGGGTGTCAGTAGCAGGTCCGGCGGGTTCCGCGTCGGCTGCGTTCAACCCGGACGGTTTCGATTTCTGGGTCGACTCCAGCATGGGGCCGATCAAGTCGCGGATCTTCCGCGCCGCGGACGGCAATACCGGGCGTGTGGTCTACGCGCTCGACGGTATGCGGGCCCGCGGTGACCTGAGCGGCTGGGAGATCGAGACCGAGGTCGCCCGCGAGCTGACCAAGTGGAATATCAATGTCGTCATGCCGGTCGGCGGCCCGTCCAGCTTCTACGCGGACTGGAACGCGCCGGGTAACTTCCTCGGCCTGAGCACCGGTTCGTCGGGGTCGGCCAACGGTTCGTCCTCCGGGTCCGCGATGACTGGGTCCTCGGGTTGGAACGAGACCCTCGGCAAGTCGAACACCTACAAGTGGGAGACCTTCCTGACCAGCGATCTGCGCAATGCCCTGCGTGATCGCCTGGGCTTCAGCCCGACCCGCAACGGTGTCTTCGGCCTGTCCATGGGCGGCAGCGCCGCGCTGACGCTCTCGGCCTACCACCCGGACCAGTTCGTCTATGCCGGTTCGTACTCCGGCTACCTGAACATCTCCGCGCCGGGTATGCGCGAGGCGCTGCGCGTCGCGATGATCAGCGCGGGCGGCTACAACATCGACGCGATGGCGCCGCCGTGGGGCCCGCAGTGGCTGCGCATGGATCCGTTCGTCTTCGCGCCGCAGCTGATCCGGAACAACACCAGGCTCTGGGTGGCCGCAGGCAGCGCACTGCCCGGTCCGTCCGATGCGAGCTCGCCGCTCGACGTCATCCAGGGCACGCCGCTGGAGGCGCTCGCACTGGTCAACACTCGGGCCTTCCAGGTCCGGATGGCGACGCTGGGTGCGCAGAATGTCACCTACAGCTTCCCGTCCGTCGGCATCCACAACTGGCACAACTGGGAGTCCGAGGTCTACCGCATGATCCCGGATCTCTCCGCCAATATCGGGTAAAACTGTGTTTGATTTGCAGCGCCTGCGTCGCTCGTAAGACTCGCTCGGAGCGGGGCTGGTAATGCGGTGATCTGACCGCCTGGTGTGTTCGCACACCAGGCGGTTTTTTTTGTTTGCTCGCATCCGTCCGGAACCCCCGTTGACAACGAATCAGCTGCTGGATGCCCTTCGATGGTTGTGGGTTGGATCACTTTTCAGCAACATAGAAGCATTCGCTGGAGATTGATGTGCGAGCAGCATGTATGCAGGTGGTATGTCTGTTTTGGACAGGGTTGGCTGTCTTTGTGCCCGATGAGGCGTCAGTCGAAAATTGCTTGAAGTTTGCCGACTGGCCGTCTGGATGAAAGGTCGAGTCGAATGCGAAGTGCGCGCTGGCAACGTAGGCCCGGAAGCTCGGCCGGTTCGTCGGCCGGGGCGGCCGGTGGTTCCTGGGCGAAGAAATGGGTGCTCGGTGTGGCGACGGTGATGCTGTTACCGCTCGGGATCTCCCTCGCGGGCAGTGGCGCCATCGCGTCGGCGGGCCTCAACCCGGCGGCCTTCGACTTCTGGGTCGATTCCCCGGTGATGGGTCCGATCAAGAGCCGGGTGCTGCGCGCGGCGGACGGCAATACCAACCGCGTCGTCTATGTGCTCGACGGCCAGCGGGCACCGGAAACGCTCAATGGCTGGGAGATCGAGACCAACGTCCCCGAGATCCTCGCCAACTGGAATATCAATGTGGTCATGCCGGTCGGCGGCATGTCGAGCTTCTACGCGGACTGGAATGCCCCGAGTAACTTCTTCGGCGTCACGCCCGGTTCGATGGGGTCGGCCACCGGATCCGGTGCGACGGAAGCCTTTTTGGCGGGGCCCGGGAAGAGCTATCGCTACGACTGGGAAACGTTCCTGACCCAGCAACTGCGATCGGCGCTGCGGGATCGCTTGGGCTTCAACCCGAATCGCAATGGTGTATTCGGGCTGTCGATGGGTGGCAGTGCGGCGCTTACGCTTGCGGCCTATCATCCGGACCAGTTCAGCTTCGCCGGAGCGTTCTCGGGCTACCTCAATATTTCGGCGCCGGGTATGCGGGAGGCGATTCGGACGGCGATGGTCGACGCGGGGGGCTACAACGTGGACTCGATGGCGCCGCCGTGGGGTCCGCAGTGGCTGCGGATGGATCCGTTCGTCTTCGCGCCGCGCTTGATCGCGAACGGCACCCGGGTGTGGGTCGCCGCCGGTAGTGCGCTGCCGATGCCCGAGGATCTGAATATTCCATTCCCGGTTGCCGCGGATCGTCTCCTCAGGGGCTCGCCGCTCGAGGCGCTCGCCTTGGCGAATACCAGGGCATTTCAGGTCCGCATGATGTCGTTGGGGGCGCAGAACGTGGTGTATTCGTTCCCGCCCGCCGGGCTGCATGCGTGGACCAACTGGCAGGACGAGGCCTATCGGATGATTCCGGACATGTCCGCCAATATCGGCTGAGTTATCGGCCGCCGCGACGCTCGCTCCCGCGGGCATGTGTTGCGGTGCACGAGCCGCCCGGTGCACGGACCGGGCGGCTTTGTTTTGTCCGCATCGAGCATTTGCCCCGCTGGTTGGCTGGATGATCGCTGGCTCGGGAGTCTCGGCGCCGCATGCCCGGCGAAGGTTCGTGGTAAGAGTTCGCGTCGGTAATTCCCGGACCTCATCACCATCCGACATCGCGGCGGCTTCTGGTTCGAGCACTTGCCGGTCAGAAGAGCGATAACGCCGAGACCTTCTGTGCGCGGGGAGCATCGGTGTCGAGTGTCGATCCTCATGCTCGACAGCGTGAGCAATGCTCGACAGCGGCGAGCAATGGTGCTCGCACGGGCGAAAGGTCGAAACCGCTGCGGCATCGCTGAGTGCGCTGAATAGTTGCCAGTGACTGACTGCGAAGCTCGGCGGTTGGGGTGGCATTCGTATTGGCGGATCTCCCGGGTGCTGCCGCAGTGGAATATCAACGTTGTCATTCCGGTCGGCGGGCAATCCAATTCCGCTATGCAGGTTCGTATTCGGGCTACCTGAATATTCGGCGCCGGGTATGCGCGAGGCGCTGCGGCTGGATTTCCGCGGCCTGGCGAACACGGTCTTCCGCTACCCGGCGGTCGGTGTGCACGCCTGGCGCTACCGACCCGACCGAGTGCTCGAGATGCTGCCGGATCTGAGCCGCTACCCGGGGTCAGGATTCGGACTCCCTAGTGACCCCCTAATCTTTGTCCGAAATTCCCGTTCCGACACGACATCTCCGCACGAACGCGATAAGGTCTCCGCACGATCACAGCTTGTGAACGGGCGGAATTCGGCCACTCGAATACCCCGGTCTTGCTAAGGCTTCGCACGTCGAATAACCTCCAGCGAGCGCAAGTGTGACCAGATCGTTGTAGCGCCGTCTCTTGTGCCGGAATGTCGGGTACCGGTTCGCATGTGACGCGCGTCTCGTTGGCAGCACGGGTGTTGCCCGGCCCGCAAGGGCTACGGGCAACACCACAACAGCAGAAAGAGAGCAGGATTCATGCGTTTCGGCAGGGCGGCCGCGCCGAAGAGAACCAAGTCGGGACGGCGAGGCACCCCTCGTGGTTGGCGGAATCGAATTCTGGCTGTCGGTGCGGCGGCGTTGGCGCTACCGATCGCCGCAGGCGTGACGGGCCCGACCGTTGCTTTGGCTGCGCCGGTGCACGGCCCCGCGCTGCGGACGCCGTCGGGCGGCTTAGAGGATCTGATGGTCCCGTCGCAGATGGGTCCGATCAAGGTCCAGGTGCAGTGGGCGGCGCGCGGCGGTAACGCTGCGCTGTATCTGCTCGACGGCTTGCGGGCACGTGACGACCGCAATGCGTGGTCGTTCGAGACGAACGCCCTCCAGCAGTTCGGCAACGACAACATCTCGCTGATCATGCCGGTCGGCGGCCAGTCGAGCTTCTACGCCGACTGGTACAGCCCGAGCAACACCAACGGTCAGAAGACCACCTACAAGTGGGAGACCTTCCTTACCAAGGAACTCCCGGCCTTCCTCGAGGGCTACGGTGTGTCGCGCACGAACAACGCGGTTGTCGGCCTCTCGATGGGTGGCTCGGCCGCGCTGGCGCTGGCCGCCTACCACCGCGACCAGTTCAAGTACGCCGCGTCCTACTCCGGCTACCTGAACATCTCCGCGCCGGGCATGCGTGAGGCGATCCGCATCGCGATGCTGGACGCGGGCCGCTACAACGTCGACTCGATGGCCGCGCCGTGGAGCTCGCAGTGGCTGCGGATGGACCCGTTCGTGTTCGCCCCGCAGCTGAAGGGTCTGCCGATGTACATCTCGGCGGCCAGCGGTCTGCCGGGTCAGTACGACAACCCGAACTCGGCCGTCGGCTACTTCAACACCGCCAACGGTATGGCGCTCGAGGCGCTGTCGCTGGTGAACACCCGCGCGTTCCAGTCTCGCCTGGCCTCGCTCGGCATTCCGGCCACGTTCGACTTCCCGGCCGCGGGTACCCACTCGTGGAAGTACTGGGAGGGTGAGCTGTGGAACTCCCACAACGGCATCCTCGACGCCACTGGCGGTTGGTGAGCTAAGGATCTAGACGCCGAACGGCGCCGTCTGCTTCCGAACGGAAGCGGCGGCGCCGTTTCGCATTCGCCAGGCGGATAAGCCTGTCCGCGTGTCTTACCCGCAACCGCGCCGCAACCGGGGTAGGAAACACTTGTGGCAGGACTTGCATTGGGCAGCTGGGGGCGGCGCGGGCGACGTAGCGGACGTGTGACCCGTGGCCGGGTCGCGATGCTCGCCGCCGCCATCGCGATTCCACTCGCCTCAGGGCATTCCCCGAGCACCGCACCCGCAAACGCCCAGCCCGCCGCCGCACCCGCTGTCGGTGCGATCGTGCAGCGGGTGGTGTGGCTGACCGATCGGCGGGTGGCGCTGTGGATCAATTCGCCATCGATGGCAACACCCATCCAGGTGCAGCTGCTGCTGGCCCGGGATTGGAACACACACCCGGAGGTCAGGTTCCCGGCTCTGTTCATGCTCGACGGTCTGCGCGCCACCGATGACGAGAGCGGCTGGACCCACGACGCCGGTGCGGTGGATTTCTTCGCCGATAAGAACGTCACGGTGGTGCTGCCGGTCGGCGGTCAGTCCAGCTTCTACTCCGACTGGCTGCAGCCCGACAACGGTCGCAACTACAAATGGGAAACCTTCCTGACCAAGGAACTTCCGCCGCTGCTCGAGAGTCAGTGGCGGACCACGGATGTGCGTGGCATGGAAGGCATTTCGATGGGCGGCACGGCCGCGATGTTCCTGGCCGGGCGCAATCCGAACTTCGCGAAATACGCCGCGTCGTACTCCGGTGTGCTCACTACGACCACCCTCGGGATGCCGCAGGCGATCCAGTACGCCATGCACGATGCGGGCGGATTCGATTCGGCCGCCATGTGGGGTCCGCCGGGCGGTCCGGAGTGGGAGAGCCACGACCCGTATGCGTTGGCGGACAAGCTCAAGGGCGTCAGCCTGTATATCTCCAGCGGTAACGGCTCGATCGGACCGTTCGACCAGGCCAGCGGTATTCCCGGGGTCAGCACCAATTACGCGGGCATGGGGTTGGAGATCCTATCCCGGCTGACCTCGCAGAACTTCGTCACCAAACTCGGCAAGCTGTCCATCCCGGCCCAGGTGAATTACCGTCCCTCCGGCACACATTCGTGGCCGTACTGGGATTTCGAAATGCGCCAGTCCTGGCCGCAGGCCGCCGCCGCGCTCGGGGTCGACCCGAACAAACCGGCCTGCCAGACCGGGGGCGCGATCGCCGCCCTGGCGAGCGGCAACGGCTGGCTCGGTGAATGCCTCACCGGTGAGTACCAGGTGGTGGGCGGCAACGCACAGGACTTCAAGGGCGGCCGGGTCTTCTATTCGCAGGCCGACGGCGCGCACGCGGTCGGGGGCATGATCGGCGGCGGCTACCAGGCCGCGCTCGGCCCGGGCGGTGCGCTCGGCCTGCCCACCGATGACGAACGCGGGCTGCCGGACGGCCGCGGACGCATGCAGGCCTTCCAGAACGGCCTGCTCTACTGGACTCCGCGGACCGGCGCCCAGGTGGTGCGCGGCGCGATTCTCGACGAATGGGGTCGGCAGGGCTTCGAGCGCGGCCCAGCCGGATATCCCACCGGACCCGAGACCAAGGTCCCCAATAGGGACGGTGTGGTCCAGTCCTTCGAAAACGGTCCGCTCTACTACAGCGCGAAGACCGGTGTGCATCATGTGCAGGGAATGATCTTGGGCAAGTACGCCGAATTGGGTTATGAGAACAGCCAACTCGGCTTCCCCACCGCCGACGAGGCCCCGAGCAAGGATTTCGGTCGCTACTCCAAGTTCGAGGGCGGAAATATCTACTGGAGCCCGCTGTCGGGTGCGTGGCCGGTGCGTTCGGGTCCGATCATGGATATGTGGTCGGTGGTCGGCTACGAGAACGGCAGGCTCGGGTACCCGACAAGTGACGAGTTCGCCGTTCCGGGGGGCATCCAGCAGAATTTCCAGACCGGATTCATTACGGTGCGCGATGGCAAACCCGAAGTCCACGGCATTTAATTCCAACCGGTCTGTTTGCCGACCGCCTGCACCTATGCTCGGCTTTCCTCTAGCCTGGGTGGCGACCCGTCCCCTTAGCGAACAGATCGAGGACACGAATTCATGCATCGGACCCGCGGAAAGGTTATCGGCGTAGTCGTGGGGATCGCCGCTACCGGCTTGCTCGCCGCCTGTGGCAATAACGATTCGACTGTGTCGAACACGCCGACGCTGTCCCACACCACGACGGCGGCGGCAACGACCTCCGCCTCGGCCCCTGCCTCGCCCGGCGCCGGTGCAACCGGTCAGCCGTCGCAGGCCCCCGAAACGCCCGCGGATACGGCGACGCCGGAGCGCCCCCAGCCTGTCCCGACCAATGCCGCACCTGGTGACACGTCGAAGCTCACCGATAAGGACAAGAAGTTCCTCGACGCGCTCAAGGCCGCGGGCATCACCCCGTCCAGCCCGGATATCGCGCTGAGCATCGGCACCTACGTCTGCCAGGGCGTCGCGGCGAATGCCTCCGATCAGGATCTGATGACCTTCGCCACCGCGATGGCCGGATCGGATCCGTCCTTCGATCCGGCGAAGATGCCGGTGGAGCAGGCCGGCAAGATCTACATCGATACGGCTAAGTCGACGTACTGCCAGTGAGTGCGCGCACTTCGGCCTCCCGCCGGTCCCGAAAACCGGCGGGGTGCCTGCTCTTCATCGGTCTGGTAGTGCTCGTCGTCGTCATCGCGCTGCTGCTGTGGTTCGTGCTCGCCGGACCGCTGCGCAAGCCGAAGCCTGGTCCGAAGCCGCCGCCGACACCGCCGACCTCCCAGCCGGCCTGGTGTCCCGACGTGCAGATGATTTCGATACCCGGTACCTGGGAATCGAACAGCAACGACGATCCGCACAATCCGACGGCCAATCCGATCTCGTTGATGCTCAACGTCTCCGGGCCGGTATCGCAGCAGTTCCCGGAGGGACGGCTCGATGTCTACACCGTTCCGTACGTCGCGCAGTTCTCCAATCCGATCGCGATTCCGCCGGACGGCCAGCAGTCGTACAACAACAGCCGTTCCGAGGGCTGGCAGCGCACGCAGGACGCGATGGCGAATCGATATCGCGACTGTCCGCTGACCACCTATGTGGTCGCCGGGTTCTCCCAGGGCGCGGTGATCGCGGGCGATATCGCCAACCAGATCGGCGCTGGCAAGGGACCGGTACCCGCGGACAAGGTGCTCGGCGTCATGCTGATCGCCGACGGCCGCCGCACCGGTGACAACGGACCGGGCCAGGCCATCCAGATCGGCACCGCGCCCGCCGGAGTCGGCGCCGAGGTTTCGCTCAATGGGTTGAAGGTGCCCGGGATCACGATGACCGGTGTGCGTTCGGGTGGTTTCGGCTCGCTCGCCGATCGCACCTACACCATCTGCGCGCCCGGCGACATGATCTGCGATTCGCCGCGCGATGCGTTGAGTCCCCTGAACATCGTCGGCAGCGTGCTGACCCTGGTCCGCGCGGTCGGTAACCCGGTGCACAGCCTCTACAACGGCTACGTGGTGGACGGCGATGGCACCACCGCGACACAGTGGACGGTGAACTGGGCCAACGGTTTGATCGAAGGCGCACCACATCCGGCGCATTCGTGAGATAGCACAGCGGACACGGTCACAACCTGTGTTCGAGCGGGCGGACCGCGACAACCGCACTGGAGTTGCGTCACACGCTGTAAAGTGCGCCTGATGATCGCGACGCCGGCCCTCGAGCCCCCAGAAGCGTGGGCACGATGCGGCCCGGCGTCGCGCCCACATTTCCTTACAGCCAGGAGCATGAGTTCATGACAGAAGCCGCACCGGCCACCACGGCGAGCCGTGAAGCGGATGCTGAGTCGACCGCGCTGGGTACTCCGCTGCGGCCCTTCCGCTTCGCGGCCGCGGGCGAGGGAAATAAGCAAGAGGGCGGGGCCAGGAAGTTCGTCCAGACCGCGCAGACGGCCGAGGAGTACGGCTTCGACACCTTCGTCGTGCCGGACCACCTGGGTGACCAGATCGGCCCGATCGCCGCACTCGGCGCGCTGACCCAGGCCACCGAGCGTATCCGGCTGGGAACCTCGGTGCTGGCCAACGGTTTCCGGCATCCGGTGGTGCTGGCCAAGGACCTCGCCACCATCGATGTGCTGTCCAAGGGCCGCCTCGAGGTCGGCATCGGCGCGGGCTGGAAGCAGGACGAATTCGTCGCCGCGGGTCTGCCGTACGAATCGCCGGGCGTGCGCCTCGCGAAGCTGGACGAGACCCTGACCATCCTCGATGTGCTGCTGCGTGGCCAGGAATGCACCTTCGAGGGCAAGTACTACCAGGTGAACGGCATCAAGGGGACGCCACGGCCGCGGCAGGGTCCGCGCCCGCCGATCTGCACCGGCGGCGGCGGTCCGAAGATGCTGAGCCTGGCCGCCAAGCACGCCGACATCGTTTCGGTCGTTCCGGTCACCACCAAGAACGGCAAGGGCCTGCTGTCCGGCATCACCTTGGAGAAGACCATCGAGAAGGTGAACCTGATCAAGGAAGTCGCGGGTGAGCGTTTCGCCGATATCGAGCTGAACTGGGCCATTACCGCGATCGTCATCACCGACGACCGGGAGAAGACCGCCGAGATGGCGCTGTCCGCGATCGAGCGCGGACTGCACCCGGACCTCGAGGTCGACGTGAAACTGTCGGTCGAGGAAATCCTCGCCTCGCCGTATGTGGCGATCGGCACATTCGAGGAAATCGCCGAACAGATCCGTCAGGTGCGGCAACTCACATCGATGTCCTATGTCGGTGTGTTCCCAACCCAGATGGACGCGTTCGCGCCGATTATTCCGCTGCTGCGGGGGGAGTGACCCGGTCTTCTCTGTAACATGACTCTGGTTTGAGAACATCTAGCCGATAGCGGTCTACCGCGCAGACCGCAATAAAATCTGCAGGCTGGCTCTCGCATGTAGAGCACCCGCGGGCGATAGCGAGTCGGGGCCTCACAGGTAACAGCGGCGTTGTCGCCGTCTTGCTGCGTGTGCCTCGGAGGAGATGAAGGAATGGAAGAGACTTTCGACGATTACCTGGATGAGACCGGGAACATCCGTATTCCCGATGATCACACCCTGGTAGACCACGTCGAGAAGCACACCCGCAACGACGCGAACACCCTCGCGTACCGCTACATCGATTATTCGCGCGAGCGCGACGGTGAGGCGCAGGAGCTGACGTGGCGTGAGTTCGGTATTCGGCTGCGCGCGGTGGCCGCTCGACTGCAGCAGGTGACAAACCCGGGTGACCGGGTCGCGATCCTGGCCCCGCAGGGCCTGGATTACGTGATCTCCTTCTTCGCCGCGATCTACGCGGGCACCATTTCGGTGCCGCTGTTCGACCCGGACGAGCCTGGCCACACCGACCGCCTGCACGCGGTGCTCGGCGACTGCGAACCCTCGGCCATTCTGACCGCGAGCTCCTCCGCGGCCGGTGTGCGCCAGTTCTTCCGCTCGCTGCCCGCCGCCCAGCGTCCGCGCATCATCGCGGTCGACGCGATTCCGGATGCTGTCGGCGAGAGCTGGGTGCGTCCCGATGTCGCCGTCGATGACATCGCCTACCTGCAGTACACCTCGGGCTCCACTCGCGTCCCGGCCGGTGTCGAGATCACCCACCGGGCGGTCGGCACCAACCTGCTGCAGATGGTCGATGCGATCAACCTGGACTGGAACTCGCGCGGTGTCACCTGGCTGCCGCTGTTCCACGATATGGGTCTGCTGACGGTGATCCTGCCCGCTGTGGGCGGCAAGTACATCACCATCATGTCGCCGAGCGCGTTCGTGCGCCGCCCGTACCGCTGGATCAAGGAACTGGCCGCCCACAACGACGGTGCCGGAACCTTCGCCGCCGCACCGAACTTCGCCTTCGAGCACGCCGCGGCGCGTGGCCTGCCGAAGAACGGCGAATCGCTGGACCTGTCGAATGTCATCGGCCTGATCAACGGCAGCGAGCCGGTGACCACCTCGTCGATGAAGAAGTTCAACGACGCGTTCGCCCCGTACGGCCTGCCCAAGACCGCGATCAAGCCCTGCTACGGCATGGCCGAGGCGACACTGTTCGTCTCCGCGACCAAGGCCGAGGACGAGGCCAAGGTCGTCTACGTCGACCGCCACGAGCTCAACGCCGGTCGCATGGTCAAGGTCGAGCAGGGCGCCGAGAACGCCATCGCGCAGGTCTCCTGCGGTTATGTCGCACTGTCGCAGTGGGCCGCCATCGTCGATCCGGAGACCGTCGATTCCGACGGCGGCGGGCACGAGTTGGCCGACGGTCAGGTCGGCGAGATCTGGCTGCACGGCAACAACATGGGCATCGGCTACTGGGGTCGTCCGGACGAGACCGCAGCGACCTTCCACAACAAGGTCGCGCATCGTCTCACCGAGGGCAGCCACACCGAGGGCACCGCGGCCGACGCCAACTGGATGCGCACCGGCGACTACGGCGTGTACTTCGAGGGCGAGCTGTACATCACGGGGCGGGTGAAGGACCTCGTGATCGTCGACGGCCGCAACCACTACCCGCAGGACCTCGAGTTCTCCGCGCAGGAGGCCTCGAAGGCGCTGCGGCCCGGTTTCGTCGCCGCCTTCTCGGTGCCCGCGAACCAGCTGCCCGCCGAGGTGTTCGAACAGGGCAGCCATTCCGGCCTGAGCTTCGATGCCGACGATGCCTCCGAGCAGCTCGTCATCGTGGGCGAGCGCGGACCCGGCGCTGGCAAGGCCGATCCGCTGCCCATCGCCGACGCGGTCCGCGCGGCGGTATCCCAGCGTCACGGTGTGACCGTGCGCGACGTGCTCTTGGTTCCCGCGGGTTCGATTCCACGGACCTCCAGCGGCAAGATCGCTCGACGCGCCTGCAAGACTGCTTATCTGGAGGGAACGCTGCGGGGTGGTTACACCCAGCAGGCCTTCCCGGATGCACCGGAAGAGTAATTGCCCGAGGGTGGCTCGATCCGAATATCGACGCCTGGGCGTGGCTTCCCACGTCAGGCGTCGATTCGCGGCGCGCCCGGTACGCAGACAGGTAGCTTGAGGAACTGATGGCTGACAACGAGGGCACGCCCGACCAGACGACCGAGATCGTGCTCGCCGATGCGGACGCGATCGATCCCACTGGCGCCGGGGACGTTTCGCAATCCGCCCCGCGGACCGATATATCCGTCGCGGAGCTGCGCGAGTGGCTGCGCCGCTGGGTCGCCGACGCGACCGGTCAATCGATCGAGCAGATCACGGTGGACCGGCCGATGGAGGAGTTCGGGCTGGCCTCACGCGATGCCATCGCACTCGGCGGTGATATCGAAGAGCTGACCGGTGTGGTGCTGACGGCGACGATCGTCTATCAGCATCCGACCATCGCGTCGCTGGCCGAGGTCGTCGTCAACGGTGAGCCGGAGTTGCCGCAGGAATCCGCCGACGATTCGTTCTACACCGCCGGTTACCAGCCGGGCGAGGCGCACGATATCGCGATCGTCGGCCTGTCCACCCGGCTGCCGGGCGCGGGCGATACCCCCGAGTCGACCTGGGAATTCCTGATCAACCGCGGTGACGCGATCCGGGAGCGTCCCGAGGGCCGGTGGGACGAGTTCACCAGCGAACCCGCGGTCGCCGAGGCGGTCGCCGAGGGCAATACGCTGGGCGGCTACCTCGATCAGGAGGTCGTCAAGGGCTTCGACGCGGAGTTCTTCGCGATGTCGCCGATCGAGGTCGAGCGGGTCGATCCGCAGCAGCGGCTGGCCATGGAGTTGACCTGGGAAGCGTTGGAGCACGCCCGAATTCCGGCCAGTGAGCTCAAGGGTGAACCGGTCGGTGTCTTCATCGGTTCGTCCAGCAATGAATTCCAGCTGATCGCCGCGCTGGGACTCGGCACCCCGGATCCGACTGTGCCCGCCTCGGCCGAGGCATACGCCATCATGGGCAGCGTTTCCAGCATCATCCCCAACCGGGTGTCCTACTTCTTCGACTTCCGTGGCCCGTCGGTCGCGATCGACACCGCCTGCTCATCCACGATGGTCGCGGTGCACCAGGCGGTGCGCTCGCTGCGCGACGGCGATTCGAATCTGGCGCTGGCCGGCGGCGTGAATATGCTGCTGTCGCCGATGGCGACGCTCGGTTTCGACCGCAATGGCGGTGTCGCAAAAAACGGTCGGATCAAGGCTTTCTCGTCCGATGCCGACGGTATGGTCCGCTCCGAGGGCGGCGGTCTGGTCGTGCTCAAGCGGCTCGCCGACGCCGAGCGTGACGGCGACAAGATCTACGCGGTGATCAAGGGTTCCGCGGTCAACAATGACGGCCGGTCCAACGGTCTGCTCGCGCCCAACCCGGATGCGCAGGCCGAGGTGCTGCGCCGGGCCTACCGGGACGCCGGTA
Source organism: Nocardia sp. NPDC102475 (assembly GCF_055584605.1). NCBI lineage: Bacteria > Bacillati > Actinomycetota > Actinomycetes > Mycobacteriales > Nocardiaceae > Nocardia > Nocardia sp. NPDC102475. The sequence continues at coordinate 78,216 of NZ_JBVJLS010000023.1, read as the reverse complement.
TAGCCCCCTCGACGGTCGACTACATCGAGGCGCACGGCACCGGCACCCTGCTGGGTGACCCGATCGAGGCCGATGCACTCGGCCGGGTGGTCGGCCGCGGACGCGAGGACGATAAGCCCGCGCTGCTCGGTTCGGCCAAGTCCAACTTCGGTCACCTGGAGTCCGGCGCGGGTGCGGCCAGCCTGGCCAAGGTGATCATGGCTTTCCAGCACAATGTGCTGCCGCCGAGCATCAACTTCGCGGGCCCGAATCCGTATATCCCGTTCGACCAGGCGCATTTGCAGGTTGTTGCCGAGCCCACGGAGTTCCCGCGTTACAGCGGCACCGCGACGGTCGGCGTTTCCGGATTCGGTTTCGGTGGTACCAACGCGCACATCGTCCTGCAGGAGTATGTGCCCGCCGCGGCGTCGGTGGCCGCTGTGGCGCCGGTAGCTGCCGAGCCGGTGGCCGCGGAGGTCGACGAAGAGTCGACCGATGTGATCGAGGAAGCCACCGAGATCGTCGAGGCCGCGGAAGCCGTTGTGCCCGAGGCGGAGTGGTCGACCGAGCGGGATGAGCCGCTGCCGGTGATCATCGCCGTTTCGGCCTACCTGCCCTCGCGGCGTCGGCGGGCCGCCGCGGATCTGGCCGACTGGCTGGAATCCGATGCGGGGCGCGATGTTCCGCTCGCGGATGTGGCCCGGTCCACGGCCAAGCGCAGTCACGCGCGTTCGCGCGGTGTCGTGCTGGCCAAGACGCACGAGGAGGCCGTCGCCGGTCTGCGCGCCATCGCGGCGGGTAAGCCGGGGTTCGGTGTGTTCACCGCGGATGCCCCCGCCGCCAACGGCCCGGTCTGGGTGCTCGCCGGATTCGGCGCGCAGCACCGCAAGATGGGTAAGCAGCTCTACCTGGAGAATTCGATCTTCCGCAAGGCCGTCGACGAGGTCGACGAGCTGGTGCAGGACGAGGCCGGGTATTCGGTGCGCGAGATGATCCTGGACGACGCCCAGGATTACAACGTCGGCACCTCGCAGGTCGGCATCTTCACCATTCAGATCGGTCTGGCCGCACTGTTGCGCGCGCACGGCGCGCAACCCGATGCGGTGGTCGGTCATTCGATGGGTGAGGTGGCCGGGGCCTACATCTCCGGTGGCCTCGTGCTCGAGGACGCGGTGCGCGTGATCTGCGCCCGTTCGCGCCTGATGGGCGAGGGCGAGGCGATGATCAGCGATGACGATGTGCGCAATATGGCGCTGGTCGAGCTGAGTGCCGCCGATGTCGAGGCGATGCTGGTCGATTATCCGGATGTCGAATGCGCGGTGTACGCGGCGCCGACGAATACGGTGATCGGTGGTCCGCAGGATCAGGTCGCGGCGATCGTGGCCAAGGTCGAGGAGGCGGGCAAATTCGCCCGCGTGCTGGCGACCCGCGGCGCCGGGCACACTTCGCAGATGGATCCGCTGCTCGGTGAGCTGGCGGCGGAACTGGCCGGTATCGAGCCGACCAAGTTGACGGCGGGCCTGTACTCGACCGTCAACAAGGAACAGTTCTACCGGCCCGGCAGCGATCCGGTGCACGACGAGGCCTACTGGGTCAAGAACATGCGCCACTCGGTGTACTTCACCAATGCGGTGAAGCTCGCGGTGGACACCGGCCACACCACCTTCCTGGAATTGGCGCCGAATTCCGTTGCGCTGATGCAAGTTCTGGGCACGACCTTCGCGGCGGGGGTGCACGATGCGCAGCTCATCCCGACGCTCAAGCGCAAAGAAGACGAGTCGGCGGGCGTAATCTCCGCGCTGGCACAGCTTTACGTGCACGGGCATCGCGTCGATCTGCCGTCGCTGCTGCCCGCGGGCGGCTACGCCGATATTCCGCGCACCGCATTCCTGCGCAAGCAGTACTGGCCGAAGGCGAAGATGGCCGGTGGCGGCGGCAATGCCCGCGTGCCCGGTGCGCATGTCGCGCTGCCGGACGGCAGGCACGTGTGGGAGGTGCAGGCCTCGGCCGTCACCGATCTCGCGGTGCTGGTGAAAACCGCTGCGGCACAGGTACTCAGCGAGGTCTCGTTGGGCGCGTCGGTCCCGCACGCGGTGCTGCCGACCGCTGGAACGCTGACCACCACGTTGATCCCGCACCTCGGTGGCGCGTCGGTACAGGTGCATGCGCGCGAGGGTGCGAGCTTCCAGCTGCTGTTCGAGGCGGTCGTCGCCTCGGGTGCGCCGCTGCCCGAACCCGTTGTCGCCGCTGAGGTTCCGGGAGCCGAGGTCGCGACCACCGGCGAGGCCGATCTGGAGATCGTCGAAACCTTCGGTGAGCGTTGGGATCCGGCGGGCAGCCAGACCCTGGAGGAGCGGCTGGCGCTGATCGTCGCCGAGTCCATGGGTTACGCGGTCGAGGATCTGCCGATGGAAATCCCGCTGATGGAGCTCGGCCTCGACTCGCTCATGGCCATGCGCATCAAGAACCGGGTGGAATACGAATTCGATATTCCGCAGCTGCAGATCCAAGCCGTGCGCGATGCCAACCTGAACGAGGTCGGCAAGGTGCTGCATTACGCCATCGAGCACCGCGACGAGGTGCAGGCGATTGCCGATAAGCAGGCGGCCGGTGAGGAGATCGCGGTCGACGGCGGATTCATCGCCGCGGCGCGTGCTGCGGTTGCGGCGGGTGCGGACCCGGCGGCCGTGGTGGCGAATGCCGCTGCCGGTGAAGGGGTTTCGCTGGATACCGAGAACACCTCGGTGCAGGCGGAGGCCGAGAAGATCGTCGTCGAGGCGGAGACGGCCGCCGGTATCACCGGTGCTGCCGCCGGTACCGCCGCGCCTGCCCCGGCCACTCCCGCGCAGGCCGCTGCGGCCGAGGCCGACGAAGCTGCGATCGAACGCGCTCTGGATACCGAGGACACCACCGCGGTGGGTGGGGCCGAGGCCGTGGCTGCCGCTGCGATCTTCGGCGGTCAGCCCACTGGTGCCGATGAGGACGATGTGCCGCCGCGTGATGCCGCCGAGCGGTTGACCTTCGCCACCTGGGCGATCGTCACCGGTAAGTCGGCGGGTGGAATTTTCAATACCCTGCCGATCCTGGAGGAGGAGGTCGCCGAGAAGTTGGCGGCCCGACTCACCGAGCGGATCAAGGCGGAGGTCACCGTCGACGACGTGCTCGACTGCGAGACCATCGAGCAACTCTCCGATATCGTGCGCAATCTGCAGGACAGCGGTGCGGATGTGGACGGGTTCGTTCGCACGCTGCGCCCGCGCGCGGAGGGCTCGGATGCGGTGCCGGTCTTCGTCTTCCACCCTGCGGGTGGCAACACCCTGGTGTACGAACCGCTGCTGAAGCGCCTGCCCGCCGACACCCCGATGTACGGCATCGAACGTGCCGACGGCGATATCGAGGACCGTGCCAAGCAGTACGTGCCGCAGCTGCGCCGCATCCAGGGTGACGGCCCGTACGTGCTGTACGGCTGGTCGCTCGGCGCGGTACTCGCCTTGGCGGTCGCGCATCTACTTCGTGCCGAGGGCGCGGAGGTTCGCATGGTCGGCCTGATCGACCTGGCCATCCCGACCGAGCCGGAGGACAACAGCCCGGAGGAACGGATTCGCCGTATCCAGCGCTACCAGGCATTCGCCAAGAAGACCTATGGGGTCGAGGGCGAACTGCCGCAGGAGCAATTGGAAGAACTGGCGCTGGCCGATGACGAAGATCAGTTCAAGATGATCAGCGATCTCGTCAAGATCAGTGGAACCAAGATTCCGGGCGGTGTGCTCGAACATCAGCGCACCTCGTGGATCGAGAATCGCGCGTTGCAGAAGCTGCGCCCCACCCGCTACGAGGGCGACGTCGTGCTCTATCTTGCCGATCGCTACCACGACGGCGCGATCGAGCTGGAGCCGCGTTTCGCGGATCGGCGGCCCAATGGCGGTTGGGATGAATACATTCCGAACCTCGAGGTTATACATATTCCGGGTGACCACCTCCAGATCGTTGACGAGCCGCGGATCGGAAAGATCGGAGCCGACCTCACCGCGAAGCTTGCCGTTTTTGCCCCGTAGGGGTGCACCTGATGAGAGGGGCCAAGTGAGCACTACTGCCGAGAAACTTGCCGACCTGCGAAAGAGACTGGAATTAGCGCAGGAACCGGCGGGCGAAGCGGGGGTGGCGAAGCGGGCTGCAAAGGGAATTCCGAGCGCTCGCGACCGGATCAATATGCTGCTCGATCCGGGTACCTTCGTGGAAATCGGTGCGCTGGTTCGCAAGCCGGGTGATCCATCGGCACTGTACGGCGACGGTGTGGTCACCGGGCACGGCCTGGTCGAGGGCAGGCCGGTGGCGGTTTTCTCGCACGACCAGACCGTCTACGGCGGTTCGGTGGGGGAAATGTTCGGCCGCAAGGTCGCCGCTGTCCTGGAGTTCGCGACCAAGGTCGGCTGCCCGGTGGTCGGCATCAACGATTCCGGCGGCGCCCGGGTGCAGGAGGCGGTGACCTCACTGGCCTGGTACGCCGAGCTGGGTAACCGCGCCGAGCCGCTATCGGGCATGGTGCCGCAGGTTTCGATGATTCTCGGCAAGTGTGCGGGCGGGGCGGTGTACGCCCCGATCAATACCGATGTGGTGGTGGCCACGCACGAGGCCTACATGTTCGTCACCGGGCCCGGCGTAATCCGGGAGGTCACCGGTGAGGACGTCAGCCTCGAGGAACTCGGCGGCGCCGATAGCCAAGCGCAGTACGGCAATATCCATCACGTCGCCGATGACGAGCAGTCCGCGTTCGAATGGGTGCGCGCGTATCTGGGCTTCCTGCCGACGAGCTGCCAGGAACAGCCGCCGATCGTGAATCCGGGGCTGGAGCCGGAGATCACCGAATCGGATCTGGAACTGAATTCGATTGTCCCGGACTCGGATAACTCCGGGTACGACATGCACGACATCCTGTTGCGCATATTCGACGACGGTGATTTCCACGAGATCGGCGCCTCGGCGGGGCGCAATATCATCACCGGATTCGCGCGGGTGGACGGCCGCAGCGTCGGTGTGGTCGCGAATCAGCCGATGGTGTCCGCCGGTGCGCTCGATGCCAGGGCCTCGGATAAGGCCGCGCACTTCGTGCGGATGTGCGACGCGTTCGAGATTCCGCTCGTATTCGTTGTCGACACACCGGGATTCCTACCCGGTGTGGAACAGGAGAAGATCGGCGTCATCAAGCGCGGCGGCCGCTTCCTGTTCTCCTACGTCGAGGCCACCGTGCCGAAGGTGACCGTGGTAATCCGCAAGTCCTATGGCGGCGGATATGCGGTGATGGGTTCGAAACAGCTCGGTGCGGATGTGAATCTGGCCTGGCCGACCGCCCGGATCGCGGTCATGGGCGCGGAGAGCGCGGTCAGCCTGATCGGCCGCAAGCAGATCGAGGCGGCGCCGGAAGACCAGCGCGCCGCGGTGCGTCAGCAGATGATCGACTTCTACAACGCGACCGTCGCAACCCCGTGGGTCGCCGCCGAGCGCGGCTATATCGACGCCGTCATCGAACCGTCGACCACCCGCCTGGAACTGCGTCGCGCCCTGCACCTCCTGCGCGATAAGGCCCTCGTCCGCAACCCCCGCAAACACCACCTCCTGCCGCTCTGACGGGATCGGGCCGCATCCCCGGCGGGATACGGCCCGATGCTCTTCGTGGCAGCGGAAGTCAGGCGATGGTCGCCGACTCGATGATGACGTCGTCCTGCGGCACATCCTGGTGCATGCCCGACGAACCGGTGGATACCGCGGCGATCTTGTCGACCACCTCGGAGCCCTCGGCGACCTTGCCGAAGACCGCGTAGCCCCAGCCCTGCGGGTTCGGCGCGGTGTGGTTCAGGAAGCCGTTGTCGGAGATGTTGATGAAGAACTGCGCGGTGGCCGAATGCGGGTCGTTGGTGCGGGCCATCGCAACGGTGTACTTGTCGTTCTTCAGGCCGTTGTTCGCTTCGTTCTGAATCGGGGGCTGCGTGCCCTTCTGCTGCATCTCGGGGGTGAAGCCACCGCCCTGGATCATGAAACCCGGAATGACGCGGTGGAAGATGGTGCCGTTGTAGTGACCGGCGTTCACATAATTCACGAAGTTCGCGACGGTGCTCGGGGCCTTCGCGTCGTCGAGCTCCAGCACGATCGGTCCGTAGTTGGTTTCGAGATTCACCTTTGTCATAAAGCCCACCTTTCCATCCCTATGGCAACCGGTCAGCAGTTCGGGTCGACTTTGCTGACCATGAAGGTCGCCGGCGTTGTAGCCGCACCCGTCTGCGCGCTTGTGCAGCCTCCAGTTCGCTGTGGCCGCACATATCGGCATTGCCGACCACGCGGCTCAGCTCAGGTTTTCGAGCGAAGCGAGATCGAGCATGCGCCGTTCGCGGCCCGGCTTGCGTCCGGGTGGCCGAAGCGCATGCGACGCAGTCGCGAGTCTCGGCCGCGCCGCTTGCGACTGCTTGCAGGTCGCTCGAAAGGGTCGGACGCAAGCCACGAGGGGGCCGCGAACACGCCGTGCCGCAGGCGCGGCAAATCCAACACAGCTAGCATTGCCAACCGTGCCCGACGCCGCTACCGCTGTCTTGACAAAACCGCCCGCCGCGCCCGAAGTCGCACCGAGCGATTTCCGAACCGCGCGCCTCGTCGCGCTGGTCGCCGGTGTGCTCGGCGCGCTGTTCGCGCTGGCAGCCCCGTTCTTACCGGTCAGCCAGACCACCGCGACGCTGAACTGGCCGCAGGACGGCGCCCTCAACAGCGTGCAGGCGCCGCTCATGTCGCAGGTGCCCATCGATCTCGACGCGCGCATTCCGTGTTCGGCAATCGATCAGCTGCCGAGCTACGGCGGGATGCTGCTGGCTACCGCGCCGCCGCAGGGCGACCGGGCCTCGCTCGAGGCGTTGTTCGTGCGGGTCTCGGACACCACGGTGGATGTGGTCGACCGCAATGCCGTGGTCGCCTCGGCCGAGCGTGCGCAGCTGGGCGCGTGCACGTCGATCACCATCGGCTCCGACATCAATCGAACCAGGGCGTCGTTCGACGGTGTGACCACGACGATCGAGCGGCCGGTCGAGGGCGCGGCGCCCGGGACGACGCAGAAGGTCGAGGTGCCGGTCGAGGGGCAGCTGAACGGTGATCTGCGGCCGCAGGTGGTCGGCGTGTTCACCGATCTGAAGGGCGCGGTGCCCACCGGCCTTTCGTTCCACATGACGGTGGACACCCGGTTCTCCTCCAGCCCTACCCCGGTCAAGTTGATCGCGATGATCGCGGCGGTGCTGTGCACGCTGATCGCGCTCGGCGCACTGGCTCGGCTCGACGGCAGTGACGGGCGCGGGCACCGCCGGATCCTGCCCGCCAACTGGCTGAAGCCGAACTGGGCGGACGGCGCGGTCGTCGGCACGCTGCTGCTGTGGCATTTCGTCGGCGCCAACACCTCCGACGACGGCTACATCCTGAGCATGGTGCGGGTGGCGCCGCACGCGGGCTATATGGCCAACTACTTCCGCTGGTACGGCGTGCCGGAGGCGCCGTTCGGCTGGTACTACTACGTCATCCAGGCCTTCTCGGAGATCTCCACCGCGAGCCCGTGGGTCCGGCTGCCCGCGCTGTTCTGCGCGATTCTCTGTTGGATGGTGATCAGCCGCGAGGTGGTGCCCCGGCTCGGGCGCGGTGTGCGCAACAACAAGGTGGCGCTGTGGACCGGTGGGCTGGTCTTCCTGGCGTTCTGGCTGCCGTTCGACAACGGTCTGCGCTCGGAGCCGATCGTCGCGCTCGGCGCGCTGCTGACCTGGGTTTCGATCGAGCGAGCCATTGCGACGGGTCGGCTGCTTCCGGCCGCGGTAGCGATTCTGGTGGCCGCGTTCACCCTGGCTGCGGCGCCGACCGGTCTGATGTGTGTGGCGGCGCTGCTCGCCGGTATCCGGCCGCTGGTGCGGATCGTGGTGCGGCGGCATCGGCAGTTCGCGGCGCAGGGTGTCGGCAAGTGGGGTTCCACGCTGCCGCTGCTCGCGCCGATCGCGGCGGCGGGTCTGCTGGTACTGATCGTCGTCTACACCGACCAGACCTTCGCCGGTATCCAGGAGGCCAACCGGGTGCGGCAGGTAACCGGCCCGAACCTGGCCTGGTACGAGGACTACCTGCGCTACTACTACCTGTTCGTGGAGACCGTCGACGGATCGCTGTCGCGCCGCTTCGCCTTCCTGATCATGCTGCTGTGCCTGTTCACCACCATGCTGGTGCTGTTGCGGCGCAGGCAGGTTCCCGGCATCGCCAGCGGTCCGACCTGGCGGCTGATGGGCGTGGTCTTCGGAACCATCTTCTTCATGATGTTCAACCCGACGAAGTGGACCCACCACTTCGGCGCGTACGCGGGCATCGCCGGATCACTGGCCGCGGTCACCGCGGTGGCGGTTTCGGCAAGTGCGTTGCGGGCCAGGAAGAATCGGGCGATCTTCCTCGCCGGATTGCTGTTCGTGCTGGCGATCGCGTTCTCGGGCATCAACGGCTACTGGTACGTGTCCAGCTTCGGTGTGCCGTGGTTCGACAAGCGGATCTCGCTGCACGGCTACCAGTCGAACACGCTGATGCTGGTGCTGTTCGGGCTGGCGCTGGCGCTGGTCGGCTGGTCGGCGCTGCGCGAGGATTACACCAAACCGCAGCCATCGGCGAAGTCGGTGCGCGGCAAGCGGATTCGTAAGTTCGCCGCCATCCCGCTGACCGTCGTCGCCGCGCTGATGGTGCTGCTCGAGGTGTGCTCGCTGCTCAAGGGCGCGGTGTCGCAGTACCCGGCGTATTCGCTCGCGCGGTCGAATTTCGATGCGGTGCAGGGCAATTCGTGCGGTCTCGCCAATGACGTGCTGGTGGAACCGGATGTGAACAAGGGCAACGGCATGCTCACGCCGATCGTCGATCCGGCGAATCCGCCGAAGAACGGTGATCCGCTGGCCGGCGCCGATCCGGTCGGCTTCGATCCGAACGGTGTGCCCGAGAAGCTCAGCGCCGACACTATCGAGGTGAAGCCGGGCACCGGCAATACCTCCACCCAGTCGGTCGGCCCGGTCGGTGCGGACGGTCAGAACGCGGGCACCGACGGTGGTTTCGGCGCGACCGGTGTCAACGGCAGCCGGGCCACCCTGCCCTTCGGCCTCGATCCGGCCACCACGCCGGTAATGGGCAGCTACCAGCCGGGCGTGCAGCAGCCCGCGCATCTGGTCTCCAGCTGGTACCAGCTGGCGCCGCGCTCGGATGATCGTCCGCTGGTGGTCATTTCGGCCGCGGGTCGCATCCTGTCCATCGACGACACCGGCGACACCCGGTACGGCCAGTCGCTGACCGTCGACTACGGCAAGCACCTGCCCGATGGCAGCGTGCAGATGCTCGGCACCTACCTGCCGCGCGATATCGGTCCGTTCCCGTCGTGGCGCAATCTGCGCATCCCGCTCGACGAAATCGCGCCTGATGCAGATGCGGTGCGCATTGTCGCCAACGACCCGATCCTGATCGGCGATCAGTGGTTGGCCTTCACCCCGCCACGGATGCCGAAGTTGGCTACGCTCAACAGCTTCATCGGCTCCGAACAGCCGGTGCTGCTGGACTGGGCGGTCGGGCTGCAGTTCCCGTGCCAGCGGCCACTGGACCACAAGAACGGTGTGGCCGAGGTGCCCGGGTACCGGATCCTGCCGGACCGGCCACTGGCCATCAGCTCGACGAATACCTGGCAGGCCGAGGAATTCGGCGGCCTCCTCGGCTTCGGTCAGATGCTGGCGAAGTCGAGCACCGTTCCGACGTATCTGAAGAACAACTGGGCGCGGGACTGGGGTTCACTGGAGCGGTACGACCAGTACTACCCGAATGCGGTTCCGGCCAAGTTGGATACGGGTACGGCCAGCCGTTCGGGGCTTTGGTCGCCCGGACAACTGCGTGTGTTCTAGTTCGTGAGACAGACAGGCCCGTCGAATTCGGCGGGCCTGTTCTCGTTTCGGGGCCGAGATGTACTCAGCGCCCACTCGTCTTCGGTTCCGCCGGTCCCACAGCATCCGGGCGCTCAGGCCAACAGTGTCCGCGGTGACGAAAGGCCGCGGCGTCGGGTGTTGGCCGACGCAACGGCCTGGTGGATGGCGTTCGGTAATCCGGCGGGGTCAGACCTTCGTCATACGAAGCCCCAGTTCGCGACGGAGTAGCTCCTGCGGGGTCTGGCGGGATAACACGCGCAGCAGCGCCGGTCGAAGCTCCCGTTGTTCATCTTCGGTGAGCAGTCCGACGAGGTCGCGCAGATCCATATCATCGAAGGCCGCGGTCATGAATAAAAGGTTAAGGCCAGCTTCACGTGTGGGAAGGCTTTCGCGGCCAACATTTACGACACGGTCACGCTGGTTCACCGTCGTAACGTGCGCGGGCCGCGAGCACTTCATCCATGCGCTCCTCGGCCCACGTTTTTATGGCCCGCATCACAGGCCGCAGGCTGTGGCCGAGCGCGGTGAGTTCGTAGTCGACGCGGACCGGCACCTCGGCGGTGATCCTGCGCTCCAGGAGGCCGTCGCGCTCCAGGGTTCGCAGGGTTTGGGTGAGCATTTTGGGGCTGACGCCGGAGATGACGCGGTTGATCTCGGCGAAGCGCAACGGGCCGTCGGCGAGGGCGTTGAGTATCAGGCTGACCCATTTGTCGCTGATGCGGTCGAGCAGTTGGCGCGTGGGGCATTCGGCCACGTAGGCGTCGTATTTCTGTTTTGCCAGGTTACGGCGTTGTGCCGCGGTTGTTGTCGCCATCTGCTTCCCCTGCTGCCTGTTACGCACTTCTGGGTAACTACTACCTAATGGATAGTAACTCGCTCTAGGTTTGCCGATGTACCCGACAAGCGATAAGGAGCGCCATGCGTGCAGTAGTAGTCCGTCGACCCGGTCCGGAGGCCGTCGCGGAGATCATCGAAGTGCCGACGCCCGAGCCGGGTCCCGGTGCCATTCGGGTGAAAGTCGCTGCGGCAACGGTCAATCCGGTGGATCTCATGGTTCGCAACGGCGTCGGCGGTACCCCGTTCGCCGCCCCGCGCGATCAGTGGGGGATCGGATGGGATGTCGCCGGTGTCATCGATGCTGTCGGTGCCGGTGTCGATTTCACGGTCGGTCAGCAAGTGATCGGCATCAGCGACCGTCTCGACGTCTCGTTGGCAGCGCAAGCCGACTATGTCGTCCTCGAAGCCCAAAACGCGGCCCCCGCGCCGACTTCCGTACCGGCAACCGCCGCGGCCACCATCCCGCTGAACGGCCTCACCGCTCTCCAGGCCCTGGCCGCCCTCGACCTGACAGCTGCTGATTCGCTCCTCATCACCGGAGCCGCAGGCGCGGTAGGCGGCTTCGCCGTCGAACTGGCTGCTGCCCAAGGCCTTCGAGTAATCGCCTCAGCTTCACCTGCCGACGAACCCACCGTCCGCGCCCTCGGCGCCACCGACTTCATCCCCAGAGGAGCGAACCTTGCGGATGCCGTCCGAGCCCTCATACCCGGCGGCGTGGACGCGGCCCTCGACGCCGCGGTCCTCGGCCCCGAAACCCTCGCCGCCGTCCGCGCCCGCGGCCGCTTCGTCTCCATCAGCGTCCCCGCCACCCCGATCCCCTTGCGCGGCACCGAGGTAACCACGGTCCTGGTCCACGCCGACCGCCCCCAACTCGACGAACTCGTCGCATTGGTCGACAAAGGCCACCTCACCCTCCGCGTAGCCGAAACCTACCCGTTGGATGCGGTAGCCGCCGCCCACCAGCGCCTCGCGGAAGGTGGTCTCCGCGGCCGCCTCGTTCTCATTCCCTGATCCGTCGAATTATGTTGAGGCCGAGAGAAGTTGACTCACGCGCTGGTGCGAAGTGCCGATCAGTGCCGCAATATCGCGCACGGGCAGTCGCTTCGCCGCCAACTCCTTGGCCAGCGCGGCTGACTTCGCCGTGATCTGCTCTTGAATGTCATCGGCCATGGCGCGCAGTGCGCGCAGCTCCTCGGACCGTGTCAGCGCCTCAGCGGTCAGTCCGACGTCATCGAGAACCACATGAACCTCGACATTCGACGGCGCGACATCCATGGTCACGGCGATGTAGTCCCTGGCTTCGCGCGCAACCTCGGACAGTCGCCGCGCCTGGGTGAGCGCGTCCTCGCCGAGTTCGGGAATGGCCAGTGCCCACCACCGGCCCTCTCGGGATACACGAACTGTGTACGCCATCAGACACCTCCTTGACAGTCGCACGGCATGATCGCCTTGCGAATCACGCGGACCACGCCGGGACGGATCGTGCGATGTCCGTCTGGAACCGTGACAGTGTGTCGGCCGTCGCGGCATTGCCAAAGGCTGTGACTGCCTTTCGCATCGCGCTTGCGGCTCCATCCGGCATCGGTCAGTTCCTTGATGATCACACGGGTCGCGTGTTCCGCAATCCTCAGTATTGTCTAGTTGATAGACGATGGCAAGGCTAGCAACTAGACGTTTGATCAGGGACAGGGCGGGGATGCCGAACGCGAAAGCTAGCGCGCCCGGATCGGGTCGGCTTTCTTCCAGCCGTTGACCGATTTCACGGTGGTGGCGATGGTTGCGGGGGTGGCGGTGGGGTCGTAGCGGGTGAATTGTTCGAGGGAGCCCCAGTCTCGGGTCCAGTTGTGGGCGAGGTAGGTGGGGATGGTCTGGGATTTCAGGATCAGACCGGTCCAGCCGAGGGGGCCGCCGCCGATATCGTCCTGCCAGGCATTGGAGGCGTCGGAGCCGACGCGGTCGGGCAGGATGCGCCAATCGGGGACCTCGGCGACGCCGTCGTGGTGGTCGAACGGGCGCTGGCAGGGGAAGGCCAGGCCGACGTGCCAGTCCAGCAGGACCGGGGCGGTTTCGCCGACAACGGAATTCAGCGTGGCCAGATGCGGCAGCCGGGGCGGGGTGACGGCCAACCACTGTTTCTGGGTGATGTCGTTGTCGACCGCGACCAATCGCACCGCGTTCACTCCGGCGGGCAACTTGTCCAGTGGCACACGGAGATTGCGCCAGGACGGTGCGGGCCCGATATCGAGCGGATCCACCGAACCGAGCGTTTGCACCGCGCCGTCCGCTCCGCGAACGCCGTACTCGAGGTGCAGTTCCTGCCCGTAGGTGAGCACACCGTCGGCATCGATCGAGCGGATCCGCCCCGCCGCGGTTATGGCGAGCACCTGGTAGGCCGGGTCATCGCGCATGCTGTCGGTCAGATCGAGCCGGTACCACTGTGAGGTGAGCTTGGCCTGCTGCTGATCGGCCCCGTCCTGGTAGCTGCCCATGATCGGGGTCCGCGCCGGATCCAGGCCGAACGGCAATGCCACTGTGCTGCCGTTGATTCCGGCCTGTTGCGTGGTGCCGCCGCCGGTGCCCGCACCGGTCGTTTTGGTGGTCTTGTTCTTCGAATCCTTGTTCACCGAATTCGCACCGCCGGTGACGGTTTCCTCGGCATCGGCGGTGAGGTCGGCGGCCACCCCGTTGGACGTGAAGCCCTTCGATTCGGTGGACAATCCGTCGGCGGGGGAGCCGGTGTAGGGGAGCAGCAGCGAATTCGCGGTATCGGTCTCCACCAGCACCTCGTTGGCGAGCGCGCAGGTATTGCCGCTCAGCGATTCGAGATTCGACTTGGCGATCGAGTACGCCGGGTACTGCGTGACCGCCGCCTTGGCCAGCGACGCCACCTCGAACAGCACGAGCAGCGCCGCCGCGATCGTCAACGGCGCGGAGGCATAACGCTCGAAACGGCGTGGCGCATCGGTCTTCTCGCGGTACGGCTCGCGATAGTGCAGCCACACCGCGACGATCAGCGCCACCCCGCTGAGCCCGAGAAACAGCGTGGACAGGCCCTTACCCGCGACCAGCGGCGCCTTGTCCCACCACGGCACACCATAACTGGATACATACCACCAGCCATTGGATCCGGTGAAGGTGATCGCCAGCAGGAACAGCACGGCCGCCGCGAACAGCGCCCGGTTGCGCGGCGAGCGAATCCCATTGGTGCCCACCGCAACCGCCGCCAGCGCCGCCAGCGACCCGGCCAGCCCGGCGTAAACGCCGAAGTGGTGTGTCCATTTGGTCGGCGTGAACATCATCAGCAGCAGCGAGGCGAAGACGATGCCGAGAATCCGCACCGACGGCCCACGCGACGTTCCCGGAATCCGTCCCTTGCGCAGCACCTGCAGCACACAGACCAGCAGGCACAGCAGCATGATCAGCACACCGAACCGCCGCGCCAGCGATCCGTCCGGCGAGAGCATCAGCAGCGAATCCCACCGCGTCCGCTCGTCGAACCAGGCGACATTCGGCCCGACGAGGGTGCGCACCCGGGTCGCTTCCATTACCGTCGCGAGCGTCTGATCGGCGAAAACGACTACCAGCACGAGCGTTCCTGCGGCCAGGCCCGGTGCCAGCAACGCGGCATATCGGAAGAAGGTGGCCAGGCGTGAGGTGCTCCGATCAGTACGCACGTCGACGCGAGTCTGTCGTCCTGACTGTTCGGCACTCGGATTTCCCTGGTCCCCACCAGGATTCGCGGCATAGGCGGGCTCTCTTCCGACAGTGTCGGGTTCGTCGGCCAATGTGCCGGCCGCATCGCGCGCCCGCCGAATAATGATCTGCAGCACCGGCCGCGAACCGGCGATCAGCGCCGCCACGCAGATCAACCCCGTGGGACCGGCCGCCAGCGAGAACGCGGCGATCAGCACACCGACCGCGGCGGGCAGCAGCCGTCCGGTCGCAATGGCCCGCTCGATCGAGCACCAGGTCAGCAGCGCACCCGCGGCGATCAGCGGTTCGGGCCGCAGGCCGTTGTCGTAGGGCAGCCAGAACGCGAGGAAGACCAGACCGGCGGTCCACAGCGCCACCTTGTTCCTGCGCACTCGAGCGCCCAAGCGCGGCAGCACCTCTCGGCTGATCACCATCCAGCACACGATGCCTGCGGCCAGCGTCGGCAGCCGCATCCACGGGCTGGCATCGGAGACCTTGGTCATCCAGGCCAGCACCTCGTAGGACCAGCCGAACGGCGCCTCGGGCACCGCGAACCAACGGTAGTAGTTGGCCATGTATCCCGAATGCTCCGAGACGCGGGCCATATTCAGGATGTAGCCGTCGTCGGAGGTATTCGCGCCGATGAAATGCCACAGCACCAGGAGCCCGAGCACCGCCACATCGGCCAGGGTGAACCGCCACCAGTGCGCGGGCAGGAACCGGCGCGCCCGCCGGCCATCGGCATTGTCGAGCAGGTGCAATGCGATCAGCGCGATGATCGTGCAGATCGCCGCCGCGATCATGGCGCCGAGCTTCAGCGCGGACGGGGTCGAGGAGAAGCGGGAATCGATATCGGCGTGCAGCTTCGCGCCATCGAGCTTCGCGGCATCCAGATCGGTGAAGACGCCGACCACCTGCGGGCGGATATCGCGGCTGATGGTGTTGCGGAAGGGCGAACCGTCCTGGCGTTTCGCACCGACGAATTCGACCGAGGTCGCGGCCGCCGTCGTGGTGATGGTGACGGACTCGCACCCGGCGATCTCCGCGACCGGCGCGGACAGCAGCGGCACATCACGCTGCAGCACGGCGAGCGTGCCATCGGTGACCGAGACGATCAGTCCCTTGGCACTGGCCTGGCCCGAGGCGTGCGGAATGGTCGACAGCACCGTGCCCGACCCGGCCGCGGCCACCACCGAACACGGCAGCGTCGCGTCCAACCGCAGCGGCACATACGAAACCAGGGGCGCCTCGACACTGGTACGGCCCGCCTGGGGCCAGTCGAGCGCGGCCTGATCCTGTTTCACCGGAAGCAACGGCGTCAACAGTGCCAGCACGAATCCGAGCAACCCGGAGACGAGGGCGATCAGGCGGTTTCGGGTGAACGCTGCAGAAGTTCGGTCCGGTCGCACGAGGCACCATGCTAGCCACCCGCATTGGTGACGCTCGCCACCGAGATCACCGCCGCCGCCTATCGCAGCTGCCGGACGTCCCAGAGCCACACGTCGTCGACCTGTCGCGGCGCGACGCCGAGCAGTTGCGTCACGGTCGTGCGCAGCACCTCGGAGTTCTTGGTTGCGGGCAGGACCATCACGTCGGCCTCCCAGAAGCGCAGGTCGTCGAGTGCCTGTGCGCGGGTGTCGTCGTCGATGGGCGGTACCACCCCGGTGTCCAGGGCGCCGACGAGCAGGGCGGTGGTCGGACGGAAGTCGGGTCCGTAGATGCCCTTCTTGTTCGCGCCGGTCGGGCCGACGAAATAGCCGCCGGCGAGCGGGAAGTCGAAGTCGGCGTCGGCTTGCCAGCGCAATGCCTGCGCGTCGGGGGGACGCGGCGGCGGCACCATGACAACCGAGCCGCCACTCACGTACTTCTTTACCGTCCCGTCGGCGAAGAACTCCGGAGTCGGTGCGCGCTCGATCACCGGAAGGACGGTTGGGATAAGCGGAGCCAGGGCCAGGGCGAGCGCCGGGAACCAGGCCAGCGGCCGCCAGTCGACCGGCGACTGCTTCCACCAGGTGAGCGCCTGCTGGGTTGCCAGCGCCAGCACCGCACCGATGGCCGGAATCGCGGCCATGGTCAGCCGAGTCTCCAGCACCGTATTGAGCAGCGGGACCAATTCGGCCCAGCGCCACGGCAATTCGAACCCGGTCGACACCTTGCCGAACATGGCCGTCGCACCGAGTGACAGCACTCCGAAGACAACCATCACCGCGGTCGCCGCCCGGACCACCCGGTTGCGCCACAGCAGCGCCACCGTGACCAGCAGCAACAGCAGCAGTGGCCAGCCGAAATAGGCGTTCTGCTCGGTGTCGTTCATGGACACGTACTGGCCGGGCGCGAACATACCGCCGAGCGATTCGGCGGGGAACTGCACGATGGCCTTCAGATCGTTGCCCATCGGCCCGTGGTCGATCGAGCGATAACTCTGCGGCCCGAAGAACTGCCACCACAGCGGAATTTCGGTGAGCATCAAGGTGATCCCCGCAGCCAATGCGATGGTCGGGGCGAGCGCACGCACTACTTGCCAGCCGATGCGCGGTGTGTGCAGGTAGTACACGAGGCCGAAGAGTCCGAAGGCCAGTGCGAAGATCAGCAGCGGTTCCTCGCCGAGTGCGATCTGCAGCGCTACCAGGAAGCCGAGCGTGACGGCATCGCGAACTCGCCTGCGTGGCTTGGTCGTCTCCGCACCCGACACACGTCGCGCGATGCGGATCAACAGCAGCGCGATCACCGGAAGCAGCGCCAGCAGCACGAAATTCGGGTGCGCATTGGCATGGGAGATCATCGCGGGCGCGAAACCACAGAACAGTCCGCCGATCGCGGCGCTCGGCCGGGACTCCACCAATTCCCGGGAGAACAGCCAGTACCAGGCGAAGGCGGTGGAGGCGAGGCCGAGCGTGAGGACGAGCACGAAGGTGACGGTCGGTCCGAACAGCAGCGTGACCGGCGTCAACGGCACCCCGACCCCGAACATGGCCGTATTGGCCATCATGTTCACCCCGGCCGGGAAGTTCTGCAGATTGGTGCCGAGCGGATTCTCCAGATGCGCCACCGAATGTGCGGTGACCGCGAAGAACCACTCCCACATGGTCTGGTCCTGACCGCTTTTGATCAGGTACCCGCTATGTGTGTTGCGCCACTGTCCGGACAGCACCGTGACGGCCAATGCGAGATAGCTCACCGAGGCGACCAGATCACTGCGATCGACCCGGATCCGTCTCCGCTTCGCGGTGCGCTGCTCGGGTCTGGCCCCGCCAGCCGGTGTCGATCCCTTGGTGACGACGCCTACTGCTGGTGGTGCTTCGACCTGCAAAACAAACTTCTCCCGTAAGTGGTCAGATCAGCGATCCACCGTAACCGAATACCCTGTGAACCGCCTCCCCGCGCCTTCAGGCCGGACTCGAGTGCCGCGACGCCGCTGTTGGCGGCCGCCGGTCAGTGCCCGGCTGGGTTGGCAGTTCCCCACGAGTTACCCATGTCCTCGCGAAATCATGCGTCGAGCGAGCGCACCGGCCGCGCTGATGAGTCGGGTGGGCGGCGTCAGCGATTGACGACGATCAAGGTGAAAGGGCCGATATTGGTAGTGGTGAAGTGTGGGTCCGCGAAGAGCTCCTTGGGGAAGCTCACGGTGTAGCGCTTCACATTGGGGTCGTTCGGGTAGACGTCCTTGGCCAAGCGCAGGGTGTAGGTATCGCCGCTGCTGCGGAAGAGGAACGCATCCGGTGCGCGCCACGGGGTCTTGCCGAGTGCGTCGACCAGGGCGGCGGAGGAGTTCAGCTTGCTCCACGACTCGATGGTGGCGGCGCGGCCCGCGAAATCAGCCAGCGGGTTCGCATAGTGCGAGGTGAGCGCCTGGAAGCCGTAGTACGGGTAGAACGAAAGGAAGCTGGTGTCGGCGGTGAGGACCACCGAATCCGAACGTGGACGGCCGGTCTGCGCGATCAGTGCCGCATCGATTTCGCGGTAGTACGACGCCGCACCCGGTGCCCGCTTATCGGCGCGTTCGCCGTTGCCGTCGGTATCGGTGTATGCGGTGGTGATCTCCGGCTTCAGCACCTGCGGGATGTCCTGTGTGAACGCGAGCGCACCGACGACGGCAACCACGACGACGGCGAACTTGAACCGCGCCGGCTTATCGAGTGCCTGGTAGGCCGCCCGCGCGCCTTCGACGAAGCCGAATGCACCGGCGGCTGCCAGCAGCACTTCGAGCACGGGCGTCAAGCGGAACGAGAGCAGGGTGGTACCCGCCGCGGTCGCCGTCATCGACAGCAGACACCACAGATAGATCGCCACCACGCCGATCCCGAGGGCCTGCGCCCGCCGCGACGACGCCGCCCGCAACACCAACCACACCGTCCCGAGCAGGAAGAACGCCCCCGAAAGCGAGAACTCCGCCATCGGCAGCGGCAACTGCGCCCCGCCCTCGGGCAGATAGTGGAATGCCGTCCCCGAACTCGGCATCGTCCCACCGAGCATCTTCAATACGAACGGCAGCCAGACGACCAGCGCCACCACACCCGCGATCGCCGCAATGACAACGAGCCGAACCAGCGGCGGCACCGCGGCCCGCCACACCGAACCCGACCCGCCGTCGCCGGTGCCGTGCCGCGCTCGGTCCGCCGCCCGCTGTGCCCGCATCGCGAGCCCCGCCGATACGAGTCCCATCAGCCCGACCGCAAAGGCCGCCACCACGAAATACAGCGTGTAGAACGACGCCGCCATCCCGAGGAACAGCCCCGCGCCGAGCACCGCTCCCCAACCCCCGGCAGTCGCGATGCCAGCCGATGTGGTGCCGTCTTGCACACCGTTGCCCGTTGCGACTCCGCCATCAGATGCAGCGCCGCCATTCGATGCGGCGGTGTCAGTTGATGCGGCGGTGTCAGTTGATGCGGCGGTGTCAGTTGATGCGGCGGCGTCAGTTGATGCAGCCGCGCCACTTGATGTGCCTCTGTCGCCCGATCCGGTGGCGCCACCTGACGCACCAGCGCCGCGCCGTGCCACATCGCGAACAGCAGCGCCCGACACCTCGAACGGCCGGTACAACGCACCCCACGCAAGAATCAACGCGGGCGGCAGCAGCAGCACGATGACCGCGCTGTACGCCTCCGGGGAGGCATAAGCCACCGTCACTGCGGTCGTCGCCGCACTGACCGCGATCGCCCAGTCGGCGCGAATCAGCTTGGACCACAATACGAGTGCGATCACCGCGACCACCGCGAGCGAACCGATGGCGTACGGCTTGAACGCCTCCCAGCCATCCATTCCGAGCACATTCGCCACTCGGCCGCCGATCCAGAACCAGCCGGCCGGATAGAACGGCGGCAGGTCGGCGTAGGTCATATCGTGCAGCGCCGCGCTATCGGTCAGCCGCGTCAGATATTCGGTGCGGAATTCCTGGTCCACCGAGACGCCGAACAAGTACAGCTTGGTCGCCGCCAGCGGCATCCCCAATGTCACCGTGACGAACGTCGAAATCCCGACCCAGGACAGTACTTTCGCCACCCACGGCCACCGCCGCGCCCGCACCAGCCAGATCGCCACCCCCAGCAGCACCGCCGCGCCGACCTGTCCGACCGTGGTCAACGACCTGGTCACATTGGACGAGTTGAATGCGGGCCACTGCACCATCGAAAACGCCACCAGCCCAACGGCGGCAACGATCGCGGCCACCACGGCAGCCAGCAGCGCCTCGCCGATCCCGGAGCCGATGTGCCGGATCAGCAGCGCCCCACGGCCGCGCTCCGGTGCGGAGTGCTCGGCGCGTTCTGCCGTGACTGTGCTCAACGGAGTGCTCCTTCGACAATGCGACGGCTCGAGGTCGGCTCCGAACTTGCCACGCCGCCCGGCCGCTCGCACGGGCAGGGTGCCGAATGCCACATCGACCGGTCCCGGTGAACCGCGAGGATGGCATCCACCGAAATGGCACAGTGGCGTGCGCTGATGCCGGACTTGCTGTCACGTTGGGCACCGAACTCGCCGGGCAGCCACGGAACGCGTGTTGCTGATATAGACGAGCCGCACCTGTCCCGCGCAGCGAATGCGCGGCCGACAGGGTGCGGCTCGGGGAAATCAGATGGGCAGCTTGCGGAAGATCGGGCGCGGGATGTGGCGCAGGATCATCATCACGAAGCGGAAGGTGCCGGGCGCCCAGACGAGCTCCTTGCCCCGCTGCGACGCCGAAACCGCCAGTGCCGCAATATCTTCCTTGTTGACGGTGAGCGGAGCCTCTTTGACGTGCGCCGAGAACCTGGTCCGCACCATGCCCGGCCGGATCACCAGCACGCGCGGTCCGTACGGCCGCAGCGCCTCGCCGAGTCCCAGGTAGAAGCCGTCCAGTCCGGCCTTGGTGGAGCCGTAGACGAAGTTCGAGCGACGCACCCGCTCACCGGCCACCGAGGACATGGCGATGATCCGCCCGAAGCCCTGCTTCTTCATCTTCTCGCCGACCAGCACACCGACGGAAACCGCCGCGGTGTAATTGATTCCGGCGACCTGCACGGCCTTGCGCTGGTTCTGCCAGAGCTCTTCCGGATCGCCGTCCAGGGCGAACGCGACGATGGCGACATCCACATCGCCGCCGTCCCAGGCCGCGTCGATAACCCTGGGATGGCTCTCGGTGTCGAGCGCGTCGAAGTCGATGACGTCGACCTGCGTCGCACCGGCCGACTTCAGCTCGGAGACGGCGTCCTCGCGCAGCGGATCACCGGGCAGTGCGGCCAGGATGATGCGCGCCGGACTCTTGCGCAGGTACTCGGCGCAGATCGCCAAGCCGATCTCCGAGGTACCGCCGAGCAGCAGGATGGTCTGCGGGTTGCCTACGGCATTAATCACTGGAGCTCCAGCCTTCTCGCCATATCGGACATGAAAACGCCTGTGGGATCGACACTTCGGCGGATCTTGATCCACTCGTCGATCCGCGGGTACATCTGGTGGAAGGTCTCCGCGGTAGTGCGCGAATCCTTCGCGGTGTACAGCCGCCCGCCGAACTCCGTGACGCGGCGGTCCAGCTCGCTCACCAACTCGTTCAGACCCGGCTTGATCGGGAAGTCGACGCAGATGTTCCAGCCCGGCATCGGGAAGCTCAGCGGTGCGGGATTGCCCGGTCCGAACAGCTTGAAAACGTTCAGTGCCGAGTAGTGCCCGGAGCCCTGGATATCGATGATGATCCGCTTGAACTCCTCGACCGCCTCGGTCGGCACCACGAACTGGTACTGCAGGAAGCCGTTGGAACCGTAGCCGCGGTTCCACTCCGCGATCATGTCGAGCGGGTGGTAGAACTGCGTCAGATTCTGCACCTTGCCGGTGTAATTGCCGCCCATGGCGTAGTACGCCTCACCGATGGCCTGGAGCGTGAGCTTGTTCATGGTCCAGTTCGGGAAGATGTCGGGCACCGTCATCAGCTGCGGCGCGTCGAACTTCAGCGGCTTCTTGCGCAGGCGCTTGGGTAGTTCGTCGACCTTGGCGAGGCGGCCGCGGGTGATGGTGGCCCGGCCGAGCTTCGGCAGCGGGCTGATCACGTCGAACCACGCGCTCGAGTAGGTGTAGTTCGCCTCGCTGCCGTCGCTGTGCGCGGCGATGGTCTCGTCGAGCGTCGTGGTCTTCACGCCGTCGTTGAGGAAGTACGCCGTCTCGGTGGGTGCCATCTCGATGGTCGCGCGCAGGATGATGCCGGTGAGTCCGTTGCCCCCGACGGTCGCCCAGAACAGCTTGGCATTGCGCTTGGGCGTGATGTGCTGCACCTGTCCATCGGCGGTGAGCAGATCGATCGAGCGCACGTGGTTGCCGAAGCTGCCCTCGCTGTGATGGTTCTTACCGTGGATATCGGAGGCGATGGCGCCGCCGATCGTCACCTGACGGGTGCCGGGTAGCACTGGAACCCACAGCCCGAACGGCAGCGCGGCCTTCATGAGCTGGTCCAGGCTGACGCCGCCGTCCACGTCGACGATCCGGGTGTCCCGGTCGATCCGGTGGATATTGTTCAGCGCCGTCATATCGACGACGAGGCCGCCCGCGTTCTGCGCGTGATCGCCATAGGAGCGGCCGAGCCCGCGCGCGATGATGCCGCGACGCAGGTGAGCCGGCTTGGAGTCGTTGTCCTCGGCGACCATGGCGACGGCCTTGGCGATCAGTTCGGGATCGCTCGTCGAGAGCACTTCGGAAGATGTTGGTGCGGTGCGACCCCACCCGGTCAATGCCTTGGTCCGCGTCGGCAGCGCATAGGTGCCGTCGGCGACATTGCCGGTGTTACCGGTTGTGGTGGCGGTCGGAGCTTTCGTGGACATCGGCATAGAGGCTACATGCATGAGCCGATATGCGGTCGGCGTCGCCATACTCCCCAGTATGTGAGGTCCGACATCGGTTCCGTCGCGCCGGACAAGTGTCCAATCGGTGCTCGGTCCGCGTGCCGCGGGTCAGCGGCGTTACGCTCGTCGGCGTGCAAGCAGAACCCCAGCTGCCGCTCCCGGCCGAACTGCCGTTGGTCGACGAGCCGGGCGGAACCGATGTCGACCTCAAGACCCAGATCATCCGCTTCACCCTCACCGGTGGTCTATCGGCCATCGTCGACTACGGGATCTACAGCTTCCTGCTGAACCTGATCGGCCTTCCGGTCAGTGTCGCCAAATCGATCAGCTTCATCGCGGGCACCACCACCGCCTACCTGATCAATCGCCGCTGGACCTTCCAGGCACCCCCGAGCCGCGCCCGCTTCATCGCGGTGGTGATCCTCTACGCCGTCACCTTCGCCGTCCAGGTCGGCATCAACCAGGTGCTCTACGCCACCCTGCCGGGCGACTGGTGGCGCCAGCCGCTGGCCTTCGTCATCGCCCAGGGCACCGCGACGGTCATCAACTTCGTCGTCCAACGCCTGGTCATCTTCAAACTCGGTGTCTGATTTGCCGCGCCTGCGGCGCCGCGAACGTCGCTCGTAAGACTCGCTCCGTCTGGGTCGAGCATGCGGTCAGCGTGGAATAAGGGCGTCGGCCTGCGCCTTCGCCCCGAAGTAGTCGCCGCCCTTGGCGCGGATGTTGTCGGTGCCCCACTCCCGCTGCTCGCGCGCGGCGGGGACCAGATGGGGGATGTGTTTGCGGCAGTGGATGTAGGCCTCTTCCACATCGACCACCACCCAGTGCTGTGCGGCTCTTCCCTTGAGGTTCTCCGGTAGTTCCGGGACGTTGTGGCGCAGCGCGGTGTCGTCCACGATCCGTGCCGAACCATTGATGTGCAATCCGATCAGATCCTGGACGAAATCGATTAGCAGGATGCCTACGTGCGGGTTCTCCAGGATGTTGCCGAGGCTGGCGTGCACACCGTTGCCGCGGTATTCCGGGTAGGCAAGAGTGCGTTCGTCGATCACGTGCAGAAAGCCGGGCAGGCCCGCACGGAAGCTTGCGTCGCATTCGCCGTGTTTGTCCGCGGTGGCGATGAACGCCATATCCATCCTGGCGATGAATTCGATCATCGTCGGGTTCAGCTGATCGAGTACTTGATCTTGGTAGAAGCGTTCGGCGCGGTCCTGCGTACCGTACCTGTCCTGTAGTTCGTGCTCACCGTCACTGCCACAACGTGTACCGGGCATCGCGCCCCCTCTGGTAGCTGGAATCCGGCACACCGCAACGGGTTCGACGCTGAGCCCGCGACTAAACCGAAATCCTGTCCATTTTAGTCTGGCAACACAGCAAAATCCATGTTGAGAATGCACTGAATCTTTAGTTAGCGCAGGGGTTTCCAGAAAATAGCTACAATCCGACCGGCCGGAACTTTTACTGGCCGGCCGGTCGAATCGAGCGCAACTCAGGCAGGGGTCAAAGTCACCGGAACGCCATTGAAGATCGCATTTCCGGACGGCACATCCACCACCGAATCATCGGTCAGCACATTGGCATTCACCCCGGCATGCGCCCGGGCCACCGTCTGCGTGCTGTCGGTATGTCCCCAGCCGTGCGGCAAGCTGACCACCCCGGGCATGATCGCCTCGGTCGGCTCCAGCGGTACCGTCAGCGTCCCCGCGGCGGACTTCACCACGGCGGTATCGCCGAGTCCCAACCGCGCCACATCCGCCGGATTGATATGTAGCGTGCAG
Source organism: Nocardia sp. NPDC102475 (assembly GCF_055584605.1). Lineage (NCBI taxonomy): Bacteria > Bacillati > Actinomycetota > Actinomycetes > Mycobacteriales > Nocardiaceae > Nocardia > Nocardia sp. NPDC102475. Next base: position 53,682 of record NZ_JBVJLS010000023.1, on the reverse strand, counting down.
GTATTCGACCCGCTGACCAGCGTCGGGATATTGTGCATCCAACTGTTGTTGGATCGCAGTTGACGCCGCCCGATCAACACCATATCCGGCGCGGCATCGGCGAGCCGGGCCCGCATCCGCGCGACATCGTCGAGCAGCGGCTGCGGCGCCAACTCCACCTGCTTGGACGCCGTCCGCAGCACGCCGGGCAGGCGCGGCTGCAGAGGTCCGAGATCGACACCATGTGGATTGTCCAGCAGCACCTGCAGATTCAGCGTGCTGTATTGATCTGGGCGCTCCCGGGGCCCTTCGTGGTCACGCAGGCTACCGCCTCCGGGCCCGTCGCTCGCGCCGGCACTCCACTCGCCATAGGGGCCGAGCCGCAGCATCAGGTCGATGCGCTGCTCGGTGCTGTTGGACCCGATGAGCTCGGGCCGCCGCTCCGGTATGCCCGCCTTGTGCAGCATGCCCGCGATGATCAGTTCGTCGACGCCGTTCAGCGCCTCCGGTCCGGCGGGCTGCCCGGTGAGTGCGGCCCCGAGCCTGGCCAGGATCTCCGACTCCGAAGGCCGATCGCCGAGCGGGACCAGCGGCCGCGAGTACCGCGCGTAATTGCGAACCGCGAACTGCAGCAACGCGAAGTCGTAATGCGGCGACTGCGTCGAGCGCGGCGGCGGCAGGATCACATCCGCATGCCGGGTGGTCTCGTTCAGGTACCGGTCCACGCTGACCATGAAGTCCAATTGCGCGAACGCCGTATCCAACCGGACTCCGCTCGGCGCGGACAGCACCGGATTACCCGCGACGGTCACCAGCGCGCGCACCTGCCCCGCGCCGGGTGTGGTGATCTCATCGGCCAGGGTCGCCACCGGCAGTTCACCCATCGCCTCGGGCAGCCCGCGTACCCGGCTGGCCCAGCGCCCGGTGCGGAAGGGTTTGGTGCGCGGGATACCGCCCGCCGCCGCATTGGCGAACATGGCGCCGCCGGGTGAGTCGAGGTTGCCGGTCAGCACGTTGATCACCTCGACCAACCACTGTGTCAGCGTGCCGAATTCGGCTGTGCAGGTGCCGATTCGCGCATATACCGCCGCGGTCGGCGCGGCCGCCAACTCCTGCGCGATCCGGATAACCGTCTCGGCGGGAATTCCGGTCCGTTCCGAAACCACCTCCGGCGTGAAATCCGCGGCGGCCGCACGCACTTCGTCCAGCCCCGCGACATCCACGCGGATATCGGTCAGACCTTGTTCGAACAATGTGTGCACGATCCCGAACAACAGATAGGCATCGCTACCCGGCCGGATGAACAGATGCTCATCGGCCAGCTTCGCGGTCCGCGTTTCCCGCGGATCCACCACGACGAATTTCCCGCCGCGTTTGCGCAATGCCTTCAACCGGCCCGGGAAATCCGGTGCGGTGCACAGCGATCCGTTCGACTCCAGCGGATTCGCGCCCAGCATCAGCAGATAATCGGTGCGATCCAGATCCGGCACCGGCACGGTGAGCGGATCACCGAACATCAACCCGCTCGCCACCTGCTTGGGCATTTGATCGGCGGTACTCGCCGAAAACAGATTCTTGGTGCCGAGCGCCCGGATCAGCACCGGCACATACAGCGCCCCCGCCACGGTATGTGCGTTCGGATTGCCGAGATACAGCGCTGCCGACTGATTTCCGTGCTCGGCCACGATCGCCGGGAACCGTGCGGCGATGAGCTCGAATGCCTCGGTCCAGGATGCGGTGCGCCAGGTATCGGTGGCCCGGTCCCGGATCATCGGTTCGGTCAGCCGGTCCGGATCTTCGTCGAGATGTCCGAAGCTGGCCCCCTTGGGGCAGATGAACCCCTTGCTGAACGGATCCTGTCGATCCCCCCGAACCGAGGTCACATGGTCGTTCGAGTCGAGTGTGATCTCGAGTCCGCAGACCGCCTCGCACAGCGGGCAGGTCCGCAAAAGCGTCCGGGAGTCATCAGTGAGCTGGGCCATAGCCCCATCATCGCGCGCGATGGATCTCCGCGCACGAGGAACAAGAATGACCGGTAACTCCCCGCGAAATCAGTCGTCACGCCGGAACACGAAAGACCGGTATTCGCTCCTACGGATACCGGTCTTCAGTCGGTCAGGGCAGTGCGGACCCCGCCCGGATAGATACGCCTGCTCAGCAGGCGACGGTGCTGACGGTCGTGTGACGCGAGAGCGCCGAACGAACCGCCGCGCCGATCGCGACTACCGGCGGGATCCAGCGGGCCTCGCCGGGAGCCACGCCCCAGCAGGCCTCGCCGGTGGTGAGCTGGGTGGGGGGCAGCGGGATGCCGTCGCCGTCGGTGTAGACGGTGGCGCCCGCCTCGCGCAGTGCCTCCAGCGCCATCGCGGCCTTGCGCAGGCCGGTGACCAAGTGGATCTCGCGACGCTCGGCGCCGGGAATCTCGATAACCGGACCGGTCAGGTTGTTCGCGCGCAGGAACCGGCGAACCTCACCGGCCAGCTCACCGCTGATCTCGATACCCGACAGATCCTCATCCGTGATCAGGCAGATTCCGTTGGTCGTTTCAGCGATCGTCCACCCGCGCTGGATGTAGTCCTGCGCCGCGGCAGTCATCTCTGCCGCCGATGCGGAAGTCGGAAACGTGGTGCGCACTGTCTTTCTCCATTCCCCGATAGATCTGGGTCCTGCATACGTGGGTGGTATCGGGGCGGGGTGGGGTGGGCGTTACGGGTTGTACAAAAGATCTTGGTGACTGTCGGGTTCGTCTCACCCGGTAGTGATCGGCTATCACCGAGACACCTCTTTTGATGGGCCGTGCCGCCGTCCCATGCGGCCGTACCTGTCGGTGTGAATCCACTCCTATTGGCCGGGCGCCGGATTGGGGGAAGGATCGCCATATGGGTGAGCATCGCGTAGCGATTCGATGGGGGGTGGTGGTCGGGTGACGGGCGGGCGAGATGAGTCCAATCGTGACGGGGCGGCGGATTCGGCAGAGTTCGAAACCGAATCACGCTGGATCACTTGGAAAGAGACCGCGTCCAAGCGGTTCTCGCGCACCGCGGAGCCCGAACCCGCCGAACCCTTCGAAAGTCCACGGGCCTGGACCGCCGATGCGGCCCGCGGCCTGCTCGACGTGCAATTCCACCGCCCGGCGACCAGGACGTTGCTGCCGCTGGCCTACATGCTCGGCCTGGCCTTCGCGATCGGCATCCCTATCGCACTGACGGTGCTGATGTGGCATGTCTCCGCGGTGCTCGGCGTGCTGGCCGCCTTGATCGCGATACCGCTCGGCCTGACCATCGCGGCCGTCGTACGCCTGCTGCTCGAATTCCTGGAGAACGCGTCCAAGCTGGCCACCAAGGTCGAGCACATCGCCGATCTCGCCGACGATCTGTTCCAGGCGCTTTCCGATGTCGCCGAGCCGGTCAATCAGCTCTCCGAAGACGTTCGCGCCGTGCAGTTCTGGCGTTTCCGCAACCGCGGCGCACGTAAGTAGAACTGGGCTGAATTGCCGGATCATCGCCTGCGGGAACCTGTTCGTCGCTGTTGCGCCCTTGGCCTGTGTGCGACGCCGATCGTGACCTGTGTCGGATTTACTGTGAAACAATGCTGTTCGGATATCCGAGGGGGAAGCATGGGTTTACCGCAGGGCACAACCGGATCGACCATGCCGCGCAGGCAGCTCGGCCGACATCTGCGTGATCTGCGCAATCGGGCCAGGATGACCACTCGGATGGCGGCCCAGCAGCTCGAATGGTCCGAGGCCAAGATCTGGCGGATCGAAACCGGGCAGACCTCATTGCGCAGCCTGGACGTCGAGGCCATGTGCAAGATCTACGGTGCGCCAACCGATCTCGTCGAACCGTTGACCGCACTGGCCAAGGAGACCAAGGCCAGGGGTTGGTGGACCGGCTACAGCGATGTGATCGCCGAGGGTTTCGAGGTGTACATCGGTCTCGAGGAGGCCGCGCGAGCCCTGGCCACCTATGAGAACGAGCTGATCCCCGGACTGCTGCAGACCGAGGCATACACCCGCGCGCTGCTGAAGTCCGCGCGTCCGGAGGCGTCGGAGACCGAGATCGAACGCCGGGTGCAGCTGCGCATGGCCCGGCAGGCGTTGCTCACCCGCAAGGATTCGCCGCTGCAGCTGGATGTGGTGATCAGCGAATCGGTGCTGTGGCGGCGGGTCGGTGGTGCCGAGGTGACCGTCGAACAGCTCGCACACCTGCGGCGCATGTGCGACCTGCCGAATGTGCGAATCCAGTTGGTGCCCTCGGATTCCGGCTATCACGACGGCATGGATTCGGGCCCGTTCGTCCTGCTCGAATTCGCCGATACCGCGCAGGTGGAGCTGCGGGAGCCGCCGGTGGTCTACGTCGAGGCGTTCACCGGTCCGGTGTACCTGGACAAGGATCACGAAATCGGGCGCTACCGAACGGCTTTCGCGAACATCAAGTCGGTCGCCGCGGATGCGCGCACCGGCATCGAGGAAGCGCGCGGCTCTATCTGATTTGCCGCGCCTTCGGCGCGGCGTGTTCGCGGCCCCCTGGTGTCTCGCGTCCGAGTCGTCGAGACTCGCGCCTGCGGCGCATGCGCTTCGACGACTCGGACGCGAGACGGGCCGCGAACTCCTCGCTCGTAAGACTCGCTCCGTCGGGGCGGGAAGGCGTGGATGCTAGCTATCTAGCACTTCTGCCCACCCCAGGTCCGCTCGAGCACGGCGCTCGTAAGACTCGCTCCGTGGTGGTCGGCAGAGTCGATTTGTCCGGCACCGAATGTGTACGGGCCACTCAGCACTTCTGTCGATTACCCCAGGTTCGCTGGAGCACGTCGCGATGGGTCGGCAGCGCCGACTCGTAGACCTCGCGACCCTTCTCGGTCAGGCAGACGAAGATCGCGCGCCGATCCTCGGCGCACATACTGCGCGAAACCAGTCCGTCGCGCTCCAGCCGCGCCACCGCGCGGGAGAGGGCGCTCTGGCTCAGGTAGATGTCGTTGGCCAGATCGCTCATCCGATAGTCGCCGCAGGCCGCGTCGACCAGCCGGTCCAGCGTCTCGAACTCGCTGAGGCCGATATCGTGCTTGCCCTGCAGTTCCTTCTCGAGCGCACAGCTCACTGCGGCGTGCCGGTCGAGCAGCTCACGCCACTCGGCGACCAACCCGGTGGGCGCCACATCGCGCCCCGCTAATTGTGTTGTCGACGGCTTCGACATGGCCCTATCCTAGTGCTCCACACAGTCCGATGCAAGCGCATTAAATGTGTTGGCATTTAATGTCGACGCATGTAATGTTCCGCCCATGACTTCTGCAGCAACCCTTTCGGCCGCGACGGCGACCGATCCGATCAGATGGTCCACCCGTCTCTGGGGCATGCTGATCACCCTCTGCATTGTGTTGTTCCTCGACGGTCTCGACGTCTCGATGATCGGTGTGGCGCTGCCGTCCATCGGCACCGAACTGGATCTGTCGACTTCCACCCTGCAGTGGCTGGTCAGCGGCTATGTGCTGGGTTACGGCGGCCTGCTGCTGCTCGGCGGCCGCACCGCCGATCTGCTCGGGCGGCGCAAGGTCTTCCTGATCGCGCTCGCCGTCTTCGCGGTGGCTTCGCTGGCGGGCGGTCTGGTCACCTCGGGGCCGCTGCTGATTCTGACCCGTTTCATCAAGGGGCTGGCCGCGGCGTTCACCGCCCCGACCGGTCTGTCCATCATCACCACCAACTTCGCCGAGGGCCCGGCCCGCAATAAGGCGCTGTCCATCTACACCGTGTTCGGTGCGGGCGGATACTCCATGGGTCTGCTGTTCGGCGGTCTGATGACCGGCATCGGCTGGCGCTGGACCTTCCTGCTTCCGGTCCCGATCGCGCTCGCCGCGCTGGCCGCGGCCTGGGTGCTGGTGCCCAAGGACGAGGCCGCCGAGGAGGGCGGGCACGACATCCTCGGTGCGCTGCTGTCCACCGCGGGCATGCTGCTACTGGTCTACACCGTCGTCTCCGCGCCCGAGGTGGGCTGGGGCTCGGCGCGCACCATCGGTTCGTTCGTCGGTGCCGCGGTGCTCTTCGCCGGATTCGTCGCGGTGGAGAAGAAGGTGAAGTACCCGCTGGTGCGCCTCGGCATTCTGCGAAAGGTGACGCTGGTGCGGGCCAGCCTCGCGATCATCGCGGTGGCGGGTTCGTATTTCAGCTGGCAGTTCATCGTGACCCTGTACATGCAGGATTCACTGGGCTGGTCGCCACTGAAGCTGGCCATGGCGCTGCTGCCGGTCGGTCTGCTGGTCGTCGCGTCGGCGTTCTTCTCCGATAAGCTCGTCGACCGGTTCGGTACCGGGCCGATCATCGCGATCACCATGGTCGTGATGGCCATCGGCTACCTGCTGTTCCTGCGGCTGAACACCACCCCGTCCTATCTGACGATGATCCTGCCCGCCGTGCTGCTGATCGGCATCGGCTGGGTCGGCTTCCCCGCCATCAATATTCAGGCGACCAACGGCATCGATGACGATGAGCAGGGCCTGGCGGCCGGTGTGCTGCAGACCTCCATGCAGGTCGGCGCGGCCATCGTGCTCGCGGTGAATACCGCGATCATCTCTTCGGGTGACCGCGGCGCGAGCACTCCGTCCGCGATGCTCGACAACTTCCGGCCCGGACTGCAATTCGCGGCGGGCGTCGCCATTGTCGGCGCGCTCATCGCCCTGACGGCTTACCTGCCCAAGCGTGCCAAGGCGCGGGCGCAGGAGCCGGAATTGGAACTCGTCGGCTGAATCCCCTCCGCCGACGGTAAGCCGACGTCACCGCTCCCTCCTCATCGGGGGCGGTGGCGTTCGGCGTTTCATGAGAAGGGCGGAGCGGCAGCGTCTTTCGGGGATCGGATATAGGTCAGCGGGCGACCGTCCAGACCGACCCTCGGCCATTCGATGCCCAGCCGCGGATCGAAGGCATCCATATCCCTGTCGAATTCGGGCGTGTACTCGATCGAACAGAGATAGGTGACGGTGGAGTGATCCGCCAGCGACAGGATCGCATGGCCGAGACCCTCGGACAGGTACATCGAGCGCCGATCGACATCGTCGAGCACCACGCTGTCCCAGCGTCCGTAGGTGGGCGACCCGGGCCGCAGATCGACGACGACATCGAGGAACGCGCCGCGCACGCAGGTCACATATTTGGCCTGACCCGGCGGATCCTCGGTGTAGTGGATGCCGCGTAGCACCCCGGCCGCCGAGACCGAGCAGTTGACCTGGCGCAGATCGAACGGCCGACCGGTCACCTTCTCGAATTCCGAGGCCTTGAACGATTCGCAGAACATGCCGCGCTCGTCGCCGAATTGGCGCGGGGTGATCACCCATGCCCCCGGCACGGCGAGTTCACGGAACTCCATCGTTCACCAATCCCGTCCGCGCTCGAGCAGATCGAGCAGATACGTCCCGTAGCCGGAGCGAACCAGCGGTTCGGCCAGCGCGCACAGCTGTTCGTCGTCGATGAAGCCCTGCCGCCACGCGACCTCTTCCGGCACGGCGATTTTCAGGCCCTGCCGCTGTTCGATGGTGCGCACGTAGTTGGCGGCGTCCAGCAGCGAGTCGAAGGTGCCGGTATCCAACCAGGCGGTGCCGCGGGCGAGGACGTCCACGCGCAGCCGATCCTGTTCCAGATAGGCGCGATTGATATCGGTGATCTCGTATTCGCCGCGCGCCGAGGGCCGCAGCCCGCGCGCGATCTCCACGACATCGTTGTCATAGAAATACAGCCCGGGAATGGCGTAGTTGGACCGCGGCACCTTCGGCTTCTCCTCGATCGAAACCGCTCGGCCCTCGGTGAATTCGACGACACCGTAGGCGGTCGGATCCGAGACCCAATACGCGAAGACCGCGCCGCCGTCGATCGCGGCGAAGCGCTCTAGGCTGGTGCCCAGGCCTGGACCGTGGAAGATATTGTCGCCGAGGACCAATGCGGCGCTCTCGCCGCCGATGTGGTCGGCCCCGAGGACGAACGCCTTGGCGAGTCCGTCCGGTTCCGGTTGCACCACATAGCTGATCGAGATGCCGAACTGTGAGCCGTCGCCGAGTAGGCGGGCGAACGCGTCGGCGTCCTCCGGGGTGGTGATCACCAGGATGTCCCTGATGCCCGCCAGCATGAGCGTGGACAGCGGGTAGTAGACCATCGGCTTGTCGTAGACCGGGACCAGCTGCTTGCTCACCCCGCGCGTGATCGGGTGCAACCGGGATCCGGTGCCACCGGCCAAGATGATTCCGCGCATGGTCATCGAGTCTGCCAGGCGCATCCAGCTCGGCTTCGGCGAGGTTCCGACTCGCCTACGAATTGATCACGAACGTTTGGTGTTCCGGCGTGGCGGGCGATATATGTAGCGTAGATCACGCTATGGTGTTGTGAAACATCAGCGTGTGAGATGTCAGCGTCGACTCTCGCCTTGAGAACCGTTCGGTCGGATTCGGCGCGCCAGTGTGAGGTAGGTGCGCGATGGTAGGGATCAGCGGGAGTGAATTCGACGCAGGTGATCCGGGTCTGTTGATGAACCCGGACGGTCCGAGCGCATCGGCCCGATTGCTGCTGGCGACCTGCCTCGGTGCGGTGCGGCCGGTGCTGCGCATGTTTCCGGTCAGCCGCACGACCATCCCGATCGGTGCTCTCGCAATCGACGGTCTGGCGCGACTGCGGCCGCAGCCGCGCGGTGTCGATCGAGAACAGGTGACGCTGAACGGTTTTCGGATGGAGATCCTGCGTCCCTCGGGTGGCTCGCGCGCCCTGCGGCACGGCGCGGTGCTGTATATGCACGGTGGCGGCTTCGCCGTCTGCGGGCTCGGCACTCATCGCCCGATCGCGGCCAGCCTGGCCCGGCGCACCGGACTGCCGGTCGTCAATGTCGGCTATCGTCAGCTGCCCGGGAACAGTGTCTCCGCTGCGATCGAGGACTGCGTGACCGCCTACCGCTGGCTGCTGCGGCACGGCGCGGATCCGGCCAGGATCATGTTCGCGGGCGATTCGGCGGGCGGCTTCCTCGCCTTCGCCACCGCACTGCGCGCGATCGAGTCCGGGCTGCCGTCGCCGGGTGGGCTGATCGGGCTGAGTCCACTGCTCGATCTGGACTACGCCGCCAAGCGCGGCTATATGAATGTCGCGCGCGATCCCTATCTGCCGCTGTCCGCGCTGGAGGCGGTGGTGCGGATCGGCGCCGAGGTGGATGGGGTGCTGGATCCGCTGGTGTCGCCGGTAAACGGCGCCTTGGCGAGTCTGCCGCCGGTGCTGCTGATCACCGCCGAAGACGAGATGCTGCGCTACGACTGCGAGCTCATGGCCCGCAGGCTGACCGCGGCCGGTGTCCCGAACGCGCTGGAGATCTGGCGCGGTCAGGTGCATGCCTTCATGGCGATAGCCCCGAATCTGCCCGAGAGCAGGATGGCATTGGCCCGGGTCTCCCGGTTCGTGCGTGCCCGCCTCGAGCAGCCCCAACAGGCTCGGACGGCTTGACCTGGATCGGCCGGACGAGTCGCGAACCCCGCATCCGGACCTCGCCCTTCGGCGGCGGTCCGGGGCGGGGTTCTTTGCAACGCCGTTTGGTTGAACTTTATTTACTTTTTGTTCACGTCGGCGACGGTTGAAATTAGTTCGCCACCGGACAGATCACAGCCCTCGTTATGCGCAAACTCCGCCCGGCCATTTCGGCCGAGCGGCATTCAGCAAACGGAAACCCCGCCAGATCGATGACCGGGCGGGGTTTCCTGGGCTCGTTTTCAGTTGTGTGGAGCCGTTGTGCGACTTACTTCGCCGGCGCGGGCGGGTTGAACGGCGCGCTGGTGGTGGCGAAGTACTGGATCGCCGCACCGATCGCGACCGGAGCCGTGATGAAGATCTGACCGAGCAGGGTGCCCAGCGCACCGACGGCGAGGATGCCGGCGACGCAGCCGACGGCCGCGGCCGGGATGAACGCGCCGAACAGACCGACGATGGTGGCCGAGGCGACCGTGGCACCGGCGATACCGCCCAGGACGCAGCCGAGGGCGCCGCCGCCGAGGCCGCCGACCAGGGTGCCGATGGTGGCGCCCATGGCGATGGTGTCCTTCATGCGGTTGAAGGCGGCCAGCTCACGGTCGTATTGGCTCTTGAACGGAGCCTGGTCCTCGTAGGGCAGCGCGACCGGCTTGTAGGTGGCCTTCGCCATGTCGAGCTGCGGGGTGAGGGTGGCGGTGTGGTCGGCGACGTCCGCGGCGATCGGGAACTCGAAGTCGTCGACGCGGAAGGTCAGCGGGGTGCCCGCGACGGTGGTGCCGTTGGCGGCCTTGATCTTGAGGGCGTTGTCCTCGACAACCAGCGAGCCGGAGTCGATCGAGATGATCGACTGGGTGTCGGTGGCGTTCGCGGTGAAGTTGATCGGGGCGTCGGCGGATTCCGCCGGTGCCGCGTTGACGGTGCCTGCGGTGACGCCCATGGCGGCGATCAGCAGGGCCGAAGTCGCGGCGAATTTCCTCATCAGCATTTGTTTTGGACCTCGATGTGAAGCGTTCGGAGGGGACTAGACGATCGAAATCTAGACCAGCTAACGCATGGTGAACCGGTTGTGACCGTTAATTCAAATTTTGTTCACCATCGCGACTCGAGGTTTGGTGGGTTCTTGGAAATGTTCGCGCTGACCATGCTTTTTCACAAAGAACTGAATCACGCGTCTTTCTTCGAGATTGTCTAGTATGATGAACATCACAGATTGAAATCCTGGTCGCGCGGGTGAATACGGCCGAACGGATCCGACGCGAGCGGGACCAGCGGGCGACGTAAGGTCATGGGGTGCGATTGCTCGTAACCGGCGGGGCCGGATTCATCGGTGCGAATTTCGTCCAACAGACCGTGGCAGAGCGTCCCGACGCCACCGTGACCGTCCTTGACGCTTTGACCTACGCGGGAAATCGGGCCTCGCTCGAGCCGGTGGCCGACCGCATCGACTTCGTGCACGGTGACATCGCCGATCTGGATCTGGTCGACGAGCTCGTCTCCGGTGTCGACGCCGTGGTCCACTTCGCCGCCGAATCGCATAACGACAACTCCCTCGCCGAACCCTGGCCGTTCGTGCAGACCAATATCGTCGGTACCTACTCGCTGCTGCAAGCGGTACGCCGCCACGACGTGCGCTACCACCATGTCTCCACCGACGAGGTCTACGGCGATCTCACACCGGACGGACCCGCATTCGACGAGGACACCCCCTACAACCCGTCCAGCCCCTACTCGGCCACCAAGGCCTCGAGCGATCTGCTGGTGCGCGCCTGGACCCGCTCGTTCGGCGTCCGCGCGACGATCTCCAACTGCAGCAACAACTACGGGCCGTATCAGCACGTGGAGAAGTTCATCCCGCGCCAGATCACCAACCTCATCGACGGCGTGCGGCCGCGGCTCTACGGTGCAGGCCACCAGGTGCGCGACTGGATCCACGTCGACGACCACAACCGCGCGGTGTGGGACATCCTGGAACGCGGGCGAACCGGGCAGACCTATCTGATCGGCGCGGACGGTGAACTCGACAACAAGTCCGTGGTGCGGATGATCCTGCAGGCCTTCGACCGCGATCCGGACGATTTCGATCACGTCACCGACCGGGCGGGTCACGATCAGCGCTACGCCATCGATGCGACGCTGCTGCGCACCGAACTCGGTTGGACGCCACGCTATTCCGACTTCGCTGCCGGGCTCGCCGCGACCATCCGGTGGTACCGCGACAACGAATCCTGGTGGCGCCCAGCCAAAGCCACGACCGAGCGCGCCTACACCGCGGCGGGCGAAACGACCATCAACGCCTGAGTCAGCCCCAGACGATCGAGTAGTACTTCCACAGCGCGGCGATCAGCGCTACCAGTGTGGCCGCGATGACGGCGACGGCCGGACCCTTGGTCGGGGTCTGGCCGCGAACGTCGGTGAGCCGCAACGGCATCCAGCGCAGCAGCACCACCAGTGCGACGATCGCCAGCGGCACGAAGTATCGGCCCTGGACACCGTCGATAATGTAGTAGCCGACCGGCGTGAACGACATGTACAGCGTCACGTAGATCATCGCGACGCTCGCGAGCAGCGTCAGTGCGACGATCAGTGTGCGCCGGAAGGTGGCCGTCGCCGTATTCATCCGATCCGCGATGCTGATGCTGACCGCGAAGGCGAGCAGGCAGGCCAGTATCGACAATGCGGGGACATCGATGTAGGCGAAGCCGAGTTCACCGAAGAACTGGATGAGCCACCGCTGATCGCGCAGGGCGATGCTCTCGCCGAAGGTATTCACGAAATTCACCGGGTCGGTGAGGATTCCGTGCAACTGATCGCTCGGCCGCACCGAATTCCACTGGTGCTGTGGGCGCATCAGGCCCATACCGTCGGTAGTCGGTCCCGCAATCTTCATCCAGACCGCGAAAGCCAGCGCGCCCAGTCCCGCGAAACCCCATGGGATGAAACGCTTCCAACCGGCCGCACCGCCGAGGGCGAACCGGTTCGCCGGCACCAGTACCACGAGCATGGCGAGCAGCACGTAGGTCGGCTTGCTGACCGGCAGCAGCAGGGTCGCGCCCAGTAGCGCGGCCGTCTCGGTGCGACCGAGACCATCACCCAGGAACAGTGCCTTGACCAGCAAGGCCGAAACCAGGATGGCCAGCGCGTTGGTCATGGTGTCGGCGGTGACGGTGCCCGCCTGGAAGACCGCGATCGGCAGCACGGCGACGGTGAACGCCAGCCACTGCACCCGGTGTGCGCGCAGGGCACGCAGACCGAATCCGACCAGGGCGAGGTAGGTGGCCAGGCCCGCGAGGCGGGTCAGCAGCATCATCGCGCCGACATTCAGTCCGAACAGCTCGGCGACCCGAATGCCAATGGCCGCAGGAATATACGGGACCGGCGAGTAGGCGGCGGTATTGGTGAACCAGACCGGCTCTTCGGTCTTCGAAACCGCGGCGCCTTCCATCCGGGCATAGCTGCCGGGATCGGCCACCATCTGATCCGGCTCTTCCGGATTGGTGCTGTAGTCGTGCAGCGCGTAGCCCATCAGCTGGGTGATGCTGATCGGCACGTCGCCGCCATAGGAGATGCCGCGCTCGTCGTGGATCCGCTGCGGCAGGAAGCCGCCGTGCGCGACCTGGTAGGCACGGCCGAACTGGGTGATTTCGTCGTGGCCCCAGAACGGCGGGGTGATCCAGGCGAACAGTGCGCCGAAGACCGTGACGATGATGGTGAAGGCGACCGTCGCGGCGCCGAAGCGGCCCACGATCCGGCGTCCGAAATCACGTGCCGGATTCGGTTTGCTCGAATCAGGTTCGGCGGCAGCGGATTCGGCTGTCGCGACATCGTTGTCCGTGGTCTCGGGTTCCGAATTCGCGGCGGTTGCGGTTCGATCCGCCGAGGTGGTCAACGCTCTGCTCCACCGGTGTTTACGTCACCACCATGCGCGTCGTCCGCGCCGACGGCCGAGTACCGCAGGTAGACCAGCCGGGCGGCCTCGTGCCGGGAGCGCCGGATGCCGTCCAGGATCAGCCCCGCGGTCCAGGCCAGGCTGCCGAGCAGCAGCAAGGTGAATCCGAGGAACAGCGTCGGGAAGCGGGGCACCTCATGGGTGTTGTAGAACTCGACCACGATCGGAATGGTCAGGATGATCGAGACCAGCCAGCTCAGCGTGCCGAACAGCCCGTAGAACGCGACCGGCCGCTCATGTCTGGCCAGGCCGATGATCAGTGCCAGGATCTTGAATCCGTCGTGGTAGGTGCGCAGCTTGCTCTCACTGCCCGCGGGCCGATCACGGAAGCCGACCGGAACCGCGGTCTGCGGCACCCGCAGATGCAGGGAATGCACGGTCAGCTCGGTTTCGATCTCGAACTCGCGCGAGACGGCGGGGAAGCTCTTCACGAACCGGCGCGAGAACACCCGGAAGCCGCTGAGCATATCGTCGACGTTCTCGCCGAACACCTTTCCGACCACGCCGTTGAGCACCCTGTTGCCGGTCTCGTGGCCGGAGCGGTAGGCCGATGCGCCCTCGTCCTGTTTGCGGACGCCGAGCACATGGTCGTACGGACCGTCGAGCAGTGTCTTGATCATCAGCGGTGCGGCCGACGCCTCGTAGGTGTCGTCGCCGTCGATCATCAGATAGATATCGGCCTCGATATCGGCGAAGGCGCGGCGCACCACATTGCCCTTGCCCTTGGTGTGTTCGTGGCGCACGATCGCACCGGCGGCGCGGGCCCGTTCGGCGGTCGCGTCGGTGCTGCGGTTGTCGTAGACGTAGACGACGATTCCCGGCACGGCGGCCTGCAGGTCGGCGACGACCTTGGCGACCGAAGCCTCCTCGTTGTGGCATGGCACCACTGCGGCAATTCGGAGCTCGGTGGAGTCCACCCGGTCAATCCTCGATGTCGGCGGTGAATGGGGAACACCGGGAGGGTACAGGGCGGTACCTATTGGTGCTCACTCGGTTCACCGAGCCTACTGGGGTACCGTCGCCGGGTGTCTTACCCAGAGCAGCCCGTGTCATTCTCCGAACGGTCCGGCTCACCGCAATCGACGCCCGTTGACGAGCCGCTGACCGCGAAGGTGATCGCCGCACTGCGGCGCGGCGGCGCTTTCCTGGTGGTCGGCGCGATCGGTTTCCTCGTGGACGCGGGCACCTACAACCTGCTGGTGTTCTGGGGCGGCGAGGGCGTGCTGTACCACGCGCCGCTGCCCGCCAAGATCATCGCGATCGCGGTGGCCACGGTGGTGACCTACTTCGGCAACAAGTGGTGGACCTTCGGGCACAAGAAATCCGATAATCCCGGGCGCGAGTACCTCTTGTATGCCATATTCAATGTCGTCGCTATCGGCCTGCAACTAGGTTGTCTCGGGTTCTCCCGGTACGTGCTCGACCTGTCTTCACCGCTGTCGGACAACATTTCCGGCACGCTCATCGGCCAGATCGTCGCGGTGGTATTTCGCTACTGGGCCTACGACAAATTCGTATTCGTCGGTTCTTCGGACAGTTCGGCTAATGACAAGCAACCATAACTAGCAGGACCGCCCCGGTTCCTGGACAGGCAGTCGCCGAGCCTGATTGATATCCTCGCACCCGCCGCGAAGGCATCCAGGGGCGTGTCTGTCCCGTCGGCACCGAAACGATTTCGAGGACTTCATGGATCAGTCGGCTACCCAGGCCGTTACCGAGACAACTGACCAACCTTCGACCGCGCCCGCCTCGCTGCGCGTCGACCATCAGGCGCCCGATCGGCTGGTGCTGCAGCGCGGCATCTTCACCGGTCCGTCGGCGAAGGTGAGTGACGAGCTCTACGCCGTCGTCAAGGGTCGCGCACATCGGGAACGCCTGGAGCTGAGACTGGAGAAGGGCGCGTCCGCGCATACCAACACCTACTTCGGGCGCTTCGCGGCCAGCTACTGGCAGCGCTGGACCACGGTCACCGAGGTGTGGGTGAGCATGGTGCTCGATGTGACCAAGAAGGCCCGCGTCCGGGTGGTCGCCTCCGATATCGCCGGGCACCGCCGGATCATCGAGACCGCCGAGATCACCACCAGCGGCCCGCTGACCCTGACCGCACCGCTGGACCAGTACGTCGACGGTGGCGCGCTGTGGCTCGAATTCGATGCCATCGGCGGCGAACTCGGCATTTCCGCGCAGACCTGGTCCGCCACGGCACCCGACCACATGCGCCCGGTCGCCATCGCGATCTGCACGTTCAACCGGGCCGCGGACTGCGCCGAGACGGTGGCCGCGCTGGCCTCCGACGCCCCGATTCTGGAGGCCATCGACGCGGTCTATGTGGTGGATCAGGGCACCGATCTGGTGGAGAACCAGGCGCGCTTCCAGGAGACGCTGCCGATCTTCGGTGACAAACTGCGCTACATCCGGCAGCCGAATCTCGGTGGTGCGGGCGGCTTTACCCGTGGCCTGTACGAGGTGTCCGCGGTCAACGAGCACGCCGACGTCATCCTGATGGACGACGACATCCTCTGCGAACCGGAAACGGTGTTGCGGCTCAACGCCTTCGCCAATATGACCGTGGAACCGACCCTGGTCGGTGCGCAGATGTTGTTCCTGCTCAACCCGGATTACCTGAATGTCGGCGCCGAGGAAGTGCACCTGCACGAACTTAAGCACGGCCAGAAGGTGTCGAAGGCATTGCGCAACACCAGCATGCTGAAGAAGAACCAGGAGCGCCGCGTCGACGCCGGCTACAACGCCTGGTGGACCTGCCTCATCCCGGCCGAGGTGGTCGCCGAGATCGGGCTGCCGGTGCCGATCTTCTTCCAATGGGACGATGTCGAATACGGCATCCGGGCCCGCGAGCACGGGTTCGTCACGGTGACGCTGCCGAACGCCGCGGTATGGCACGCGGACTTCTACTGGAAGGACTACGACGACTGGGCGCGCTACTTCAGCACGCGCAACTCGTTGATCGTCGGTTCGCTGCACACCGATCTCGACGGCAAAGCCATTACCCGCCAGCTGTTCCGGAGTCTGGCCGAACATCTGGTCGCCATGCAGTACGGCCTGGTGCACACCACCCTGCAGGGCATCGAGGACTTCCTGCAGGGGCCGAAGGTCCTGCGCGACGGTGGAATCGCCGCGCTGGCCGCCGCTCGAACCAGTCGCGGCGATTACGCCGAGACCATCAAGCATCCCGCCGCGACCCCGCCGGTGCGCTCGGCCGATATCAATTTGCGTCGGGCCGGTGGCGAACCGAGCCAGGTCACGGCGGTGCTGATCAAGCGGGCCATCGCCCAGTGGACCGGGCGCACCCAGCACGGGCTGATCGGCATCACCCGCGAGGACGCGCACTGGTGGCACGTTTCGCTGTTCGACCACGTCGTGGTCACCGACGCCTCGCAGTCCGGTGTCCGGGTCCGGCAGCGCGATAAGGCGCGCGCTCGCGCCCTGCTCATCCGCACCATCCGCGTCCTGCGCCGCCTGCGCCGCGAACTGCCCAACCTCACCCGGCAGTACCGCGCGGCGATGCCGGAGCTGACCAGCCGCGAGAACTGGGAGCGCCTCTACGGCATCGAGCCGAACTGAGCCGGTGCCGCCGCGCACGAAATGATCGCGCGGCGTGCCGAATGGCGCACGCGCCGACCGGGCTCAGCGAAGTACGGATTCGAATGCGGTGTACGCACGCTCGTCGAAGAGGACGAAGCGAACTTCCGTCACGTTCGTTGCCGCTTCGCGCACCGTCTCGATGGCGATCCGTGCGCCGTCGTCGATCGGCCAGCGGTAGATGCCGGTGGAGATGGCCGGGAACGCGACGGTGCGCGCGCCCAATTCGTCTGCCACCCGCAGTGATTCGCGGTAGCACGAGACGAGCTGGGCGGAGCGGTCCTCGCTCGCCGACCAGACCGGCCCGACGGTGTGGATAACCCAGTGCGCGGACAGCCGCCCCGCGGTGGTGGCGACGGCCTGACCTGTCGGCAGCCCCTTGCCGTACTGCGATGCGCGTAATTTCCGGCAGGCATCGAGGATTTCGGGCCCGCCTGCCCGATGGATGGCGCCGTCGACACCGCCGCCGCCGAGCAGCGAAGAATTGGCCGCATTGACGATCGCGTCGACCGCCTGCTGGGTGATGTCACCGCGGACCAGCGTGATCTCGGCCGGGTTCGGTTGTCCAGTCACGCCATCGACGGTAGCGGGTTGGCGCGGGGTTCCTCGGAGCCACGCGCCCACCCTCGGCCGATCAGAGGAACAGGTCGGTGGTCAGTTCGGCATCGCCGGGGACGACGCGGTACTTGTCCAGGTCGGTGATGCCATGTGCGGCGAGTACTTCGTCATCGAGGAAGAAGTTGCCGCTGGTCTCCTTCGACGGTGAGGTGAGGACCAGGTAGGCGGCGTCGGCGTAGATATCGGGGGTGCGGGAGGTGGCGATCATTTCCTCGCCGCCGAGCAGATTCTTGACCGCGGCCGTGGCGATGGTGGTGCGCGGCCACAGCGAGTTGACGGCGATGCCGTCGCCCTTGAGTTCCTCGGCCAAACCCAGTGTGGTGAGCGACATTCCGTACTTGGCGATGGTGTAGCCGAGCGCCATGCCGGCCCACTTCGGGTCCAGGTTGAGCGGCGGGGACAGGGTGAGGATGTGCGGGTTGCGGCCCGCCGCGGCCGATTCGCGCAGCGCGGGAATGCTGAGCTTGGCGAGCAGGAAGCTGCCGCGGCAGTTGATGTCCTGCATCAGGTCGTACTTCTTCATGGAGATGGCGTCGGTGGGAGACAGGTCGATCGCCGAGGCGTTGTTGACGACGATGTCGATGCCGCCGAACCGCTCGACGGTCTGGCGCACGGCCTCGGCGACCGACTCATCGATGCGCACATCGCCGACGAACGGCAGTACGGTTCCGCCCGCCGCCTCGAGTTCCGCGGCCGCGGTATGGATGGTGCCCGGCAGCTTCGGATGCGGCTGGTCGGTCTTCGCGATCAGGGTGATATTCGCGCCGTCGGCGGCGGCTCGCTTGGCGATCTCCAGACCTATGCCACGGCTGCCGCCCGACATGATCATCGTCGCGCCCGCGAGCGGCTTCGATCCCGGTTCCGTCATGACCTGCTCCTGTCGTCCAGGCCGCGGGTGGGTGCGCCCGCGGCCGTGCCGACCCGTTCGAGCGACCGGCGAGCAGTCGCCGACGGGTGTTGTGCACGTCAAGGGTAACCCAGGCCACTATGCAACCAGTTGCATAGGGTGGGCGAAGAAAGGGCGCCGGAGCCCCGACGCCCTTTCGGCGCTGTCAGATGCTGGATGCGCCGGCGATCAACACGATGTTCAACAGGATCATCAATGCCACGATGCCCCAGCTGATGTAGATGAAGATGGCACCCGGCGTCTTCTGCGGAACCGGGCCGATCGCACCGTTGAGGAAGATGACCGCGGGCGGCTTGTAGTAGAACCGTGCGCCCTGACCTTCCTGAATCGCGGCCGTCGCATTCGCCGGGCCCATATCGAACAGCCAGGGCGTGGTCACCTTCACGTGGTACTGCCCCGGGCCGACCGGAATATGGTTCTGACCCCACCGCGTATTCGGCACCCGCTGACCGTTGATCAGGATCTTCGGCTTGGTGATCGCCAACAGGAAGGCGAACCACTCATACGAGGCCTCGACGGTGATGCCCGGCGGGGCCGGTGCCTGCTGCGGAACCGGCTGTCCGTAGGGCGCCTGGCCGTACGGCTGCTGCCCATAGGGCTGAGCAGGCTGACCGTATGGCTGCTGCGGTACGGGCTGGCCGTACTGTGGCTGCGGAATATGCGGCTGACTGCCGTACGGCGGTTGCGGCACCTGCGGTTGACTGATCGGTGGCTGCCCCGCGGGCGGCGCGTATTGCGGTGGCGCACCGTAGGGATTCGGCGCGCCCTGCGGCGCCGGCTGACCATATGCGGGCTGTCCGGGCCATTGCCCGGGCTGGCCCTGAGGCGGATACCCGCCGGGGTAACTCATCTGCACCCTCCCGTTCGCGTTTTGTGCGTGCCGACCCTACCGTGATTCCGCAAAATCAGCGGCGCGAGCTTCTCTCCTGGTAGAACTGCCGCTGCTGCTTGTGGATATCGCGCCACACCTTGGCGCGTTCGGCTTGCAGCCGCTTATCCGATCGCGCTGCCATCCAGGCGTTTTCCCGTTCGAGTTTGCGGTAGCTGTCGAAGCGCCGCTGGGTGAGCGCGCCGCTGCCGATGGCTTCCTGTACGGCACAGCCGGGTTCGCCGTTGTGCGCGCAGTCGTCGAATCGGCAGTGCGCCGCGATGGATTCGATATCGCTGAAGGTTTTCTCGATGCCTTCCGCGGCATCCCATAGTCCGATGCCGCGCAGTCCGGGTGTATCGATCAGCGTGCCGCCGCCGGGCAGCGGCCGCAGCTCCCGATGCACCGTGGTGTGCCTGCCCTTCTTGTCCACCGCGCGAACGGCGTTGGTGGCGAAGACTTCCTGGCCGAGCAGGGCATTGGCGAGCGTCGATTTCCCGACGCCGGACGGACCGATCAGCGCGACGGTGCCGTCGAGCATCGCGGTGAGCACATCGAGTCCGGATCCGGTATCCGCACTGACCGCGAGGGCGACCGCGCCGGGCGCGACGGCCTGCACTTCGCCGAGCGGAATATCCAGCGCCGCATCCGCTTTGGTGAGCACCACGATCGGCTGTGCGCTGCTCTCCCAGGCCAGCGCGAGCATGCGCTCGATCCGACCGAGGTCGATATCACCGTCGGCCGCACTGCAGATCAGCACGGTATCGACATTCGCGGCGAGCACCTGGCCCTGTGCGCGCCGGTTCGCGGCCGAGCGCATGATCGCGCCGCGGCGTGGCAGTAGCTGTCGCACATTCAGTTCGGCATCGATGCTCACCCAGTCTCCGGTGCACAGGCCGCTGATCTCGGAGTCGGCACCCCGCCTGAGCGGGTCAGGCCGGGAGGAGGCAGCTTGCGTAACCATGGACGGCCCCCGCTCAGGCCAAATCAAACGCTGGCAACGGGCGCGCGTTAGTCCGGTCGGTGTCGCGACATCGCATTCGCTGCGATCCATGCGGATCACCCGCGCGGGGACGCACCCATCGTCGATGAGTGAGTCGTATTCATTGGCAACGGCTTCGGTCCAGCCGTAAGGGACGAGGAGGTCGTGGTCGACCATGATGGAGGGAATCCTTCGTCGGGCGCCGAGCCCGAACCGGACTCAGCGAGAGGTATCTGAGGCGGAAATTCGTGCGACAGCGTGCGTTTGCGCAGCTGATCCGGGCACGACAATCCGAACGGTCCGTGTCACGATTTCCACCTCCTCACTCTCGTCTCGACGTTGCTCGCCAACTTTGGCATGGCGCGCAGACCCGCGCAATCTATTTTTCGTCGGTGGGCTTCTGGTCCGGGCTCGGCTTGCCGAACTGCTCGTTGCGGCCCAGGCTGCGCAGGTGGAACCATTCGCGCAGACCGGCCGGATCGCGGCGGGTGACGAGGAAGAACCAGGAGAACCGGATCCATTCCTGGGGTAGCAGTTTGCGCATACCGGGCTGGGACATCAGGTAGCCGCGGTTGCGGTAGGTGAAGTAGCGCTTGACCGGGTCGTCCGGATACTGGGTGTGCATCCGGCCGCCGAGGATCGGCTTGAATTCGGCGGCGCCGTTGGGATGCAGGTAGGCCGTCTGTAGACAGGTGCCGAACGGCAGACCGGAGCGGACCAGCCTGCGATGCACCTCGACCTCGTCGCCGCGCACGAATAGCCGCAGGTCCGGAACGCCGATCAGATCGACCGCCTTGGCAGAGATCAGCGCGCCGTTGAAGAGCGAGGCGATGCCGGGCAGGAAGTCTTCATCGCCTAGCTCGGAACGTAGCCGCCGCCAGACCACACCGCGGCGCAGCGGGAAGGCGAGCCGGTCCGGTTCATCGATATCGCAGACCACCGGAGATACCTCGACCAGACCGTGTCGGCCCGCGCAATCCAGCAGCGTGGCAAGGACTTCCGAGCCGTCGGGGCGGCCGTCGTCGTCGGCCAGCCACACCCAGTCCGCGCCGAGGGTCAGCGCGTGCAGCATGCCGAGCGCGAAACCGCCCGCGCCGCCGAGATTGTGCGCCGAACCGAGGTAGGTGGCCTCGACCGGCTGCTGGGCGACCAGCTCCGCGACCTCGGGTTCATTGGCGTTGTCGACCACGATCAGGTGGTCCACCGGGCGGGTCTGGGAGACAAGCACTTTCAGCGATTCGGCGAGCAGCTCGCGGCGCTTGTGGGTGACGACGACGGCGACGATTTTGGCGTCGGGGCCGGTGCCCGCCGGGGTGCGCGCGGCTTCGATCTGTGTGGGTGAGGGTTCGTCGGAGTCGTCGTCCAGGTCGTCTGGGAGCTGCGTTGCCTGGTCGTCCGCAGGCTGAGGCGTGGATTGCGGTGTTGCGTCGTCTGCGGGCAGCGGGGTTGCGTCTGCGGGCTGCGACGCCGAGTCGTCCGAGGCCTGCGCTGCGGGGTCGTCCGCACGCTGCTGCCCCGGGGCATTCGGAGCTTGCGCTGCCGCGTCTGCGGGCTGAGGTGTTGCGTCGTGCGGCACGGCGTGGGCGCTCGAGGTCGGTGCATCGGAATCCGGCACGGAGTCGATCGGGCCCTCGCGCCCTGCGTCGATCGGGGCGTTCTGCCCGGTCGGCTCACTCATGCCTGATTCCGCTCCAATTCTCGCTCGGTTCCCATTTTCCGCTCCGCTTCCATTTCGCGCAGCACGGTGGCGACATGATTGCCCGCGTCCGGGCCCTCATAGGCGCGCACCACTTCTTCGATACCGCCGCGCAAACGGATCTGCCCGTGGTCGATCCACATGGCGGTATCACAGAGCTGGGCGAGAAATTCGTTGGAATGGCTGGCGAACACCAGGATGCCCGAGCGGGCCACCAGTGATTGCAACCGGATCCGAGCCTTCTTCATGAATTCGGCATCCACCGCGCCGATACCCTCGTCGAGCAGCAGGATCTCCGGATCGATGGAGGTCACCACGCCCATCGCCAAGCGCACCCGCATACCGGTGGAATAGGTGCGCAACGGCATCGACAGATATTCGCCGAGTTCGGTGAATTCGGCGATCTCATCGATCTTCGACAGCATCTGCTTGCGCGTCTGTCCGAGGAAAAGCCCACGGATGATGATGTTCTCGAAGCCGGAGATCTCCGGATCCATACCGACGCCGAGGTCGAATACCGGCGCCACCCGGCCGCGGATGCGAGCACTGCCGCGCGAGGGTTCGTAGATTCCCGAAAGCAACCGCAGCAGTGTCGATTTGCCCGCGCCGTTATGTCCGACCAGGCCGACCCGGTCGCCCTCTTTCAGCGAAAGGGTGATGTCGCGCAGCGCCTCGACCACCACGACATCGGACTGATTGCGGCCGATCGCACCGCCCGCCTTGCCGAGAAAAGCCTTTTTCAGCGACCGCGATTTGGCGTCGAAGATCGGGAACTCGACCCACGCCTGGCGGGTTTCGATACTCACATGGTCGGTCATCGGGCCCGATCTCCTATACCCAGTACGGCACGCGCGAACGGTACTGCTTCATGGCGAAGATCGCCACGATCCAGCCGACTACGGTAATGGTCCCGACGATCACCCAGTGATACAGATGCTGATCATCACCGAGCAGCGGCGCGCGGATGATCTCCAGGTAATGGAAGGTCGGCACGATTTCGGCCAGCTTCGCGCGCTCGCTCACCTGACCACCCTGTTCTTCCAGGCTTTTCGTATTCCACATGACCGGCGTCAGCACGAACAGCATCAGCGTGAGACTGCCGAGGATCGGCGCGATATCGCGGTAGCGGGTGCTGAAGATGCCGAACACGATCGAGACCCACATCGAGTTGAGGAACAACAGCCCGAGCGCGGGGATCGCGAAAATGGCGGTCCAGTGCAGTTTTTCCCAGACGCCGAATGCGAACAGCACCACCAGATAAATCAGCATGTTGTGCGCGAAGAACAGCAACTGCCGCCAAACCAGGCGATAGACGTGCACGCTCAGCGCCGACGGCAGCTGTTTGATCAGCCCCTCATTGGCGATGAAGACCTCCGAGCCCTCGAGGATGCTGGCCTGGATCACATTCCAGACGATGATGCCGACGGCCACATACGGCAGATACGACTTGATCGACTGGCCGAGCAGCGCCGAGTACAGAATGCCGATCGCGGCGGCTTGCACACCGGTCGCGATGGTGATCCAGAACGGGCCGAGCACCGAGCGTCGATAGCGCTGTTTGATGTCCTGCCAGCCGAGCGACAGCCAGAGCTCGCGCTGCGCGAAGCCGCCGCGGAAGTCCTTGAACGCGCGACCGAAGGTCTGCGAGTCCGAGACGATCGCACTCGCCGGCGCGGGCGTTTCCGCGTCGGAGCTCACCGGATGCTCCGGCGCGGTGTTCTCTTCAGGAGGCACGGAGGTCTCATCGGAACTCTCGTCGGTACGCGCTTGGCTGGTATCTGAACGCACTGAACCCTCTTCAGGACGATCCGAGCTCTCATCGGGACGCGCCGTATTCACATCGGAGACCGAGTCGGGGCGGGCGGCAGCGGACGGCACGGTGCTCGACACTACCCTCGCGATTCCCCGCGGCGTGAGCGGCAGGGCCCGGAGGCGCTAGCGGAGCGTAACCACATAGGGCCCCGCGATCGCCGCAAATCAGACACCGCCTACCCGGCTCGCACTCGACTCGGATCTACTCAGAGATATTGTCCGGAGCCGCCGATCGGCGGGTTCGACTGGCCCCCGCGCGGGTCGGTCGCGTGGATGCCGGGCGGCAGCGCACCCTGACGCATCTGTTCCAGCTGCGCGCGCGCCGCCATCTGCTGGGCGAACAGCGCCGTCTGGATGCCGTGGAAAAGACCTTCCAACCAGCCGACGAGCTGGGCCTGAGCGATGCGAAGTTCGGCATCCGACGGCACCACGTCATCGGTGAACGGCAGCGTGAGCCGCTCCAGTTCCTCGCGCAATTCTGGTGCCAGACCCTGTTCGAGTTCGCGCACCGAGGATTTGTGGATCTCGCGCAGCCGGGTCCGGCTGGCATCGTCCAGCGGAGCCGCGCGGACCTCCTCCAGCAATTGTTTGATCATGGTCCCGATGCGCATGACCTTTGCGGGCTGCTCGACCATATCGGCGAGCGATTCCTCGACGTCGTCCTTATTGTCCGCATTGTCGGATTTCTGATTGCCGTCGGTAACGACCTGCGCGGTGAAGGGCATGTCCGAGCCGGACTCGACCGGAATAGCCAGCGGCCTGCCGTCGGGTCCGATCACGACAATGGATTCGGGTGCTCCATCCGATTGCGTCATGGTCCCCATCATGTCGCGTCCGCCGCGAACGCGCTAAGTCGGTCGCCCTTCGATCAGGTCACCGGGTCGGCGCCGCGGCGCAGAGGTGGCGTCTATTCTGTTCGGGTCGTGTGGTTCGGATTTGCTGAAAGTCGGTTGCCATGCTGAGTCCCAGTTCACTGCACCCCTGCCTGCCGGTGAGGGGGAACGCGGTTACCCAGCCTCGCCCGCTGCCCTTAGAGTGGCCAACATGACTTACGACGTCGCGAGGGTTCGGGGCCTGATACCGTCCCTCGGCGACGGCTGGATCCACCTCGACCCGCAGGGCGGAATGCTGGTCCCGGATTCGGTATCTCGTGCTGTATCAACAGGTTTCCGCACTTCTTCGTTTTCCCATATCGGCCGCAATGGCGCCGCCGTTCGCAGTGCCGCGATTCTGGACGCGGCGCGCGAGGCCGTCGCGGATCTGGTCGGCGCTGATCCGGCGGGCGTCGTGCTCGGACCGGACCGTGCGGTTTTGCTGGCCTGGCTGGCGGAGTCGCTGAGTTCGCGGCTCGGCCTCGGCACCGGGATAGTGCTGTCGCGATTGGATGACGAGGCGAACGTCGCGCCGTGGTTGCGGATCGCGAATCGCTACGGCGCGCATGTGCGCTGGGCCGAGGTCGAGATCGAGACCTGTGAGATGCCGTCGTGGCAGTTCGAGGAATTGATCGGCCCGACCGCCCGGCTGGTCGCGCTGACCGCGGCATCGCCGATCGTCGGTTCGGCGCCCGGGGTGCGAATCGCGGCGGATCGGGTGCACGAGGTGGGTGGTCTGCTCGTCGCCGATTGCATCGGCGCCGCGCCCTATGCCCTCATCGATATCGACGAACTGAATGCCGATGTGGTCGCGTTGAGCGCGCCCGCGTGGGGTGGTCCGCAGATCGGCGCGCTGGTTTTCCGCGATCCGGCCTTCCTGGACCGTATTCCGTCGATGTCGTTGAACCCCTATGCAAAAGGCGCCGAACGCCTGGAGGTCGGCGGCCACCAATACGCCCTGCTCGCCGGCTTGACCACTTCCATCGACTTCCTCGCCGGCCTGGACGAGCGCGCTCGCGGCACCCGCCGCGAGCGCCTGGAAATCTCCATCACCTCGCTGCAGGACTACCACGACCAACTCTTCGAGCACCTGATGGACGTGCTCGACAAAATCTCCAACCTGACCGTCATCGGCCGCGCCTCCACCCGCATCCCCACCGTCAGCTTCACCATGGCAGGCATGCAAGCCGAGAAGGTAGCCGCCAAACTCGCCGACGCCCGCATCGGCACCTTGAGCGGCGTCCACGGCGGCAGCCGGTTGTTGGATGCCCTCGGCGTCAACGACGAAGGTGGCGCCGTAACCGTCGGGTTGGCCCCGTACACAACGAAATTCGAGATCGATCAGTTGGGTCGCGCGCTGGCCGCCCTGGAGTGAGTCCGGGCGCTGCCGGTCGTCAGTATCGCTTCGGCTGCCCCCACTGATTGCTCGGTCGCTCCGGCATCGCGTCGCCGCCCTCGCGTGGCGCGACCGCGTCGGCCGGCGCGATGAAGTCCAGATAGATCCACTGCCCGTTGGTCTCGACCGGCACCTCGATACTGGCCACCCAGCGCCCGTCCACGAGCCGATGCCAGGCCCGCTGCCTGGCCGCCATCCGACCGGACAAGACCAGGCCGTACTTCTTCACCCGCGCCGATACCTCGCGGGTCGGCGATCCACCCGGCGGAAGCACACGATCGATGTCGACGTAGATCGGCAGGAGCGGTGAGTACGGCCGCCAGACGTCTCGATGTCGATTATCGAACATACATTCGAGTATGGCATCGATGATATGTCACGCAACTGTCCGGGGCACATCGATCCGAGGCGAAGAGCTCAGCTGGACGCCACGCCGCGCGGATAGGCCGGCTCACTCGCCTGTTGGGCGGTCGTCATAACGTTCAGCGTTGCCGAGTTCTCGGCGGCGATTGCGGAGAGCATTGCGGTTCCCAGCACCGGGAGGGCGTCCGAGAGAGTTGAGCACCTCCGCCGATTTTGTGAGTTTACTTGCGAGACAAGGTATCTCGCGTCGTACACGACTCGGGTCGAAGCTGGGTGGCGGGAGTCGCGCCGAGCTCGTCGGCGCTATAGTCCCCGCACATCTGTACGGAGAGGAAACCCGATGGCTCTTTCACTGCCCGTGACGTATCTGGTTGGAAGCGCCAACGCGCCGACACGACAGATCGCGATGGAGAAATTCGGCACGATGTGGGAGTACCTGCCGTCGTTTCCGGAGGGTGACACGGCTTTTCCCGGTTGGATCATGCCGAGGCTGCGCAGTACCTTCGCGCTTCCTGGAATGCGGAAGGTGAAGGACGGAAACATCGAGTTGGCGTATCCGGGGATGCCTGGTTACGAGTACACCGGCGAGCGTGAGCTCGAGATTCCGCCGGTGCTGCTCGGGTATTTCGACCAAGCCGAGGCGGCCAAGCCGATTCTGGAGCGCATGATCGAGGAACGCGGCAGCAGCAAGAGCTACCAGGCGTGCATTGTCGATCCGTACGATCATGCGTACTTCGCCCTGGGTGAGGCCGGACTCGAGCAGCATTACGAGTCTTTTCGGAAACCGGCGCTGGAAGAGATCTTCGCTATTCACCGGCTGTTCGATGGCGATGTGGTGTTCCAACTCGAGAGTCCCGGGCGCATGTTGACGATCGAGGTGATCGAGTCGGCGCAAGAGCGGGCCGCGAAAGCCGTTGAGCTGGCTTCGGATCTCGCCGCATTCGTGCGCCGGATGCCGGAGGGTGCCCGTGTCACGATCCATCTGTGCCGTGGCGACTGGGAGCACAGCACGTGGCTGAAGCAGATCAACGGGTTCGAGCCGGTTGTGCTCTTGGTCAACGCCATCGTGGCGGCATGGCCCGAGGGCAGGACGCTGCAGGGCATTCATATTCCGCTGGCGGCGGCCGACGTACTGCCGTTCGCCGACGTGGACAACCCCGATATCTATCAGCCGTTGGAACAGCTGACCACCGACGCGACTATCTACGCAGGCATCGTGCAC
This sequence comes from Nocardia sp. NPDC102475, assembly GCF_055584605.1. Taxonomy (NCBI): domain Bacteria; kingdom Bacillati; phylum Actinomycetota; class Actinomycetes; order Mycobacteriales; family Nocardiaceae; genus Nocardia; species Nocardia sp. NPDC102475. Next base: position 25,940 of record NZ_JBVJLS010000023.1, on the reverse strand, counting down.
GAGAAGGCGAGTCCGGACCATGTCCGCTTGGCCTTGACGCAAGCGCGGAAGTATTACCCTCGTCCATTCGGCGGGCTGAGCACATCGTGCGGTATGGCTCGGATGACCGAAGCGGAGATGGACCACGCACTGCGCTTGCTGACGGAATTGATGGTCACGACGACCGGTTGATCCCGCGCTTCGGGCAGGGGGCGGATCGTCGAAAAGTGTTGCGGAGACGGAGGGATTTGAACCCCCGGTCGCTCTCGCGACGCTCGCTTTCAAGGCGAGTGCATTCGGCCGCTCTGCCACGTCTCCAGGCCAACGAGATTACCCGTTGCCGTGCGCCGTCTGCCGAGGGGTTAGTCGGAGTTGCCTATCTCGTGGTCGACGCGGGCGAAGACCTCGCCGACTATCTCGAGTTGTTCGGGGCCGAGTAGGTCGATGAAGTTGCGGCGGACCGCCTCGACGTGACCGGGTGCGGCGGCCTCCAGCCGCCGCATACCTTCCTCGGTGAGTTCGGCGAGTACACCGCGGCCGTCCTCGAGGCAAGTATTGCGGCGGACCATCCGCTGGGTCTCCAAGCGGCGGATCTGATGGGTGAGCCGACTACGCGAGGACAGCACACCGTCGGCCAGCTCGCTCATGCGCAATGAACGGTCGGGGGCCTCGGAGAGCAGGACGAGGATTCGGTATTCGGCGAGGGTGAGATCGGAGTCGCGTTGCAGTTGACGGTTCAGTGCCGTCGCCAAGCGCTGGTTACCGTCCATATAGGCCCGCCAGGCACGCTGCTGCGACGACGAGAGCCATTGCGGCTCTACGGGCGCGTGACTGCTCGGTTCTGGAATCACGAGTTCCATTCTATGCGCGCCTGAACTGCACAAACGCACAGCCCAGGGGTCCAGCGAAAGACCTGGACACACGATTAATCAAATCCTGAATTATGGCCCGATGACCGGGCGGGGTCAGCGGATTGCCGCGATCAACGAACGGTCGAGCTCGGTTGGATTCGCGCATCCGGACAGGCCCATAACGGAGTCGAAGTCCGCGAGCAGGACGCGCAGCGCGTGCCGCACACCCGCTCGGCCCGCGATGCCGAGACCGTATGCCCATGGGCGGCCGTAGAGCACCGCCTTCGCACCGAGTGCCAGCGCGGTGAGCATGTCCGAACCGGTGCGGATGCCGGAGTCGAACAGGATGTCCGCGCGGTCGCCGATGGTGGCGACCACAGCGGGGAGGGCATCGAGTGCGGCGATGGCACCGTCGACCTGGCGGCCGCCATGGTTGCTGACGACCACCGCGTCGGCACCCGCGTCGACGACTTGACGGGCGTCGTCCGGATGCAGGATGCCCTTGACGGCGATCGGCAGATCGGTCCACTCGCGGAGGTGGGCGAGGTCGGCGGGGCGCAGCGCGTGGTTGCCGAACAGTCCGCTCCAGGTGAGGATCGCGGCTCGCATCGCGTCCGCGCTCTCTTCGGGTGGCGCGGAAAGCTTCGCGCGGAAGACCGGATCCGATAGATAGTTGGCAATGCCTCTGCCGTGCAGGAACGGCAGATGTGCGAGCTCGAGATCGCGGGGCCGCCAGCCGAGGCTCGGGGTGTCGACGGTGACGACAATGGCCGACGCACCCGCCCGTTCCGCGCGCTCGACGAAGGATCTGGCCAGCTCGTTATCGGCGGGCCAGTACAGCTGATACCACCAGCTGCCAGCCGCCGCGCCGACATCCTCGATGGTGGACGAGGCCGCCGTCGAGAGCACGGTACCGACGCCGAGTTCCTTCGTAACCTCCGCGACGATCACCTCACCACCCTCGTGCAGCAGCTCCAGCACCCCGACCGGCGCGGTCAGCACCGGCGCGGCCAGTCGCGTCCCGAGCACCTCCACCGACAGATCGCGCGCACCCGGCCCCGAGGTGCCGCGCAGCATCCGCGGCACAATCCGGTGGTGGTCGAATGCGGACCGATTGGCCGCCGCCGTCCGCTCCCCGGACGCACTCCCCGCGACATACGCGAAGGCTTCCTCGCTCAGCACCTCACGCGCGCGGTCTTCCAAACCCGCAGCCGTCAACGGTAATTCGGGCACCGCGCCACCGAGTCCACCCAGGTAGATCTCGTTCTGGAAGTCGACAAAGCTGCTCACGCCGGGAACGCTAGTCTCCCGCCCTCATCCCCGCAGGCCGCTCGCCATATTGCTGCCGCCGACGCCAACCGTCCCGGCGGGACCGACGTCCGGCACTCGAATGAGCCGCACACTCAGGCGGTGCCGGACTTCTGCTGCGTGCCCGTTCTCCGGCGGCGGTTCTGCGGTGTTATTGCGGCACCGCGCGCTGTGGAGTCATCAGGGCTGAACCTGGGCGCTGCCCGGTGGCGCCCGCGCGTGCGGCACTTGGGTGAGTCGCATACCCAGTACACGGTGTGTGTGCTCGCCATATTGCTGGCGCCGTCCCAGCGGGACCGACGTGCGGCACTTGGGTGAGTCGCATACCCAGTGCACGGTGTGTGTGCTCGCGAGGGCAGGATGGGGCGGTGCGCGCTATCAAGTTGAACGGGTTCGGGGGACCCGAGGTGATGGAGTGGGGCGAGGCGGCGGATCCGGTGCCGGGGCATGGGGAGGTGCTGATCGACGTTGCCGCGGCGGGGGTTAATCGCGCGGATCTGCTGCAGCGACGGGGGTTCTATCCGCCGCCGCCCGGGGCCAGTGAGGTCATGGGGTTGGAATGTTCAGGGGTCATCGCCGAAGTCGGTGATGGGGTGCGGGATTGGCATGTCGGCGATCGGGTTTGTGCGCTGCTGTCCGGCGGCGGGTATGCGGAAAAGGTCGTGGTTGCCGCGACGCAGGTGCTGCCGGTGCCCGACGGGCTCGACCTGGGTGCGGCCGCCGCGCTGCCCGAGGCGGCTGCGACGGTGTGGTCGAACCTCGCGATGACCGCCGGGCTGGACGCCGGGCAGTTGGTGTTGATCCATGGCGGCGGCAGCGGAATCGGCACGCACGCCATCCAAGTCGCGGTGAGCCGAGGTGCGCGAGTAGCGGTGACAGCGGGCTCGGCGGAGAAGCTGAAGCGGTGCCGCGAATTGGGCGCGAGCGTCCTGATCAATTACCGCGAGGACGATTTCGTCGCCGCGATCCGCGCCGAGAACGGTGCGGGCGGTCCCGGCGCCGACATCATCCTCGACATCATGGGCGCCGCCTACCTGTCACGAAACGTCGAGGCGCTGGCACCGCACGGCCGCCTCGTAGTGATCGGCATGCAGGGCGGCGTCACCGCCGAGCTGAATCTCGGTGCGCTGCTGTCCAAATGGGGCACCATCCACGCCAACAACGTCCGCAACCGCCCCACCACGGGCCCCAACAGCAAGGCGACCATCATCGCCGAACTGAACCGCCACATCTGGCCACTCCTCGCGGACGGCACCATCGCCCCGGTCGTCCACGCCGAACTCCCGATCACCGAAGCCGCAGAGGCCCACCGCCTCCTGGACTCCTCCGAGACCTTCGGCAAGGTGGTCCTGAACGTCCGCGACGCCTGACACGATGGCGCGAGAGCAGCGGTAGCTCCGCTGAGCAACAGCTCTGCCCCGCACTGACGATCCATTCACCGGCAGTGCGACTTCGAGATCTTGCCAAAGGATTTCGAGCGGAAACGGATCGGTGAGCGAGAGGGCCACCGGACCGAGGTTGGGCGTCCGGTGTCGCACAACTAGTGGGCACCTCGCACAAGCTCTACCTTGTGCGAGGTCGGCAATGGCTCTGCGACGGCTCAGGGTTCCAGATACAACCGCTCATTGGGGAGGCGCGGGTAGCCGCTGGCGTCACCCAGGTCCATTGTTACCGCATCGGCGTAGTGCCGCGCTTGATGTTCCTGTACGAAAGTCAGTGCCGCGGTGAGGCATGCGATGAAGTCGAATCGTGCACCGTGCAGGAATACGCTCAGGTGCACATCCGGTTCGCCTGGTTTCGGAGATGCCTTCGCGTTCATGGCTTCTCGCGATCTACGACGCTGATCGGCAAGACGACGGTTGCGTCCTCTTCGGTCGTGTCGTCGTAGTCGGTGCACCAACCGGCTTCATCTACCTCGGTGATCCCGTTGAGGGTGTGGCAGAGCGTGACGCTATCGATCGGTGCGAGCCTCAATTTCTCCGGCGTGTGCTCATGAAATACCTGGAGCAATGCTGCCACCGCTGGTGCTATCTCCGTCTTTGGTTGTCGTTCAACTTCATTCATGGAGCATGACTCCGATGGCGTTGAGCGCGTGGTCAGCACGGTCGTCGACGACCCGTATACCGGCCCAGGGGCACGGTTGCGGATTCGGCATGATCGGCGAGTGGTCCGCTATTCGGCCATCGACAACTGGCACCATGCCCGCGCAGAATCGCGAAGGGCACGCCACCTGAGCCAACTCCCCGGTACTGGCCCTGAACAGCGCCGCGCCGCACCGCACATCGACACCTTGATCCATGGCCCACATGTGCACTCAGGCATTTGTCGCCCTCCGCTGCATCGGCTGACCTGAGCAAGCGCGGATCGCGTCGACTATGACTAGACCGGAGGGCCGGAAGGTGCATCGTGGCGGCTCCACCCAGCGCCGGAACTCCACACAGTGATCTGTTGGCGAGGGAAGCGCGACTGTCCCACCTGTCCGCACCACGGAGACGTTGAGCCGGAACATCTCCGCGAAAAGTCGCACGTCATCAGGAATATCCGGCCTGACAAGGTAGGTCCAGCGAGCGGACCTGGGATGCGACAAGATCGGACCGATATCCGAATCATGTTGCTGCATGCGGAACTTGACTGCTTGCCCGAGATGGGCGGGCATGATCAACGCCCATACGTGGTCGGCCTTCATGATGATTCGCCCGAGGTGAGGCGGGTCGAGGGTCGCGGGAAGATCGCAAACCCGCCTGTCGAAGTAGCAGCGTGAAACCGGGCTGTCGCCAAAAGCTATGTGGTCCATCGATTTAGACCTCTGCTCGCGTTGGGTGGCTTAGTTGCGCCCGGCCCTGACAACTACTGCAGGGTGGGAGAGTTCTATCCGAGCGCACATCCAGTTCAGCATCGCGACCAGGCATTGGGAACGTTCCTAGGCATACTTTCGGCAACGAGCACACAAGATTCCGCAGCGACGGCAAGATTGGTTCCCAGACGAACGTGAGCCGTTAGCAACGCTATGGAGCCGACACGATGACCTCAGATGCAGTGACGACAGGTTCGACCCTCCCGCGCCGGATACTCGCCCGCTTGCTCCGGGATCGGCGAGAAAAGGCGGGGATAGGTGTCGAGGCAGCCCGGAAGGCCATTGGCGTATCGAAGCAGACATTCTGGCGCATGGAGACAGGGCAACCGACGCGCATCAATCCGTTGTTCATCATCCATCTGGCACAGATGTACGGCGTCGGGGATGAGACAGCGGATGTACTCCTCGGGCTGACCGAAGAATCTCAGGCAAAGGGGTGGTGGCATGCCTATGGCGACGCCATACCGAAACACTTCGATCTCTACGTCGGACTGGAGGACGCCGCCAAACGGTTCAGCTCCTACCACACGACTCTGATTCCCGGCTTGTTGCAGACCCCCGAGTACCGACGGGAACTGCACTGGACCGAGTTTCCCGGCATGCCATCCGATGAGGTCGAGCGCCGGATCGAACTCCACCGCAGACGGCAGGAACGACTCCACAGCAAGGCCAAGCCGCTCGAGATGCGCGTCCTGCTCGATGAGTCCGTCTTGCGTCGCGTCCAGGGCTCGCCGGAGGTCATGTCCGCCCAGCTCACACACTTGGTCGAAGCGAGTCGACTTCCGAACGTCTCGGTGCGTGTGGTGCCCCTCTCGGCTGGAAGGCATAAGGGGGTGTTCACCGGTTCGTTCGTTCTTCTCGAATTTCCTCGGCATCCAACGGCGAAGCTGACCGAACCTCCCGTCGTTTACATCCAGGGATTCACGGGTGCGCTCTACCTGGAGAAGACAGACGAGGTCGACGAGTATCGGGACGCCTATGCTGGCATTCAGCGTGTGGCACTGGATGAGGACGCGAGCCGCGGACTGATTCAGCAGATTGCAGAGGAGTTGGCTCGGTGAAGGTCGATCTGTCGGGGGCGCGGTGGTTCAAGAGCAGCCACAGTTCGGCTAGCCAGGAGTGTGTAGAGGTCGCGTTCCTCGATAAGGGAATGGTCGGTGTTCGCGACTCGAAGAACACGGCTGGCCCTGCGCTGGTCTTCACCCCCGGCGAGTGGGAAGCGTTCACCGCTGGCGTAGTCGACGGCGAATTCAACCGCTCGTAGTTCCGCTGAGCGACAGCCCCGCCCCTCTTCGAGGATGGCGGGGCTCGTGCGTATAGGGGTACCCACACCAGGCGTCCTGCCCACAATCCCGTTTGCGTCGCACATTAGAGCGTGATCGTTGAGCGGGTCGGCTCTGCCTGCGGAAGTGCGCACGAATTGGGCTGTGTCAGTCCAGAATTGACGGATGACTGAGCTCGCGTTGACGGCGGATCGGCGGGACGAACTGGCGGCGTTGCTTGGTGATGAGGAGCGGCTTCGCGACGAGTACCCGAAGGTGGCGGAGTACTTGGACACGGCTCCGATGTTGGCGGGGACCGGCGATGACCGGGCCGACGCTGCGTTCGATCTGCGGTTCGTGCACTACATGACCGGTGGCCGGTCGGTCAGCGCGAATCCGTATTGGGAGATCGTCGCGCCGTCGGTGTTCGAGTACGAGGGCCGTCGCGTGGTGAACGGTGGTCGAGCGAAGGGCAGTGCGCGTCTGGGGTTCGCCCAGACAATCTTGCAGGCCGTCTACGCATACGCCATCCCGTCTCCGGAGACGGTTGAGTGGGTGGCTCAGTTCTGCGATTGCCGCAAGGTAGTCGAACTGGGCGCCGGGCGCGGGTATTGGGCGGCCCAGCTGACCGAGGTGAGAGTGGGCGTCGACGCGTACGACTCCGAACCGCCGGACAAGACGGAGAACGTGTCGTTTCTCGGTGCGGCCGGTCAGTCGGATGTATGGCATCGGGTCGGAAATCTCGATGAGTTCGCGGCACGTCCGAGCGGCGGCTCGGATGATGTGCTGTTCCTCTGCTGGCCTCCGGGCTGGGGCAACACGATGGCGTCCAACGCGCTTGCCGCGTTCGAGGCCGACGGTGGCGAACGGCTGGTCTACATCGGAGAGCCGAAAGGTGGAAAGACCGCCGATGCCGCGTTCTTCGATGGCCTCACCGCGCGCTGGCACCTGAAATCCGAAGATGCGCAGTTCGTTTCGTGGTGGAACTTGGCCGACCGCGCACAGGGTTGGGTTCGTCGCTGATGTCCGCCTGACCTGACCGTCGGTGGCGCATGCATCTGGCGTTCAGGCGGTATCCGAATCAGATCGGCGTGGTCACTCGCCAACGTGAAGCGCGACCGGCCACAGATTTCCGAAACCTGCTCTACTCCACCCTCCCCGGCGAATAGTGGCGCCGGCCCCTGGCCTTCGCGAGCCGACGGCCCGGACTAATTGCTCGTCGCGGCGCGGTTGGCCAGGAAGGTTTCGACCAGACGGTTGACTTCGTCGGGGACTTCCGCGGCCGTGAGGTGTGCGGCCCCGTCGATGACCACGAGCTCCGAGCCCGGGATGGCGTCCGCCATGGCCTGGAGTTCGGGCAGGGGGAAGGTGCGGTCCTCGCGACCTCCGACGATCAGCGTGGGGCAGGTAATCGAGGCGAAGAGGTCTCGTTGGTCCGGGCGATCGATCACCACGGAGTGCACGGCATTGATGATCGATACCGGATCATTGCCACGAGCGATGTCGACGACCTTTCGGACGACCTGCGGGCGCGCGCTTACGGTCGTCGGACCGAGAAACGCGCGAACCACCGATTTGGTGAGTGGCGGGCGAATCCCGCCGAGAATCCGGATCACCATCAATAGCATCCGGTACTGCATCTGCTGAACGGTAGGAGCCGGCGATGCCGTGCCGTTCATCAGCACGGCGGTTTCGACGCGCTCAGGGAATGTGGCTGCGAGGGTGCCGCCGATCATGGCGCCCCACGAGTTCCCGATGAAATGCGTTCGCCGTATCCCGAGCTGATCGAGGATGTCGACCACGCAGCCCGCGCACTCCTCGAAGGTGAAGCGCTGTTCGAGACGACTGGACCTCCCGTGGCCGGGCGGATCCACCGCGATGGTCAGGTGATTCCGCGCGAAGTAATCGACCTGGGCGTCCCAGAGGGCAGCGTCCATCAGAAGGCTCGGCCACATCACGATCGGATCGCCGCTGCCGGTTATGACGGCATGCACCAGCCCCAGCCGAGTCGATACGTGAGTATGCGTGCGCTTCATCTGTGCCTCCGTGCGGGTGGTTCCGAGCCTGCGCAGCCGCGTCGGACGTTGGTGCCCGTGCCGAACGGGCCCCGCCGACGGCTGAGCAACGCACCGGTGCGATGGGCTGTGAGCTGTACGATCGGCTAACGCTAAGACGCGGACCGATGCGCGCTCGACCTGAAATGTGCACGGGTCTGACGGAAACGCGCATGTCGGTCGGGAGGTTGCTCGTGTCGGTCGCCAAGCCATACCTGGTGGAACGGGTCGATACCGGCATGGTCGCGCCCGGTGATTCGGCCGACCTCTGGGCTGAGCATGTCTGTCGTAACCAGGGCACGTTGCAGTTTCGTTTCGCCAGCCGGTCGGCGTTCCGTGGAACTACGGCCGTGCAGCGATACGCGGGCTATCAGCTGATCGATTTCTGGTCGGACAGTGTCGTCTACGCCAGGACGCGCGCGGATATCCGCCAGGACCACGACGATAGTCTGCGCGTGATGATCCCGATGTCCGGCGCGTTGCGCGTACGACAGGACGACACCACCGCCCAGGTGCTTCCGGGGCACGGCGCGGTGGTCACCAAGACGCGTCCCGTGGATTTCGGTCAACCCCAGGCTGCCCGCGGGTGGGTGATGAATGTCCCCGCGGGCACTCTGCCGCTCGAGCTCGGCGCGGGACCTGCGCTGGTCGACTTGCGAAAGGGCCTGGGCTCGGTCGTCGTCGGCATGATCACCGAACTCGGTGAGCAACGTGATGCCCTCGACGGGCCCGAGTTCGCCTCGGCCTGTGACACGATCGTCGATCTGCTCCGCCTCTGCTTGCGCCACCGAAACGAGATGCCGACCGTGCTGGCCACGGTGGACACCGCGGTTCGTGACCACGTCCGCCGGCACGCCGACGACCCGAACCTGACACCGGCCGCGATCGCGCGAAGCCTCGGCTGGTCACTGCGGCAGATCCAACTGGCCTTGCACCACACCGGCACCACACCGAGCGAACTGATCCGCGGCGAGCGGCTCGACCGCGCGCACCGCGGCCTCCGCGAAGCCCGATCCACCCGCACCGTCGCCGACATCGCCTACGCCAGCGGTTTCCGCTCCCTCAGCGCCTTCGGCTCCGCCTTCAAGGCGCGGTTCGGGGTCACTCCGCAGGAAGTGCGACCGCGCTGACGGCGTCGACGCTCGGTGATTTTCGAGAGGCTACGTTGCGAGGGTATCTGCGAGAGATGAGTTCTTCGAACTCGTCGCGCGCTGGGAGCTGAAATCCGAAGATGCGCAGTTCGTTTCGTGGTGGAACCTGGCTGTCCATGCCAGCTGACGGGCACACGGCCGCCAAGGTTGATGGGCACTCATGTCGACAAATACGAGTGCGCCCGAGGGGATTCGACCCCAGCCGGGGGCGAAGCCCTCCGGCCGGCCAGGGGGTCCGGGGGCAAAGCCCTCCGGGGTGGGGGTGTGGGGGTTCCACCCCCACAAAACATGACGAAATGAGCAATGGCTCACGCTCTCCGTGAGCATGAGCCATCCGCGAATGAAGTGCGCCCGAAGGGATTCGAACCCCTAACCTTCTGATCCGTAGTCAGATGCTCTATCCGTTGAGCTACGGGCGCATGCCTGTGTTCAGTTGTACAGTCCCGGCGAACCGGGGTGTGGCGGAGGCGAGAGGATTTGAACCTCCGGTCCCCGTGAAGGGACAACTCATTAGCAGTGAGTCCCATTCGGCCGCTCTGGCACGCCTCCTGGAGCCTTCTCTTCGAGGGCACCGGTCCTTTCGAACCGCCGAACAGGAAGGTTACAGTAGCCGACGTCCAGATCGCAAAACGCCAGGTAATCACCGAAGATTGCTGTCGAACCAGTCGAAAATCCGGGTCTGGGAATCGACGAGATCGAAGTCTTCGTCGCCGCCTTGTCGGTCGGCGCGGTGGTGCAGGCCCGGATAGGTCACCACGAGGCTGGCGACCGCGGCGCGGGCGGTGGCGTCCCGGAGTTGATCCACGTGGGTGGGCGGGGTGTCCGGGTCGTCGGCGCCGAAGAGTCCGAGCCATGGCGCTTGCAGATCGGGGGCCGCGCGGATGAGGGCATCGGCCTCGTCGGTGAGCGGTTCGATGATGCCGGCCGCGGCGACACTGACCGCGGCGCCGACGGGGCGATTGGTCGCTACCAGGAAGGCCGCGGTGCCCGCGTGGTCGAAGCCGAGCACGCCGATGCAGTCCGGGAAGACGCCGCGGCGGGTGAGCCAGTCGAAGCAGGCGTCGAAATCGTCGAAGAGTTCGTCGCCGAAAACCTCCTGCGCAGGCTCGCCGTCTATGCGATGGAACAGATTGGGCGCTACCACCGTCCAGCCCTCGGTCGCCAGGGCCTTCATGAGTTCCAGCAATGTCCCGGTGAACTCCCGGTCCTCGTGCAGCACCACGATGCCGCCGCGCGCATTGCCCTCCGGCTCGGCCACCGTGATGGGCACCTGGGCGCTGGCGGTCCGAAGCCGATCATCGGTCGATGGTTGTGGGTCCGAACCGGAAATGATGTCGTCGCGACTACGTAGCGGCGCAATATCGTCGTAAATGCCCGACATGAAACAAGGGTAGGTGGATCTGCTGATCTTCGCGAGAAATTGCACGTGAGCGGCCCTGGCGCCCAGATTTTCGAGGACCCGGCATATGGTTGAACGGTGACAGCGCACATCCGGCCGGACCTCGATTCGATCCCGGCGTACGTCCCCGGCCGCAACCATCCCGGCGCGGTCAAGCTCGCCAGCAACGAGACCACCTTTGGTCCGCTCCCCTCCGCCGCGAAGGCCATTGCCGAGGCCGCGGAATTGGCGAACCGCTACCCGGATAATCAGGTCACCGAGCTGCGTGCGGCAATCGCGGACTTCCTCGGCGTCTCCTCGGCGAACGTCGCGGTCGGCTGTGGCAGCGTCGCGTTGTGTCAGGAGCTGGTGCAGATCACCTGTGACGCACCGACCGACGAGGTGCTGTTCGCGTGGCGCTCCTTCGAGGCGTATCCGATCGTCACCCAGGTCGGCAATGCGACCGCCGTGCAGGTGCCGCTTACGCGAGAGTACGTGCACGATCTGGATGCGATGGCCGCCGCGGTCACCGAGCGCACCAAGCTGATCTTCGTCTGCAATCCGAACAACCCGACCGGCACCGCGGTCGGCGAGGCCGAGTTGGTCCGCTTCCTGGACGCGATCCCGGAGCATGTGCTGATCGTGCTCGACGAGGCCTATTTCGAATACATGCGGCTCACCCCCGAGCAGCGCCCGAACGGTGTCGAGCTCGGCCGCAATCGGCCCAATGTCGTTGTGCTGCGGACCTTCTCCAAGGCGTACGGTCTGGCGGGGCTGCGTGCGGGTTATGCGGTCGGCGATCCGGCGGTGATCACCGCGCTGTTGAAGGTGCACATCCCGTTCAGCGTGAACCGGGTCGCGCAGGCGGCCGCGATCGCCTCGCTGGAGGCGCGGCACGAGCTGCTCGACCGCACCGACAATCTCGTCGTCGAACGCGATCGGGTGCGCGACGCACTGCTCGCCGCGGGCTACCAGGTGCCGCCGAGCGAGTCGAACTTCCTGTGGCTGCCGCTGGGTGAGCGCAGCGCCGAATACGGTGAGGTGAGCGCGGAGGCGGGGGTGCTGCTGCGGCCGTACGGCATCGATGGTGTGCGGGTGACCACCGGTGACCCGCACGAGAACGAGCAGTTCCTGCGGTTCGCGACCGATCCGGATGTGTTGGCGCGCTTCGGAATCGGCTAAACGCCCAACGCCCGCGAGATCGTCGGCCAGGACAGGCCCAACTCGTCGGCCCAGTACGGCCACGAATGCGTGCCGGTCGCCCGGAAGTTCGCGGTCACCGGAATCCCGAGCGCGGCGAGCCGATCGGCCAGCCTGCGGGTGCACATATTGGTCGCGGCCTCGAGCGGACCGCCGAATCCGATGGTGCTGACCAGATCCGGGTTGTTCGGGGTGTCGTATTTACCGGGCAGTCCGCTGCCGACCGACAGGTAGATCGCCTTGCCGCGCAACGCTTCCGCGTGCAGCAGCACGTCGTGGTCGAGCCAGGCGGAATCGTGCTGATCGCCGAACATATTGTCCGGTCCGCCACGGTAGGTCGCGACCACCGCGCGGGCCTGCGCCTGTCCGAGATCGGTGCCCATGGAGAAGCAGCCGCTGTGCGCGGCCACCGCTGTGTACAGCTTCGGCTGCCGGAAGGCCAGCATCATCGCGGCCTCGGCGCCCATGGAGACGCCCATGACGGCATTGCGGCCGTTGCCGTTGAACTTCGCATCGATCAGCGGCGGCAGTTCCTTCGTCAGGAAGGTCTCCCACATATTGGTGCCGAGCACCGGGTCCGGGCGCTGCCAGTCGGTGTAGAAGCTGGCCGGTCCGCCGACCGTCAGCACCACGTTCACGTCTTTGTCTTCGAAGAATTTGTCCGCGTGCCCGAGTTCGGTCCAGTTGTTGCTCTCCGCCTCGGCACTGCGTCCGTCGAGCATGTAGACGGTCGGCCGCGGATGGTTCTGCTCGCGCGGCAGCAACACCTGCACCTCGACGGCGCGACTCATCGCGGGTGAATTCACCCACACCCGCAGCCACCGATCGTTGATGGGCACGATCCGATCGATCGAAGCCTGCTTGACACCGGGGACGGTCGGCTCCGCGGGGGAGGGACCATCCGCCGAGCCGGTATTCGGGCGGGGCTGGTCGCCGGGCGCTGCTAGCACCGGGGGTGGACCGAACATCGCCGCACCGGCAATCAGTGCGACGCCAACTATGGCGCTGGAGACCCAACGCCGCACCTCGCGCCGAGACAGCATGGCGCCCATCCTGCCAGAAATGCGAAAGTAGGTGCGCAAGCGAGAAACATGCCGGTTGGTATGTGGCATGAGGTACTCGGACTGGCTATTTCGTGGCAAGGTCACCCTGCCAGCGGCGTTCCACTCCGGCGAAGCGCCATATCGCCGCCGCGATCACCCAGGTCGCCACGAACAGACCCACCACGATGTAGCCGAGATCACCCAGATCCAGATTCCCGATCCATGCGACGATTCCGGATTCGACTTCGAGCCGTTCGGCGAAGATCGACACGATCTCCTGTCCACCGATCAGCAGTGCGACCGCCACCGACAGTCCGGTGATCACCAGGTTGTAGTAGATCTTGCGGACCGGTTCGGCGAAGGCCCAGTCGTAGGCGTAGCTCATGAATGAGCCGTCGAGCGAATCGAACAGCGCCATACCCGCCGAAAACAGCACGGGCAGCACAAGAATCGAATACCAGGGCAGTCCCGTCGCGGCCGCGCCGCCCGCGATCACCAGCAGACCGACCTCGGTCACGGTGTCGAAGCCGAGTCCGAACAACAGCCCGACCGGAAACATCTGCCACGGCTTCTCGACCAGCCGCACCACCGGCGCGAGCACCCGGTTCAACAGGCCCCGGCTGTCCAACTCGCGCTCGAGCTGCGCCTCGTCGAAGTCGCCCTGCCGCATTCGTCGGAAGACGCGCCAAATGCCGAGTAGCGAGGCCAGATTCAGCAGACCGATGACGATCAGGAAGGTGCCCGAGATGCCGGTGCCCCACAGCCCGGTCCACCGCTGCAGCCCCGAATCCTGGTTCTCCAGATTCGCCGCCAGTGCCCGCACCCCGAACGCCAGCAGCGCGACCAGGATGAACACCACGCTGGAATGGCCGAGCGCGAACCAGAAACCGACCGTCTGCACCCGGTGCTTGCCGTTCTCCGCCACCAACTTTCGGGTGGTGTTATCGATCGCGGCAATGTGGTCGGCGTCGAAGGCGTGCCGCATGCCGAGGGTGTAGGCGGTGACGCCGAGACCGACTCCGAAGACCGCGCCCTGCACCACGTGATGTCCCGGCACCACGAATAACAGCAGAGTCCCCCAGCCGATGACATGCAGCGCCAGAACGGTCACCGCCATACCGACAACGCTGCGCACGAGCCAATCCTCACTGCTGGACGAACCGTTCGTATAACGGTACTGCGAGCGCAACATACAGGTCGGTCGGGTTCGGGCCGATCGGCAAACAGTTGCCGGTGTCCGGCAGATTCCGAACAGGCATTACGTCGAATTCGGGCACACGGCCAGCACACCGGTCTTAGGCTGCTGTGCGGGCGTTTTCAGGCGTCGATTGGGACGAGCATGATCGTGGACAGCAAACGGCAGCGGCCAGGTCATGATGTTGTGCGCGCGATCGGCAACCAGACAACCTGCGCGGCTCCGCTGCCGAAACCGTCTGCCGTATCCCGGTTCCCCGCAACGTGGAGGCTACCGCGCGGACCTCCGGTGTAGCCCGGTGTCAGCTGCGCTCCGCGCGCGAAATTCTCTGCTCGATCAATGCCTGTCTGTTTAGCCGCAGTACCTGATGCCCGACCGGAGAAAACCGTGAATCAAGCGTTACCCGTCATGTCGCTCGAAAGCTCCGCTGACACAAAACCTTTCGGCCTCGATCTGAAAAGGCGAATGCGGGAGTGCGATGAGTTCTTCCGATTGCCCGAACTCGCGCATCTATCCGCGAACCGCCGCCGCACCGCATTGGAGCAACTCCAACAAACCGGCAGCTACGTGCAGACCGCCGAGGAGATCCTGATCGGCGCCAAGCTCGCGTGGCGCAACCACGCTCGCTGCGTGGGGCGAAAACACTGGCGATCACTGAAATTGCTCGACGCACGGCGGGTGCGCTCGGCCCGCGACCTGGCCGAGGTCTGCTGGCAGCACCTGCATATGGCGACCAACGGCGGCGCCATCCAATCGATGATCACCGTCGGACCACCGCGCCAGGCCGACGGCCGCGAATTCCGCATCGTCAGTCCGCAACTCATCCGCTACGCCGGTTACCGCAACGGCGACGGCACCGTGACCGGTGACCCGGCCAATATCGCGATCACCGAATTCGCCATGAAGCTCGGCTGGCGCGGCAGCGGCACGCCCTTCGACATCCTGCCGGTGCTCATCAGCACTCCGGACGAGCCGATCCGCTGGTTCGACATCCCGCCCGAACTGGCCCGCGAGGTCGAACTCGAACATCCCGAATTCGACTGGTTCGCCGGACTCGGCCTGAAATGGCATGTGCTGCCCGCGGTTTCGAATATGAACCTGGAGATCGGCGGCATCACCTACCCGTTCGCACCGTTCAACGGTTGGTATATGGGAGCTGAAATCGGCGCACGCAATCTCAGTGACACCACCCGGTACAACATGTTGCCGCTCATTGCCGAAATGATGTGCCTGGATACCAGATACGAGCGTTCACTGTGGCGCGATCAGGCCCTGGTCGAATTGAATCGCGCCGTGCTGTACAGCTTTCGGAAGTCGGGGGTGTACATCGTCGACCACCACACGGTCGCCAAGCAGTTCTGCGACCACGTCGATCGGGAGCAGGCCGCGGGCCGCAAATGCCCGACCGACTGGAGCTGGGTCAATCCGCCGATTTCGTCGGGCGTGACCCCGACCTTCCACCGCTACTACGACGAACCCGAGCCGGACCTGCGCCCGAATTTCGTGCGTCGGGACTTCGGCGAGGAAGGCGAAATCTGATCTTCGTTCGGCAGCGGTAGTGCGATTGATGGGCAAGAATGGGGCCATGGCACGGCGTTCCATGGGCTCGAAATGGGAAGAATTCGGCGCGCATCTCGAAGGTGCGCCGGGACGGCTGCCGGTCGAGGTGCGGCGGTCGATTCGGGCGCGGTCCTCGGGTGAAGAAGGTGCGGCCGGGGTCCCCGATGATCTCGCCGATTTCGTCGAGTTGGTCGCCGAACGTTCGTATCGGCTCACCGAGAAGAACATCACGACGCTGGCCGAGGCGGGACGCAGCGACGACGAGATCTTCGAGGCGGCCGTGGTCGCGGCGTACGGCGCCGCCGACCGACGGCTGCGCGCTGCCCGCCGCTCCTGGGAGGGGCGCTGAAAATGTGGCTCGACGCAGTCGAATCCGGCCAAGAACTCCCGGCCCGAATCATGTTCGCGACCATGCAGCGGTTGGGTCGCACCGAGGTTCCCGCGGTCATGAAGGTCATCTGCTACCGGCACCGGTATTTCGGCACCCCGCTTTCCGACCTCATCCAGGACGCCATGCGCGGACCGTCCTGCTGGACCGTCGCCGAACGCGAAATCTTCGCAACCAGGGCCTCCCAGTCCAATGAATGCCCCTTCTGCGACTCCGCCCACCGGGGCATCGCGGGCGCATATATCGCCGCGGAGCTGGTCGATGAAGCCCTGGCCGACGGCGAAAACTCGCCCCTGCGCCCCGAAGCTCGCGCCATGCTCGAATTCGTCGGCAAAATGGTCCGCGATCCCGATGGCCTCACTCCCGGCGACGCCGATAAAGTCCGTGCGGCCGGCGTCACCGCCGAGGCTTTCGACGAAGCCGTCTGGGTGGCAACCCTTTTCAATGTCATCAACCGATTAATGAACACTGTAGGCGCCGAGGCGCTCGGAGCCGGCGAAGCCCAAATCGGCGCCCGCTTCATCAAAGCCTTCGGCTACCGAACCCCGCCTCCCGTCCGCTACCTTTCCCGCGGCGCTTGAACTCTGCTGCTCGCGAAGGTGCCCTCGGGAACCGACGGAGTCAGTCTCCTAGTACCCCGTCCAGATAGGTTGCCGCGCCATCAGGACCGGCTCGCTCGCCGAGCGCAGTCGAAACGCTGCACGGCACGCCCCGCGGCGCCGCCATATGACTGCGCTCGACGGATCTCGACTACCTCAGGAGCTAGGAATCCGGTAGCTGCGGCATCCGCCGGTCAGCGCATCGACGGTCACTTCGGCAGCCGCCTGGGATCGTGACGAAAGTCTGACGACGTGGCCTGGTTGCGGCGAATTTTGGCCGCTTGGCATCACAATCAGGGCATGACCTCGGTAAACGATGGAGTGGGTTGCGGGCGGGTTGGGCACCAGGACTCGGGGTGGTGGTGAAATGCGGGTATTGCTGACCGGGGCGGCGGGCTTTATCGGGACGCGTGTGCATCAGGAGTTGGTGGGTGTGGGGCACGAGGTGGTGGCGATTGATGTGATGCTGCCCGCGGCGCACGGGTTTGGTGCGGTTGTTCCAGAGGACGTCCGGTTGGTCGACGTGCGGGATGCGGATGCGCTGGATTCGGTATTGCGGGGGATCGATGTGGTTTGTCATCAGGCCGCGGTGGTGGGTGCGGGGGTGAGTGCGCAGGATGCGCCCGCTTATGCGAGTCATAACGACTTGGGGACCGCGGTTTTATTGGCGGCGATGGACCGGGCCGGGTGTCGCCGGTTGGTGCTGGCTTCATCGATGGTGGTCTATGGGGAGGGGCGGTATCGCGGGGCTCGGACCGTTGAGGTCGGGGTGCGCAGGCGCGGGGATCTCGAGAGCGGGATGTTCGAGCATCGGGATCCGGATTCGGATGAGGTGTTGGGTTGGGAGGCGGTGCCGGAGAATGCGCCGTTGCGGCCGCGGAGTCTTTATGCGGCGGCGAAAGTGGCGCAGGAGCATTACGCGTCCGCGTGGGCGGCGGTCACCGAATCCGGGGTCACCGCATTGCGCTATCACAATGTCTATGGCCCCGATATGCCAAGGGATACACCATATTCCGGAGTCGCCGCGATCTTCCGATCGGCGCTGGAGGCAGGTGCGCCGCCGCAGGTTTTCGAAGACGGCAGGCAGGCGCGGGATTTCGTGCATGTCAGTGATATCGCCGCGGCGAATCTCGCGGCGGTCGAATATGCGCACACCGGTTTCGTTCCGCTCAATATCGCCTCGGGACGTCCGATCACCATCGGCGCGGTAGCCACCACGTTGGCCGCGGCGCGCGGTGGTCCCGAACCGGTGATCACCGGACGCTATCGACCCGGCGACGTGCGGCATATCGTCGCGAGCCCCGAACAGGCGCAACGCGTTCTGGGATTCACCGCGCGGGTGGATCCGCACGACGGCCTTGCCGAATTCGCCTTCGCACCGCTGCGGGCGGTTGCCGGGGCGGGTGCGCCGGTCGCGTAGTTCAGTTTTCGCTGAGTGGTAGCCGAACTTCGAATCGGCAGCCCTGCTCTCGGTTCTCGGCGCTGATATCGCCGTGGTGGGCTTCGACCAGACCCGCGGCGATCGCGAGACCCATACCGCTTCCGGAGGACACGCCGTCGGAGGCGACGGGCGAGCGAGCGGCGGTGCCGCGGTAGGCGACCTCGAATATTCGTGGCAGGTCGGCCTCGGAGATGCCCGGACCGGTGTCGTCGACGCGCGCCCAAGCCTGGCCGTTGGACGTGCCTGCGGATATCGCTACCTGGCCGCCGGGTGGGGTGTGCGCGATCGCGTTGGAGACCAGATTGGTCAGCACGCGGCCCAGGGCTCGATCGCTCGCCGCGACAACGATTTCGGAGTCGGGCTGTTCCGCGCGCAGCAGGACTTCGGCGCGTTCGGCATTCGGTCGGTTGGCGGCCAATACCTCATCGATCAACTCGCGCAGATCGACCGGCTCCAATTCCAAACGCAACGCGCCCGCGTTGATCTTCGACATTTCGAACAGATCGTCGACCATGACCGACAGCCGATCGGTCTCGCGCACAATCTGTTCCGCGTAACGGGCCACATCGTCGGTGCCGGTGACTACGCCGTCGGAAAGTCCCTCGGCCATCGCGCGGATACCGGCCAGCGGGGTCCGCAGGTCGTGGCTCACCCACGCGACGAGTTCGCGGCGCGAGCGCTCCGCCATCCGCTCCTGTTCGCGGATCTGCTTCTCCCAGACGGTCTTGCGAGCCTGTTCTCGCCCGAGCAGCAGGGCGGCGGGCACGGTGACCGCCGCGACGACCGCGAGCACGACCGCCGTGCGCTCGAGTTCATCGGTGAACATCAACCCGCTGACCCCGATAATGCCCGCGAGCGTGGACAGCGTCGGGATCAGCACCAGCACGGCCATGCTCGCGGTCATGGAGCGATTGCTGGTGGCGCGCAGGATCGCCGCGCCGATGGCGACGATCGGAAGCGAGCAGGCCAGTACGTAGCCGATCAATTGCAGTGTGTTCTCAGGCACTGGATTCTCCATTCCGGCCCCAGATGTAGCCGCGGCCCCATACCGTCTCGATCCGATGCCGGTCACCGAGTTTCGCCCGCAGCCGCTTGATATGCACGGTGACCGTGGACAGGTCGCCGAAATCCCAGCCCCACACCTTGGCCAGCAGTTCCTCCCGGCTGAACACCTGGTGCGGGTGGCGCAGCAGGAAGACGAGCAGATCGTATTCGCGCGCGGTCAGGTCGACCGGCCTGCCGTCCACCAGCACCGCCTGCGAATCCGGCCGCACCTCGACCGTGCCGTCGCGCAGTAGTTCTGTGCTCGGCTGCCGCGTCGCCTGCGAACGCCGCAGCACCGAGGCGACCCGCAATGCGAGCTCGCGGGCGCTGAACGGTTTGGTGACGTAGTCGTCGGCACCCGCCTCCAGGCCGAGCACGCGATCGTCCTCGTCGCCGAGTGCGGTGAGCAGGATGATCGGGGTGTCCGGGCGTGGGCCGGAACGCACCGCGCGGCAGATTTCGATGCCGTCGGGGGCGGGCATCATCACATCGAGGACGGCCAGTTCGACGGGGTCGCCGGTGGGTTCGGTGAGTTGTGCCATGGTCGAGGCGCCGTCCGAGGTTTCCACGACGGTCAGTCCGTCGCGTTCGAGATAGCGCCGCACCACATCACGGACCAGCGGGTCGTCGTCGGCGATCAGAATGCTCATGGATTACCAATTCGTCAGGATCGTGTGGGCGAGTACGAGCGTGCCGAGCGCTTGCAGGAATAGCCAGACTCGGGCGGTGGACTGCGGCAGAAACGCGGTCGCGGCGAGCAGCCAGACGTCGAACGGCAGCCAGATGCGCTCGGTCTCCGCCTTGCTGAGGCCACTGAGGTCTGCCACCAATATCGCGCACAATCCCGCCGCTACCAAGAGCCCGGTCGCATCGAGCGGTCTGCGCAGCGCGCGTGGTAATCCGGCGGCGGTGGCCAGGCCGACCGCACAGACGGTGGCGGCGAGATTCGCCCACACCCAGTACGCGTACGGACGCTCGGTGGCGATGCCCTGGTAGTACCGCTCGACCACCAGGTGATAGCCATCCAGCCACCAGAAACCGGCCAGCGTGAAGGCAACCACGACGATCAGCGCGCCGAATACGGCAGGTAGCAGCGGACGGACGGTTCGGCCCGCGACCAGGACCGCGACGGCGGGTAGAGCCATCACCACGAGGCCGTAGCTGAGATAGATGCCGAGCCCGAAAAGCACACCGGAAGCGACCGCGACCCACGGCCGCCGGATCGCGATCGCCAGCAGCGCTACCGCCCATGCCGTGACACCCGCGAACATGGCGTCCGCCGAAACCGCGATCCATATCGCGGCGGGCGCTATTGTCAAGAACGGCAATGCCTTTCGGGCTCGATCCTCGGCACCGAGCGCGCGCAGCGTGACCGCGACCGCGACGATCGCACTGGACCCGATCAGCAGACACGCCAGTCCCGCCCAACCGCTGCCGCGCAGGCCGATGCGATCGAGCAGGACGAAGAACAGCAGCGCGCCAGGTGGATGCCCGGAGACGTGGGTCGTCCAGGAGTCCGGTTGGAAATCCAGGATGCGGCCGGAGAATCCGCGCAGCATGGCCGGGATATCGCGGACGCCGGGGACTTCGTACAGATATTCGTGGCCGTCGGCGAGTCGTCCGGTGAATCCGCGTTGCCAGCCGTCGATCATGGCCAAGGCGAAGGCCCAGGCCAGAGCAGTCACCCAAGACGTCGCGAGCAGCCTTCGCCAGGGCAGCGACGCGGCCATCGCGGGACCGAAACCGATGACCAGTATCGCGATCGCGATGGCCGGTACCGAACCCCAGCCGACATGCGGCAACCAGTTGCCGAAGATGGGGGCCGAACCGGCGTAGAGCTTGCTCCGCCATTGTTCGCTGGCAATTCGCGGTACCAGGAATGCTGTCAGGGTGAGTGCGGCGGCAATGCCTGCTCCCAGATACTCGCCACGTATCCGGCCGCGTGGCCGTGTCGCAGCCTCCGTCACGTCATGCACGACCCTCACCATAGGGCCGCCGTGCCTGAAAAACCGGTGCTCGAGCGGTTCTGAATGCGGACGTCACTGTTTCGTCACCAGTTTTGCGGCCTTGATTCGGCAGGGCTGGCCTAGCGTCGAGAAGGTGACCGAGACCCTCCACAACCCGGGCGGCGTGACCGTTGTCATCCCGTGCCGAGACGAAGCTGAGGCGTTGCCAGGTGTGCTCGCGGCCATCCCGGCCGGGTTCCATGCGCTGGTCGTGGACAATGGCTCGACCGATGCGACGGCCGAGGTGGCCCGCCGGTGCGGCGCCGCTGTCGTATCCGAGGCGAGCCCCGGGTACGGGGCTGCCGTGCAAGCCGGGATCGCCTCGGCCAGAACGGATTTGGTGGCCGTTCTGGATGGCGACGGCTCGATGGATCCGAGGGAGTTGCCGCCGCTGGTCGAACTGGTGCGTGCCGGTGCCGATTTGGCGGTCGGACGGCGTAAGCCGGTGCGTCGCGGTGTGTGGCCGTGGCATGCGCGGCTCGGCAATCGAGTCATCGCCGGGCGCTTGCGTCGCCGATACGGGCTACCCGTGCACGATATCGGTGCCATGCGGGTGGCCCGCCGGGCCGCTCTGCTTTCCCTCGGACCGCTGCACACCCGCTCCGGATATCCGCTGCAACTGCTGATCGGCGCCGCAGGGGCGGGGTGGCGTGTGGTCGAGCGCGATATCGCGTATCGGCCACGGGCGGGTGGAGTTTCGAAGGTATCCGGATCGTGGCCCGGCACCGTGCGCGCCACTCGCGACTTCCTGGCGGTGCTGCGATGAATTACTTTCGACCCTCGCCCGTGGCCGCGACACTGCTCGTGCTGGCCAAGGCCCCGATTGCTGGTCTCGCTAAAACACGTCTGACACCGCCGCTTTCGCCTCCTGATGCGGCCCGAGTCGCTGCGGCATCGCTGCTGGACACCTTGGAGTCGATGTCGCGGAGTCCGGTCGCGCACCATGTCGTCGCGTTCACCGGAGAGCTCGCGGATGCCGAGTGTGCGGATGAAGTGGCAAGGGCGCTGACTGATTTCGAGGTCATCCCGCAGCGTGGTGCGTCTTTCGGCGAACGCTTGGCCAACGCGCACGCCGATGCCGCGCGGTACGGGCTGCCGGTTTTGCAGATCGGCATGGACACACCGCAGATCGGCCCGGAGGTGCTGACTTGGGCCGCCCGCGAGCTGGTATTGCGCGGCGACGCACTGCTCGGTCTCGCCGACGACGGCGGCTGGTGGGCACTCGGGCTGCCGACACCCCAGGCAGCGCGCACACTCGTCGACGTTCCCATGTCGACCGATCAAACCGGCGAGCTCACCCTGGAAGCCATGCGGAGCTGTGGACTTCGCATGCGCTCGCTGCCGCGCTACAACGATGTCGACACCTTCGCCGACGCACTCGAGGTGGCGCGCGAATCCGACGGGCGGTTCGCGCGCTTGATCCATCAGCTGCACCACACCCTGCTGGCACCCCGATGAGCGACATCTTCGATCTCGCGCTGGCGGGGGAGGACTGCTGGGTGCGCGATACGGACGGACGACGCCATCCCCTGCGCACCCGGCGCTGGCTGGGCTTCGATGCCGCCGACCGTCCGGCCGATGCCGCGCTGACCTGCTGTTGCGATGGACCGACGCTCGATCTGGGCTGCGGTCCGGGGCGGCTGGTCACGGCACTGCTGCAGCGCGGAGTCATCGCGTTGGGTGTCGATATCTCGCCGATGGCCGTGGCTACCACCAGATTTCGTGGCGCGCCCGCATTGCGGCGCGACCTGTTCGGACCGCTGCCCGGCTCCGGCCGTTGGTCCTACGCGATCCTGGCGGACGGCAATATCGGGATCGGTGGCGATCCGGTCCGCTTGCTGACCCGCGCGGGCGAACTCCTCGCACGCAATGGCATCGCAGTGGTCGAATTCGCCCGTCCCGGTGCCGGTGTGGTGTCTAATCCGATTCGGCTGGAGACGAGAGACCGAGTGGGGGAATGGTTTCCGTGGGCGC
Source organism: Nocardia sp. NPDC102475 (assembly GCF_055584605.1). Taxonomy (NCBI): domain Bacteria; kingdom Bacillati; phylum Actinomycetota; class Actinomycetes; order Mycobacteriales; family Nocardiaceae; genus Nocardia; species Nocardia sp. NPDC102475. The sequence goes on along the minus strand of NZ_JBVJLS010000023.1, from coordinate 2,653 downwards.
GGGTGGGGATCGATCGCGCGGAAGAGTTGGCCGCGGCGGCCGGGTTCCGCATGGTGACGGCGATGGAGGTGTCCGGTCGGCATATCGCCTGGTTGCGATCGGGCAGGCCCGCTTCGAGTAGTCGGTGGGCGTTGTGATGAAGCGCGGCAGCTGGATGGAATCGCAAGCGCGATTTCGTATGAAATTCCCGAATATCGCGCGCCCACCGGTGACATCCGCACGCGGGCCCGCGGTCGCGAGTCGCGTGGGGATCGCTCTGGGCAGCGCGATATTGCTGTGCTTCTGCACCGGTTTGCTCAGCCACTGGATTCAGCATCCACCGAGCTGGTTCTGGTGGCCCGCCCATCCTGTCTGGCTGTATCGGGTAACCCAGGGCGCGCATGTGATCTCGGGTGTCGCGGCGATCCCACTGCTGCTGGTGAAGCTGTGGGCGGTGTATCCCAGACTGTTCCACCGCCCGATCATCGGTTCGCTATTGCGAATCGTCGAACGCGGCTCCATCGCGATCCTGGTCGGCGCGACGATCTTCCAGCTGTCGACCGGGCTCCTCAATATCGCCCAGTACTACCCGTGGAAGTTCTTCTTCCCCACCGCGCACTACGCCATGGCCTACGTCGCCGTCGGCGCATTGGCCGTGCATTTGGCGGTCAAACTTCCCGTCATCCGGGACGCGCTGCAACATCGGCTGGTCGAATCCCCGACCGAGCCGCCTGCCGGCACCAGTACGCGGCCGCACATCTCGCGACGTGCGGTGCTGACAGGTGCTGGTGTCGCTGCCGTCGCAGCGGGGTTGGCCGTCGCCGGGCAGACGATTCCGTTCCTGCGCTGGGCTGCCGTGCTCGCGCCGCGCAGTGGGCACGGGCCACAGGGCGTTCCGGTCAACCGATCGGCCGCGGCAGCCGGGGTCGGTGACCTGGCCCGAGATCCCGAGTACCGGTTGACGGTCACCATCGGCGCTCAGAAGCGCCAATTCACCAGGGACGAACTGCTTTCCCTGCCGCAGACGCGGGCCGGCTTGCCGATTGCCTGCGTCGAAGGCTGGAGCGCGGGCGCCGACTGGTCCGGGGTGCGCCTGCTGGATTTGCTGGCGGCGGTCGGCGACTATGCCGGTGGCGATATCCGCTTCCGCTCGCTGGAGCAAACCGGCATCTACGGGAGTTCGATTCTCCCGCAACGTCATGCGGTCGACGACAGCACCCTGGTCGCCCTGACCATCAATGGCGAAACCCTCGATCTCGACCATGGCTACCCGTGCCGTCTCATCGCACCCAACCGACCCGGCGTCCTGCAAACGAAATGGCTGTCCGAAATCGAGGTGCTGTCATGATCGCCGCCCGCATACTGCTCCTGCTCGTCGGCAGTTGGCTCGGCTGGTACGGCATCAGCGCGTTATTCGACCTACCCCCAACAGATCTCGACTCGGTCGCGATCTGGTTCGCGGGGGGAATCCTGCTGCACGATGCGGTCTTCGCCCCGATCTGCGCCGCACTCGGACTCACCGCTCGCCACCTGCTGCCACCCACCTGGTGGGCCGTCACCGCCTGCGGTGCCGTCTGCTCGGTCGCGCTGGTACTGATCGCCCTCCCGGTCCTCGACCGTGGCGAGGGCATGCCGAGCAATCCCACCGTCCTGGACCGCAACTATCCCGTCGGACTGGCAGTCACGTTGATCCTTGTATGGTCGCTGGTTTTCCTCGCTCACGCTGTGGCCGGCCGGGCCGGCCGGGGCCGCGCACACAACGAGATACCGGGCCTCCGGTCGCCGTGACAGACGAAGCTCGGCCGCCGATCCGCAACGTAGCGAGGTGCTCTCCTCGCGCCGCTATTTCCACGAGGGAAGCGTCGGCAACGCGCCACTGAGCTCGACACCATCGGAACGACCCAGCAGCCACGCGAGCAAGGCAGAAGCGGGCCCGCGGACGGTGTGGTCAGGAGAACCACTCCCAACAGTCGCGGTGAAGTCCGTATCAGTGCTGCGCACCTCGAACGCAACTGAAGGATCAGCCCCAGCAGCAATCCCCTTGGTCAAATCGGCAGCAGCCCGCGGAAGCAGCCGAGCAACGAAATCCTTTGGCCAGTCACCAGGTTGGTATTCGGCCGCCAAATCGACATGATGGATCTCCACCTCTTGCAGCCGCATCCAAATGACCTCGGTCGCCGGAATAGGCCGTCCCTGCCTGGTCCGGACGGTCGCCGTCCATGCCTCATCGGGAGCGGTCTGCGCGAGCGCCAGCCAGCGATTCGCCGCCGCTTCGTTATCGGCCAACTGCTCGGCAAGTGGCCGCGGCGCACCCGCCTCGATATCGGCATCCCGGATGAACATGCTGGCGTACTGCGGTGTTTCGATCCCGGTCCGCGCCCAGAGCAGCAGATTGACCAGACTGTCGGCATTGCGCGCGAGGTGCGCGAGCAGATGTCCCCGCGTCCACCCGGGCAGCAGCGAGGGCAGGGTCACGTCATCGTCGAGCCCGCGGATGGTGTCGAGCAGACGGTTCGTCGCCGCGGCGACGGTTTCGAGCTGAACGGTGGTCTCCGGCGCGTCGCTGGTCACCGAACCGACCTTAGTGAGTGTCTGAGATCTCGGCTATCGGGTGCGGGCCAGTCGTCGTGACATGGTCATGATCATCGCGATGTGGACCATGGCTTCGTGGTGT